>JBNMKW010000076.1:0-9281 GCA_050874545.1 Megasphaera sp. | reverse complement strand
GTGTTGATGTATGCGTACCAAAATTATAAAATTTGGGGAATTACAGCCCATATCCTTGACAACTTCATGAACATTCGTCTATAATACAAACATAAGCTTTCCTTAATTTTTGCATCAAATATAATTCGTTATACGTAAGATTTTAACGAAAAAGATTTGGTGTATACAACAATCACATATAGGATTCTTCAATTACAACTCAATAGTATTTCTTTTACTCCGCATGTAAAATCATAAATACAGCGTATCTGTCAAGAAAAAATAAAAAATAGCTAGACCTAAAAAGCTTTGACATGAAAGCCTCTATTACAAAAAGGCATGGTGTATAGAGCTGTTCCTATGGTTTTGCTATTGATTTACCATGTGAAAAGTTGTACAATGCTAATGTAAGCAAAAAAGGTTGTGTATATATGCCCCAGCAGTATACACTGCACGGGAAATGTTACCGTTACACTACATTAAGGAGAGTGGAAGAATCATGAATTTTAACTTGACAGAAGTACAACAGGATTTTGTAAATTTGGCTAAAGACTTTGGCGAAAACAAATTGGCTCCAACTATCACAGAACGGGATCATCATGGCGTTTTCGACCGTGCACTCGTAGATGAAATGCTCAGCTTAGGCTTTGCAGGCGCTTATTTTGAAGAAAAATACGGCGGCATCGGCGAAGACGGCGGCGACGTTTTGAGCTATATCCTCGCAGTTGAAGAATTGGCTAAATACGATGCTGGTGTATCCATCACATTGTCTGCCAGCGTATCTCTTTGCGCTAACCCGATTTGGCAGTTTGGTACGGAAGAACAGAAAGAAAAATACCTCACACCGTTGGTTGAAGGTACAAAACTTGGCGCATTCGGCTTAACAGAACCGAACGCTGGTACAGATGCTTCCGGTCAGCAGACTGTTGCAGCAAAAGATGCTGATGGCAACTACATCCTCAATGGTTCCAAAATGTTTATCACAAATGCTGGCGAAGCTGATATCTACATCGTATTCGCTATGACTGATAAGAGCCAGGGTACTAAAGGCATCAGTGCATTCATCCTTGAAAAAGGCATGGAAGGCTTCACATTTGGCAAAAAAGAAGACAAAATGGGCATCCATACTTCCCAGACGATGGAATTAGTATTCCAGGACGTAAAAGTTCCGAAAGAAAACCTCCTCGGCCAGGAAGGCAAAGGCTTCAAGATTGCTATGATGACATTGGACGGCGGCCGTATCGGTGTTGCTGCTCAGGCTCTCGGCATTGCAGAAGCTGCATTGAACGATGCTGTTGAATACTCCAAACAACGTGTACAGTTTGGCAGACCTCTTTGCAAATTCCAGTCTATTTCCTTCAAATTGGCTGACATGAAGATGAAAATTGAAGCTGCTCGTAACCTTGTTTACAAAGCTGCTTTCAAAAAACAGGAAGGCCAGCCGTTTACTGTTGACGCAGCTATCGCTAAACGCGTTGCATCCGATGTAGCTATGGAAGTTGCTACAGAAGCTGTTCAGATTTATGGCGGCTATGGCTACAGCGAAGAATATCCGGTTGCACGTCATATGCGTGACGCTAAGATCACACAGATTTATGAAGGCACCAACGAAGTACAGCTCATGGTAACAGGCGGCGCTTTGTTGCGGTAAGTAATTAAGTTTATGATGCGGGCATGGTCTTTAAAAGGTAAGACCATGCCTGTTGAATAAAAAAGTACTTTTTTTTAGGAGGCAAACGTAAATGGAAATATTGGTATGTGTCAAACAAGTTCCGGACACAGCAGAAGTTAAGATTGACCCCGTAAAACATACCGTCATTCGTGCTGGTGTTCCTAACATTTTCAACCCCTTTGACCAGAATGCTTTGGAAGCTGCTCTTCAGTTAAAGGACGCTGATAAGGAAGTAAAAGTAACATTGCTTTCTATGGGCCCAGATCAGGCAAAAGACGTATTAAAAGAAGGTTTAGCAATGGGTGCTGACGATGCGTATCTCGTATCCGACAGAAAACTCGGCGGTTCCGATACATTAGCTACAGGCTATGCATTAGCACAGGCTGTTAAAAAAGTTGCAGCAGAAAAAGGCATCGAACAGTTCGATATCATCCTCTGCGGCAAACAGGCTATTGATGGTGATACTGCACAGGTTGGCCCGCAGATCGCTTGCGAACTCGGCATTCCGCAGATTACATATGCCCGTGACCTGAAAGTTGAAGGCAACAAAGTTACTGTACAGCAGGAAAACGAAGAAGGTTACATCGTAACTGAAGCTCAGTTCCCTGTTTTGATTACAGCCGTAAAAGACTTGAACGAACCGCGTTTCCCGACTATTCGTGGTACAATGAAAGCAAAACGTCGCGAAATCCCAACATTGGATGCAGCTGCTATTGAAGCAGACGACGCTCAAATCGGTTTGAACGGTTCCCCGACAAAAGTTCGTAAAATTTTCACACCGGCTCAGAGAAGCGGCGGCTTGGTACTCAAAGTCGAAGACGACAATGCTCAGGCACTCGTTGATCAGGTCGTAGAAAAATTGTCTGAAGCGAAAATTCTTTAATTTAAGGAGGAACAGTGAAAATGGATTTAGCAGAATACAAAGGCATTTATGTAATTGCTGAACAGTTTGAAGGCAAATTACGTGATGTATCTTTCGAATTGTTGGGCCAGGCCCGCGTTTTAGCTGATACCATCGGTGACGAAGTAGGTGCTGTCCTGATTGGTAAAGACGTAAAACCGTTAGCACAAGAACTTATCGCTCATGGTGCTCATAAAGTATATGTATATGATGATGCTCAGTTGGAACATTACAACACAACAGCATATGCAAAAGTATTAGTTGATTTCTTCAACAAACAGAAACCTAACGTTTATCTCGTAGGTGCAACAAACATTGGCCGTGACCTCGGTCCTCGCGTTGCTAACATGCTTAAAACTGGTTTGACAGCTGACTGCACACAGCTCGGCGTTGACGACGACAACAAAACTATCGTTTGGACTCGTCCGGCTTTGGGCGGCAACATCATGGCTGAAATCATTTGCCCGGACAACCGTCCGCAGATGGGTACAGTTCGTCCGCACGTATTCAAAAAACCGGAAGCTGATGCTAGCGCACAGGGCGAAGTTATCGATATGAAAGCTGATCTCACAGATGCAGATTTCATGACGAAATTCGTTGAACTCATCAAATTGGGTGACGGCGGCGTTAAAATCGAAGACGCTGACTTCATCGTTGCTGGCGGCCGTGGCATGAACAGTGAAGAACCGTTCAAAACAGGCATCTTGAAAGAATTAGCAGACGTACTCGGCGGTGCTGTTGGTGCTTCCCGTGCTGCTGTTGATGCTGGCTGGATTGACGCTCTTCATCAGGTTGGCCAGACTGGTAAAACAGTTGCTCCGAAAATTTATGTTGCCTGCGCTATCTCCGGTGCTATTCAGCACTTGGCTGGTATGACTGGCTCTGATTGCATTATCGCTATCAACAAAGACGAAGATGCTCCTATCTTCAAAGTTTGCGATTACGGTATTGTTGGTGATGTATTCGACGTATTGCCGAAACTCACAGCTGCAATTAAAAAAGCAAAAGGCTTGGCTTAATAGACTATCTATATTGCCATGTAAAAAGGGACTATCGAAAGATAGTCCCTTTTTGTAGGTTCTATACTAAATGTTGGGGTCTTGTGGACATTCGTATTCACAAGACCTCTTTTGGGTTCTTTGTCAAATGTTGGGGTGCCTTTCAAATCATCTACTACGAAGGGACGTGAGTGAATTGTTCTCACGTCCTTTTTTAGGTTCTATACTAAATGTTGGGGTCTTGTGGATATTCGTATTCACAAGGCTCCTTATTTTCTGATGAATTGTCAATTAAGTGCAACATTTTTGAAAGATAGACATTATAGAGTGTTTTGTAGCTAAGACATTTTCAGAGTCTTAGATTGAGTTCATCACTTTTCTCTTGAATATAATCATCCGAAATATCTGTAATATCCAGTCCTTTTGGAAAATATTTTCTCAAAAGGACATTTGTGTTTTCATTGGTCCCTCTCTGCCATGGCTGTGTGGCTTGGGGAAATAGAATTTTACACTATTTAGAGTTTCTGCAACTTTCGTATGTTTGGAAAACTCTTTTTCTCTATCCGGCGTTATGGAATAGAGAGGCTGCCGATGCAGCAATTCGATTATAACTGTATTAACTGCATTGGCTCTTTTCTGGTCAGACTTGCTGCTTAGAAGATGGCGACTCTTTCTGTCTATCAGAGTTACCAGGCAGGCTTTGCTTTTTTTCCACAATAGTATCTGCTTCGAAATGACCACGGCGTTCCTTTTCTCCTTTCAAATGACGTTTTTTTTCATGATGCCTTAATTTCATGATGCCCCCTTTACCATATCTATCTGTTAAGGGAGTAACAAGCATCCCGGCATGGCATGAAAAGCTTACTGGCAAAAGACTGCTTTCTAGCGTAAGACGATAGGAAATCTCTTCAGGAGCCCATTGATAAATAGAAATTAGTGATTTTACTTTTTTCAGCAATACGGGGGTTTGTGAGGATAACAGTGGAAATGATGCTGACGGGTTTTCTCTTCCGCATCAACAGGAAGATAGTGCTTTCCAGAAGCATTACGATGCAGTTCACGAGAAATCGTGGATTTATTCCTGCACAATTTTTTGGGCAATATACGTAAGCGTAAATCCTTTTGCTAGAAAAAAATAATATCTTTTCTCGTTTAGATAGTATAAGATGGTGGTAGTGGCACATGAAATCACTCCTAACGTAATGTTGTCGTTGCAAACACCATTATAGCAAAGATCCATGTGTCAGTTTTATTTCAAGTTATTATTGCATTTAAATTGTAAATCCACCAAATTTGAGATTATTGAGTCAGATTGTTTGGATGCTTCCATTTTTTCAGTCATTTTATTCATTAAACAGTTGCTGTGTGCCGATGCATTTTATCTGACGAATAAGTTGAAATATGATATACTTTAACTATTATACATAGAAAGGATTTGACAAATGAACACTCCAAACTACACTGTTGACAGACAGACAATTAATTTCAATTTTAGTACCTTGTTATAATGAAGAAGCAGTTCTGAACGAATTTTACAGGCGTACGGTGCAGGTGATTGACAGTATTTCGCAGTATGATTTCCAGTTTATGTTCGTTAATGACGGCAGCAGTGATCATACGTTGGATATTCTGCGGGAACTTCATGAGAAAGACAAGCGTATTTCATATGTCAATTTATCTCGTAATTTCGGCAAGGAAATTGCCATGATTGCTGGTATTGATTATTTAACGGGCGATGCGGCAATTATTATGGATGCTGATTTACAAGATCCGCCGGAATTGATTCCGGAAATGATTTCTTGGTGGGAAAAAGGGTATCAGGATATTAGTGCTAAGCGGCGCAGCCGAGCAGGTGAGTCTTTTTTCAAGAAATGGTCGTCCCATGCTTTTTATACAATTTTGCAGAAGCTGTCCAACGTACCGATGCAGCGTGATGTTGGAGATTTTCGCTTATTGGATAAACAGTGTTTGAATGCGCTGCGCTTGATGCGGGAATCTCAGCGTTATACGAAGGGGTTGTTTAGCTGGATTGGCTTTGAAAAGAAAGAAATTCTTTTTGACCGCGATGCTAGAGCTGCAGGTGAGACGAAGTGGAATTACTGGAAACTCATGAATTTAGCTATCGAAGGGATTACTAGCTTTACTATCGCACCACTGCGAGCTGCAGCGTTTGTTGGCTGCATTCTATCTTTTATTTCTATTCTTTATATGTTCTTTATCGTTGTTCGAACCCTTATCTACGGCGGAGATGTTCCTGGATATCCGTCGCTTATTTCTATAATCCTTTTTACCGGAGGTATTCAGCTTTTCTTTCTCGGCATTATTGGGGAATATCTGGGCCGCGTTTTCAATGAAAGTAAATTCCGACCTCTTTATTTGGTAAAAGACTTTAACGGTAAAGCCGTTATTGCGCAGAATGAGGGGGCGACGCCAAGATGAAAACAAGATGGATATCTATTGGCATTTCGGGTTTTTGTACATTTTTTATTTTAATTATCCTATTGGTAATGAATGCTTATTCTCCATTTGGCACTAATAGCTTTGCACAAGTAGATGCTAGTATACAATATCTAGATTTATTTTCTTATTTAAAACACGCATTGCAGGGTGAGGCATCGTGGACATTTTCCTTTACTCGAGGAATCGGTGGAAACGTCTGGGCCATTCTGACATATTATCTAACATCCCCTTGGAATATCTTGGTTTTATTTTTTAATCAGGAAAATTTCCATGCATTTTATGATTTGCTTGTCCTCATAAAACTCTCTTTATCTGCTATCACAATGGCTTTTTATCTTGACCGACGGTTTACTAATCGGCTTTCTGCATGTATGGTTATTGCTTTAGGAATAAATTTTGGGCTGATGCAGTATAATCTAGAACAAGCTCGAAACATTATGTGGTTAGACGGAGTTTATATGTTGCCCTTGATTTTATGGGGAATTTACCAGGTTAGTCGGGGGAAAACTATTTTTTATATTGTTATTCCGGCAGCCCTTTCCTTGCTGTTTAATTGGTATTCAGGTCTAATAGATTTACTTTTTACCGGCTTCTGGACTATATGGGAAACCATTTTATTACGAATTTCTTCTCATTCTACATGGAAACAATGTATGTTTTTTCTTTTTCGTATAGCTTTGGCTGTTTTATTGTCCTTAGGCATAGTTTCAATTATATTTGTTCCCACACTTATGGAATTAGCAAATGGACGAATTAGCAATTTTGATTGGGGATTACTGCATGTCACTTGGAATGGAAGTTTTACGGCACTTTTTACTGGATTGACTTGGGGAACATTTAGTAGTAATGGACATGCATCTTTATTTTGTGGTAACTTGACTTTACTAGGAATAATAGGTTTCTTTTTTAGGAAAAATTTGGCACGGAACATGTGTATTTTCGCTGTACTGATGCTAGTATTTTCGATTGCAGTATTGTATTGGCAACCTTTTTTTCTTTTATTTTCATTACTAAAAGATGCTAGTAGTTATTGGTACCGCTATTCGTATGTCACAATTTTCTTTTTTATTTGGTTAGCAGGGGCCTTTTTTTCTAATTCTCAAAATAAACATGTTGATTGGAAAATAGGTATATGTTTTCCCTTGTTGTGGATTGTGCTGCAATTGCATCGCACATATAATACCTGGGAAAATGTTGCTGGCACTTCTGTCCTCTTGTTTTGCTTAATAATTATATTGTACTGTTGTGATAATGATACATATAAAAAATATAATGGTATTATATTAGTGATTTTGACTTGTTTAGATTTAGGGTGTAATGGGAATTATATTCTTCATCATCAAGATGCTTTTCATAGAGTTCAATCCTATCATGACTATGTTGTAGATGAAAAGAAACAAGTTGCAAGTGTTGTACCTGCTAATTCGGATTTTTATCGTATTTCTCAGACCAGTACGTTTTTATTTGATCAGAAAGTTCATGTTACAGCAAATTATAATGAAGGTATGGCATATCTTTATCCAACTATCGCTAGCTATACTTCAAGTCCGGTAAACTACCAATTGAATTTTTTAGATCGGTTGGGATACCGACGTAATGGTGTTAATATGAATATCGTTAACACTTCTTTGATAGGAACAGATTCTCTGTTGGGAGTGAAGTATATTCTGTCAGATTATGCTATCCCAGGTTTGATATTATCACCAGAAAATAATGTGGCAAATAAAAAAGCGGTGTATGAAAATCCATATGTTATGCCGATTGCCTTTCGTGTTTCAAAAAACATTGCTATGCATCATTTGTATGAAAATAATCCTTTTCAATTTACGAATGAATTATACGCAGATATTTTTCAACAGAAAAGTCTTATATACAAGCCTGTTTCTTATAGGCGGAATATTTCTGATGAACAGAAAAATGCTGTTTTCTATATTAACTCTGGTGACAAAGATGCTGTATATGGAAATTTTCCTTACTCTCATACAGAAAAAAATGCGATGCTAGTGATAAATGATAGTATTAATCAAAAATATTCAGATTGGTGTGCTCCGTCTGTATTTTTTATACCGATGGATAATAATGCAGGTAAGGTAGAATGGCAGTCAAAGGAAATGGCTTCTGATGAACTAAAAAATGCACAGTTTTATCAAGTTGATGAAAACGCATTAATGCTATCATCAACTATGGCGTGGGCTAATGCTGCAACTATACAGCGTGAGTCAGATACTCATTTAAGTATTTATGTGGATGCTGCTTCCGATGAAATGCTATTTACTTCTATTCCGGTACATAAAGGCTGGCATGTAATGCGTAATGGAGAAGCAGTAAAACCAAAAGCATTTGAAGATTCTCTGATGGTTATTCCGTTACAACCAGGGCATAATATTATTACTTTAGTTTTTGAACTTCCTGGTTATAAAATAGGCATAATTTTGACACTATGCAGCTTGCTCATGTGTGTGATTTGTTGGAATCGAAAATTTTGATAAGTGTTGTTGGAATATTTCAAACGAATCAATTGGATAGATAATTAAGGACACTTTGTCAAATATTGGGATACCTTTCAAATCAGCTACTAAAAGGACGTGAGTAGATTTTCCGTGTCTAGTCCAACTTTTGTGGTTGGGCTAGACCTTTTTTTGTGGTCACGCTGTTTACAGTTTTGTGGTTTTACTGGATACACTTTGTGGTTTCAAGGCTTGGTATTCATTATCGATGCTTTTTGGATTAGAACGTATATGTATCTTCTTTGTTTAGACAATATAAAATACGATTTCTGGTCCGCTTGAAGTTACAAAATCCATTGGCATTATTTAATAATCGTTGTACCTGGCGGTTTTTGGATTCGATATGGCTGTTGTTGATTCGGCGGCCATGTACGACGGTAAATGAATTTATGATTTCCTGTTTCCAATTAGAAAGCACAGTATAGAATTCATCATATTCACGAATCTGTGAGTCTGCAAATTTAAGAAACAATGCGTCTAGCTTAGGTTCAGCGTTTTTAAATGATGCTATTTCATTGAAAGTAATATACGCCTCTTTCAGTTCATACGCTTTTTTTAATTCCGGAAAATGGTTGAATAGCAAGGTTTGGATGCCTCGAAGATTAATGTATTGCTTCAACCGTTTGTTATATCGAGCGGTATTATCCAGCAGTACGTTATGGTTGAATACAACTTTAAACTTTATCAATAAATACGCCAAGACAGGGTCTGGTGATTTCCTGCGATATTTCAGACGAACTGCATTGAAATCTTTAGTGAGATGC
>JBNMKW010000075.1:0-9288 GCA_050874545.1 Megasphaera sp. | reverse complement strand
GTCAAGGCTCCATCGGCTGTTTTAGTGACCCGAATGTCTCCCACACCGTAGGTATCTCCATTGACGTTGCCGCTCACTGTTAAGGCACCATAGGTGTAGCCATCTTGCAAGCTGCTGCTTCCGTAGGTTCTTTGAACATTGTTCAAGCCTACAGTCAGTTTGGCTTTCGTTACTTTCGACAGGCCCGTTCCGACTTCCAGATCGTAATTTTTAGTTAACGATGCACGGTCACTGCTTGCCTCGCCTGTCCATGTATAGCTGCCAACGTCTTCCGTAACTCTGCCAGTGCCGCTTCCTGTCAAGGCTCCATCGGCTGTTTTAGTGACCCGAATGTCTCCCACACCGTAGGTATCTCCATTGACGTTGCCGCTCACTGTCGAGGCGCCATAGGTGTACCCATCTTGCAAGCTACTATTTCCGTAGGTTCTCTGGACATCGTTCAAACCTACAGTCAATTTGGCTTTCGTTACTTTCGACTTGGCACTGTTATTGAACGTAACATCATAATTCTGGAATAGCTTGTCTACACCGCTCAAGGTGCCTTCCCAACTATATGTGGTGCCTGCATCCTGCGTCTTTTGGACATTCGTAACAGTTCCATCTTTAATGGCTCCGTCTTTACTTGCTGATACGATTAATCCACTGTCCCCATTGACAAGATGCGTTCCGTCATTCAACGTGTATTCATTCCGATAATCCTTGTTGTCCAGATTCCCGTATACCCGGCTAATGTTCTTCAAGCTGACTGATAGTTTTGCTTTCGTTACTTCTGATTGACCATCCGTAATAGGATTTAATATATAATTAGTTAACGTATCCATCCCCTGGATCGTACCGTTCCAGCCATACGTTCCAACGTCCTTCGTAACTCTGTCACTTCCTGTCAAGGCTCCATCGGATATTTTAGAAATGGATAAATACTTGCTAAAGTCTTCTCCATTGACCCATCCATCGACGGTAAACGTATACTCACTATTATTCAATTTGCTATTTCCATAGATACGACTTACGTTTCCTAACTGAATGGTGAGTGCTTTCTTAGCAACCGTAATATCTTTTACATCAAAGTCATATCCCAGGTTATTGGGATTGAAGTCACCTGTATCACTTTTGCCAATCTGTGCTGACCAGAGCCAGTTTGTATAGGTTCCGGCATTTTTGATTTCATCAATATACTGCAATAAGGTATGGCTCTTGAGGTAATCGCTAAAATCGGCATCTTTTTGATTGGTCATCTTAGAAAGAAGAGCCTCCATCGTCATCCGTTGATCCTGTCCGTTATAGGTCAGATTGTTCATGACATCGTTAGGTACGGCAGCTTTCGTCAAGAATACTTTCAGCAACGGATTCGTATGGTCTTCATAGATTTTCCATGTAGTATCAAAGTCAAACCCTTGGTAATCAGACTTTTTCTCAGATAAGCCATAGCCATGCTCAACAGTTCCAGTTCCTGTTCCCACTAATGGAGCGTTATCTGCATCACCATAGACATTCAAAATCGTACCGGTATTTGTGCCAGCAATCCAGCCCCATGTATTTCCTGTAATACTCGTACCACTTGCCGCATAGGCATTGGAAACGGTACCCGTATTGCTGCCGACGATGCCGCCGACAGAGGTGCCGCCGGTAATGGTCTGGTTCTGTCCGTCTTGGGTCATGATGTTGGTAAATACTTGATCTACGGTACCGCTATTGCTGCCGACAATGCCGCCTACGTTTGTGCTGCCGGATGCCTTGATGACGCCTGTGTTATACGCCGCGGAGAGTGTTCCCCGGTTGTCGCCGATAAGGCCGCCGATATTAGTTCCCTCTGATGCGGTAAACGCGTTCTCTGGATTTAAATATTTTGTGGGATCAAAACTGCCTGTACGAATTGTTCCATTATTATAAATGGTGTTGATATAATACCCTTGGTCTGACGCTGTACTACCATCAACACTTAAATCATGAGCCGTATCATGGCGGCGGCCACCTTCTATCGTACCACTGTTTATGCCCACCAAACCGCCAACATTAAATCTCCCCGTAACCGTTCCATGTATATCGTTAATGAGAGAAGAATACAAGATTTTTTCTGTATTGGTACCAATCAATCCGCCAGTACCATCATTACTGCTAGCATCATTACTGCTAGCATCATTGCCACCATGAACGCGGCCTTTATTGAGCATCGTAACTTGGGTCAGATTCGCAGTATTCGTTCCAATAATACCGCCTGCACCGCCTTTAGTGGCAATAACAGTACCTTCATTGACAACGCTAGTATTGACATACTGATACACCGGCTTATCGAGCAGATCATTTCCCGCATCATCTTTTTCATATTTAAATTTAGTAATTGTCTTCTTTTCAATTTCTACTTTGGGGATGGGATTTCCCTTTTCATCTTTGATGATATGTCCCTGTGCATCCTTTTCATAGACGGGAATTGGGGAGCCGTTTTCATCTAACTTATACAAGCCATTACTATCCATTTCAAAGAGAGGGTGTTTTTCTTCTATAGTGATTGTTTCTGTTTCTTGCTGCGGCGTTGCCTTGATAGAAGCCTCGTTATATCCAATAATTCCTCCAACATGACTTTTGCCAATAACTACACCGCTGCTTGTATTTTCCATGCCTCGAATAATACCGCTATTCTTACCAACAATTCCACCAACATACGCTGCATTTTCAGCTAAAATAGTAGATTTATTTTTAGCATTTTCAATGATGCCATTCGTATCATTCCATCCTGCAACACCGCCAAAGAACTGCGCATTTTCACCAGTTTCCTTCAACGTAATATTGGTACTGATACCTTGGATCGTTCCTCGATTGATACCGGTAATACCACCCACATACTGATTGCCGGAAATAGTGCCTGCATTGATAAGCTCCATCCCATCTGCCGAAATAATACCTTCGTTAATCCCAGTCAGACCGCCAACATTGTTTTTGCCAATAATTGCTGCCATAAATCCGTTTTCCAAATTATGCAGCTGAGAATTTTGACTGTTATAACCAACAATTCCTCCTACATTGGCATCACCCTGGATTTGCGCTGTATTTCTGCCGCTTTCAATATATGCTTGTCTATCCGCATCATCCGTGTTATCTGCTTGGATACCCACAATTCCGCCTACATTAGAGCCTGTTCCCCCTTCATTTCTGCCATCAATAGCCAGGGCATTTGTTACATTTTCAATATGATACGTATTCTTTCCGGCAATGCCGCCTACACCGGCATTGCCATAAATAACACTTTCATTATAGCCCGTCTTAATATAGCCATTATTGATACCAACAATACCACCCACCGTTGCCTTTGCCTGGGATTTCCTGCCAGTAATGCCATGAACACTTGTATTTTCGATTTCACCACCTAAATAGAACCTAAATACATCCCCATCACCAAAATCAAATTCATATTTTTCTGGATTATTACTGCCAGCTATGCCCCCTAAATACAACTGTTTATTTCCTGCATACTCGCCAGTTATTTCATCAATCGTCACTGCACTGTTGGTAGAACCGTTGTTAATAAATCCTCCCGCATTTTCACCAACTAATCCGCCAGCAAAAATAGATTTCTCCTCATTGCTAGTATTATCTACCCTTGCAATGACAGTACTTTGATCACTAATCGTATCCAATCTAGCTGTCAGTCCCAATTCACCAACCAGCCCGCCAGCCTTTTCGCTGCCAATGATGGTATTTCCCAAGCCTGTAATGTTAAACATTTTGCTGCCTTGGGCCTTGCTGGCCAACGCCCCCACCGTATCACCCGTAAATTTAGAAGCATAGATTTTCAGGTTGGATACACAGGCATTATCTAATAATGTACCAAATACGCCGTCTGTAGCCTGTAAGCCAATAATCCGGTTATCCATTCCATCAAATGTACCGGAAAAGCCTTTCTCGCCACTGCCAATCGCCTTATACGTATCTTTATCTTTCAGGCTGCTGGCTTCAATGTTGTTATACAGCGCAAAATTATAGCCTAAAATATTCTCATTACTCTTAGCTGCCTCTTGAATGCCTTTCAGCTGATATTCATTTTTGACCCAGTAATATAAGGAATCCTTATAGGAACCTACTGCTTCTTGCAGCGTTGAGTCTGTCTTATCAAATTTTTCAAAATTGAAGTTACCTTTGGAGTCATCCGTTTCATCTGCGTTATACCACATATCCAGTGCAATCTTACCTTGGCTATTTATCGTTCCATCATTTTTTATAAAAGAAATTTCTTTCTCCTCTTCATGATGTGTTTCAAAAAAATTCTGCACTGTTTTGGCTGTGCCATATGCATGATCTACCTCCGCATTGTTCCGGGCTCCTACATGGGTTACGTCAAGAATCAGCTTGTGATCGCCCGTAAGGCTGATTTTCCCGCCTACATACAAATCCGTATCTACAAAAATATCGCCAGTGTCCGAAGTAATCGCCATATCGCCATAAACGGTCGTCTGGCCTTGCTTCATATTGCCATAGAGCAAATAGGTGCTGCCTGTTGTATGGATGGTTAAATCTCCATCTTTTTTAGCCTCACCCGTCATATAGCTGTAGTATGTGCCAATCGATGGCATCGTTTTTTCTGGATTGTTGGCCTCGCTTTCTGCCTGCGCAGCATCCTTGTCCAACTTGTTGCCGCCTGTAATCGTTGTTGACTGATCCTTTTTAGCGGTATTCAGCTTCCAATAGGATTCCAAACTGCCAGCATTGATGGTGATATTTCCATTCTGGGAATCCCTTTCGTCAATTCCCGTAGCAGTCACTTCGCCAAATATTTTCAAAAGACTTTGATCATTAAAATCCATGGCAACGGATGAGCCATAGATTTGAGAGGCTTTGCCGATGGTTATGCCATTTTCATTCTTTGCATGCAATACCAAGGCTCCGTCACTGTATAACAGACCACCGTAGACATTCAAATGATTTTCCGTGTCATCTGAACAGTCCATCGCAAAATTATGTATCGTCAAACCTGTACCGTAGACAGCCAGCGAATCCCGCAGCTGCAATGTATTTTGCGCATCTACCGTCAGCGATGTATTGCCCCATTTTGGGTCTGCTTGTATGATGGTCAGATACGGATTGTAGGCAGTACCGTGCGTAATCTGTATGCCACTTGTTGTTGTATCGTTTCCTAATTCAGTCAGCGTCTTGCCATCAACCAGGAATTTATCAGTATCCGTATAAAAGGCATTCAAAATGGGCAATCCGCTGCCTTCATCAATACGCCAAGAATCGGGATGGCCTTTGATATCGTCTAATGTATCATAAAACGTAAAGCCATCACCCGTAATTTTATTTTGAGTTGATGTTGATTTGGTTTGGTATGCTTGTGCTTTAAGCCGATTCTTGAACTCAATATATCGTACATCATTGTCAGCCTCTGACAATGTGCCAAATCCATCATTTGTACTGTTCGTCTTGATTGCATATACATTTTCTTTTTTGTTATATCTGGAATACTGTCCCCATGAACCAATAATGGCCCATTGATGCAAAGTATTATCACTTTTATCAATCACATAAGCCTGTTTGTCAGCATCCCAAATAAAAGCCGCTAAATTTCCTGTCGTATATACATTACTCAAAGAAAATTTCTGTTCAGCAGGTACTTCTTCTTCTCCATTTTTATATGCATATACACCCCCTGCAATACCACCAACAGAATTAGCATGTACATACTTTCCATTGCTTCCTTTAGCCATATTATCCTTATCCATAAAAGAACGCAGTGTTCCCAAATTGTAAGCAAAAGAAATGCTCATATCTTCCATAACACCAGACGCATCATTCCCGCCAGCTACATCTACACCGCCGACAATACCGCCAACTTTACTAGTATCACTATCTTTATTAGTATTCTTATTTAGAACTGTAATATTACCGGTATTAAAGACGTTTTTCATATAGCCACTGTACCACCAGCCGGCGATTCCGCCGACAACAGTTGAACCATTATAAATGGCACCTGTGTTATAGGCTTTTTCGACAATGCCGGACAATCGGCCAACAATGCCCCCTACATGGCGGCCATAATATGTAAAATCTTCGGTGCCGATTTTCCCCATATTGAACACATCATAGAGAATGGTTCGCGCTGTAGAATGCTCCGTGCTGTCGCCTAAAATGCCGCCTATATTGACAGGCGTTGTACCTGCATTTCCCTGTCTCGTTGTATAGACATTGCCCAGATTGTATGATGAAGCAATGGAGCTATTATAGGAAAACCCCAGAATCCCGCCGATGTTGGCATATCCGGCTACGGTGCCAATATTATAGCAGCTAGCAATTCCAGCCGTATAGGGATTGTTTTTGATTTCCTGCAATTTATTATTCAGTGTTTTAGTGCCTGTTGTTGTTGCTAACTGGCCACGGTCTATTTTGCCGACAATCCCTCCTATATTGGCTGCTTTGGCAATTTCAGGAGGTATTACAGACTGCATCGCTGAATTACTGTCCAAGCTCCGATACGAATCATCAATCAGTCCTCGAATGTACGAATGTACGCTGCCGCGGTTGCCGCTGTTGGCAACTAATGTATGTACGCCCGATACCATGCCAGCAATGCCGCCAATATTGCCTATAATATATTTTTCATCATTAGCAGGCTTATAATCAGAACGAGTTATTTCTGTGGAAAAATTGCCATTGTTTGCTACTGCGCCGGTGCCCATCACATCGCCGCCTTCATTAATGGCATTGCGAATGCGATAATAGGATTGCTTGGTAATAGCATTCGCATCATCATCATCCCTGCCAAAAAAGCCGACAATACCGCCCACGTTATGCGCGCCATAGACATGATTGCCTGTATTCGTTGCCGTATCAATCTCCGTATTTCTCGCCCGGCCCACAATGCCGCCCACATTGCCGGCGATATAGCGATAATACGGAGCATCAACACTCGTTCCCGTATAATGTTCCGTTTCAGTCTTGACATCGCCGCTATTTCTTACCCCTTCAATCCGGCTAGCATGATGAATGTCTGCTGTCTCCCCATCAGGATTGCTGACCGAAATAGAACCCACAATGCCGCCTGCATTGGCAATACGTACTAAAGCCTTAGCAGCTCCATTGATAGAGTAACCGTTTATTGTATAATCAGTATGAAATATATAGTCTCCCAGCTTATAGCCTGTAGCCAGAATATCCCCTTCATTGGAAAGGTTATACAGCTTTGTATCTTGAGCACGCCCAACGATGCCGCCCACGTCATAGCCGCCCACAATATGCATTAAATTAGAAATCGTACTGCCATCTTTATTGCCAATAGTAGCTTTAGACGCATAGCCAACCAAGCCGCCAATATGATGTGAGTACCCCGTCGTATTATCATTAATTCCTTCTACCTTGCCCACATTATGCGACACATGCTCGGCATCTATCGTATTTTCACCGTTGCCCAGGGTGCCGCCTTCCATCTTGCCGATAAGTCCCCCCACAGCTTGATAACCGCTGACATGACCGGTATTGACCACATTATAAAAATGAGAGTTTTCCGCAAGCCCTACCAAGCCGCCTATATTTTGACTGCCTGTTACATCGAGCGTATTGATGACATCTTCAACATGCGTATTTTTGGCATGTCCAATTAAAGCACCTGTACCATTCTTATTCTCAGTATCTCCTTGAATGGATACACCGGTATGACCGGCAATAAGATTCAAATGACCGATGGAAGCTCCATCTGTTGCCGCAAACAAACCATTCGTACCGGTTAAGCCAAAAATATTATTGCCCAACCCGTCCAGCTTCCCCGTAAACGGGGCATCTTCCGTTCCTATCGAAGAAAACCTATCTCCTGTCAAGTCAATGGAATCGCGAAGTGCATACTGGCCATACATTTTCACCTTTTTCAAGTCGTCAGCCTGGTGAATCCAGGTATATTTATAGGTATCAGCTTTTTGGGATTCTCCATTAATAGTTACGGTGCCAAGAGAGTCCTTATCTGTGCCCAATACAAGGTTAAAATCATCATCTTTAGCACGCTGTACTGTCAATGTATAATCGCCGTTGGTCTTCTGATTCAGCCGATCCATATCAATGACAATACGCTGGCCATCAAAAGTAATATTTTTAGCAGCATCAATATACCCCAGCGACATGAGTTCCGCATTGGTCACCTTCCCCATCGTACCGAGCTGCTGATCATTGATCGTACCTTGCCCCCACTTTTCTAACGCTTCATCCGTAAACTGCTTATTGGATACATATAGACTGCCGACGTTGATTTCCGCTGAATTGCCAATCTGCACTCCATTGGGATTAATGAGGTAAATATTCCCGCCGTTCGCATTCATTTTCCCATACAGCTGGGACATATTGCTTCCCGTTACATAATTTAAGGTATTAAATGAACCGCCGCCATTTTTAGAGAAGTTGACCTGGGCATTGGCACCAATAGAAAAGTCCTGCCATTTGATAACGGCATGGGATTCATTCTGTTTTACATCCATCACGCCATTTTTTTGACTATCACTCAACCTATCACTCAAAATAGTACCACTGCCACTGACAAAATTTCCCCCTGTTGGCAATGTCATATTATCCGGTACTGGATTGCCTGCCGCCTGCAACGGCAAAGGAATCATCAGCCATGATGCCATCATCCACATTGCAATAGACTGTCGAAGCCGCTGTTTGTGTTTCATTTTCTCATCTCCTCAAAATGCTATAATCGAAATCCTTATTCCACCTAAAATAAAGATTTTATTTTATATATGTATAAATTTAATTTATGTTAAGATATGGTTTTGCATATCATATATATCATATTTTGTATACGGGGGGGGGGGTATTACGTGCATAAAAATAGTATACATACCATTATAACTATGAGTTATTATACCATATATATATACTATATACAATAAAATCATTTTTTGCTTCTATAGTACTTATATATGCATATATACTATTTATGTATATACCTAATAAACTTATCTATACTATCTATTTTTATTAGATATACATAAAATAAATTAATGGCTTGTTGATGAATTTAGAGAACAAATACAAGAAGGTTATACCCAAATAAGGTAAAATTTCTTATCTTGGTATAACCTTGTAAAATATTTCATTATTTTTATGTAATTGTACGTAAACGATTGTCGTGGACTTAAACTACGATTTACTAATCACTAAACAAAAAAAGAACACTGGATATTTCCAGTGCTCTCTTCGCTTAATCAGCGGCTTCCTATCCTCCCAGGGGGCCTCCCCCCAAGTACTTTCGGCGTTTGCAGGCTTAACTGCTGTGTTCGGCATGGGAACAGGTGGATCCCTGCAGCCATCGCC
>JBNMKW010000074.1:0-9564 GCA_050874545.1 Megasphaera sp. | reverse complement strand
TTGGGGTGGCAGCAGCGTAATTTGGATGACGATGTATATGATGCTGTATTTCGTGATTTTACAGTAAAAAATAATCATACGGATACCGTTATTTTTACGACAAAATATGAAGGCTGGGAAAAAGTAACATATACAGCTAAAAAATATTTGGAAAAGGTAGTAGATTGGTTTGTACAACATTTATAAGTAAAGAAAAAAGGAGTAGAACATGATGTGGAAAAAGAGTATAGCAACCATATTGTTTGTCGTGGCAGCAAGTACGTTTCCTGTAGAATGTGCTGCTCCCGGAAAATTCATGCAGACTAGCCCGTCATTAAATGCCTGGGTCGTATATTGGGACCGTGAAAACGGCTTGGCGGAGTTTAGCAATGCAAATGCGGATACACCGGTATACACGGGGATTTCGTATTTTGCAGCATATTTTGATACAGATGGCAAGTTGTTTTTACCGGAAGGGATGGTGCGGAAAGAAAAAAACAGTATGCGGCAGTATTTATGCGTCGTCAACGATGTGCAGCAACTGAAGGAAACGAGTATGAAAGATACAGACATACTGAAAAAAATCCTGGCTACGAAGGAGCTGCAAAAAAAGCACGCTGATGAAATCATTCACTTGGCGCAAAAAGCCGGCTGCAACGGCATTGATTTGGATTATGAGCGGGTATTTCGTGATCCCGAAGCCGTGCCGCTGTATCTGCAGTTTATTCAAGTGCTGCAGGAAAAGGCGCAGCATAAGCATATGGTGCTGCGTGTCATATTGGAACCTAATATTGCATACAGCAAGTATGCATTCCCTGCAGGTCCGCAGTATATTGTCATGTTGTACAACCTGCATGGAGTTCACAATGACGCAGGTCCAAAAGCGGATTTTGCCTTTATACGAAAAACGATTCAAAAAATGGCATCTCTGCCGGGCACACCTGGAGTTGCCCTTTCTACAGGCGGCTGCATGTGGAACAGTACCGGCAGTAAGCAGTTTATCTCTGCCCAAGAAGCAGAAGCGCTGGCAAAGATGTATCGCGTGCAGCCTGTACGTGACAGCTTGAGTGATGCGCTGCATTTTTCCTATACAGATACCGATGGCAGTACCATTGTGGTTTGGTATGCAGATGAACAGACAGTGATCAGTTGGATAGGAACAGCAAAGGTCTTTGGCATTACAGACATCAGTATTTGGCGTCTGGGAGATCATGAAAAGACCTATTTTTATACGTTAGCAGCGGGAGGCGAAACGTGATGGAATTTTGGACGTATGGAAGCGGGGTTTTGTTTGCAGCAAGCCTTGTTTTGTTTGCGCAAACTATATGGCAGAGAAAAAAATGGCATAAAGCGTTATATGTCGATGAATTAACAGGACAGTGTTCGCACGAAAAATTTTGTATTGAAGCGCAAAAATGGCTGGACAACAATCCGAATCCCAAGGCATTAATTGCCTTTGATTTGGATAATTTTAAATTGATTAATATTGCTTTTGGACACCGTGCAGGTGATGGAGTATTGCGGGAAGTTTCATCTATTTTGAAAAAACACTTGCGCCATAAAGGAATTTTTGCTCGTAAATACGGGGATTTGTTTGCTATCATGGTACAGTATGACTCGGTGGATGAATTAAAATCACTGTGTGAAACGATTGTACTGGATATTGCGCAGATTTATATCCGGCACCGACACGTTTTCCGTATTACTCCTTCTATGGGGATTTATCTCATTAAAAAGGGAGAAACGAATTTAGCGAATATGCAGAACTATGCCGTGTTGACGCGGCGGAGTATCAAAAAACAGTACAATGTATATTATCGGTTTTATGATCCGGCCATGACGGCGAATATTGTAAAAAACAAACGACTCATCGATAAAATCAGTATGGCATTGCAAAATCATGAATTTAAGCCATATTATCAGCCGCAGTATGATGCAAAGACGAAAAAATTGATAGGGGCGGAAGCACTTATCCGTTGGGAGCAGGCGGACGGTTCTATTGTTATGCCGGGAAAATTTATTCCCTTATCAGAAATTGTAGGTATCATCATGTATATTGATGACTATATGTTTGATGATGTGTGCCGACAACAGCATCAATGGAAAAAAGCAGGGTACCAGACGCTGCCTATTTCTGTCAATGTGTCGCGGCATAGCCTCTATGGTAAAGAATTTATTCCAAAACATGTAGATATACTGAAAAAATACAAGTTGAGCTGTAAAGATATTCCGATTGAAATTACAGAAGGAACGTTGCTCAATGCTGTAGAAATTAGTGAAAAATTGGTTAGTGATTTGCGTAATCTAGGTTTTAGTGTCTTGATTGATGATTTTGGCATGGGGTATTCGTCTATTAGCATGGTCAAACGCTTTAAAGCATCGGCACTAAAGATAGATAAAAGTTTTGTCGATGATATGAGTAAAGAAGGCAAAATGATGATGACCTATATCATTGATATTGCCAAACTTATGCATATGCAGACGGTAGCAGAAGGTGTGGAAACGAAAGAGCAGTATGAGTTTTTGCGGGACAGTGGCTGTGATATCATACAGGGATTTTATTTTGCCAAACCTATGTCAGCGCAAAAGTTTGAAAAATTACTGCAGCATGTAGATACTGAGTCGTAATACGAATACCATATCATATCGGCAGACGTAGTATACTCATAAAGTTAGAATGAATTTAACTTTATGGGGGGGGGGTATAACATGGATTTATCATCATATCTCATTTTTTTATATAAGCTTATGTATCGTGAAGGGCGGACTTTTGACAGGAGAGAACATCATGAATACACATAAAATACCAGCAGAAAAGAGCTGCTGCAGAACGGAAACCGAGCGTTTCACGTCACTGCGGCAGCTCTTTTGGGTATGCCGACTAATCGTTACATTGTAATGTATGGTATACAGCACCGTCCATGGTTTTCCATTGGAACGTGTTGTTTTCCCACGTCATATAGCTGTGGGGCGAATTGTCTTTGGGCAGTGAGACAGAACCGGGATTAAGGTAATACTGCTGTGTGCCGAAAGACTGCCATGCCGGAACATGCGTATGGCCGTGCAATAGAATATCACCGGGCTGTAGCGGCGGCAGATGGGATGTATTGTATTCATGACCGTGTGTGGCAAGAAGCAGATGACTGCCAACAGGAAACAAGGCGTAGGATGCCATGATAGGAAAGTCTAAGACCATTTGATCTACTTCGCTGTCACAGTTGCCGCGTACACAGGCGATTTGCTGTTTGTATGCATTGAGCTGCGCAAATACATCTTTAGGGGAGTAGTCTTTGGGCAAGTCATTGCGGGGACCATGGTAGAGAATGTCCCCCAGCAGAATGAGCCGACTGGCATTTTCTTTTTCAAACTGCAGTAAAAGCTGGCGGCAGTAATAGGCTGAGCCGTGAATATCAGATGCGATGACATATTTCATGCTATATCTCCTTTGCTATATTCAGTGGGATTTTAGATTGCATTTGAAATGCGTTAGGTCTTCCGGAAGAATGAGATGGGCTTTACTGTCGGCTTGGGTAATAGGGCGAACCGGACGGCAGGGGTTGCCATAGGCAAGAACGTTGTCTGGAATATCTTTTGTAACGACACTGCCTGCGCCAATGACAGCTTGACTGCCGATATGAACGCCGTCTAAGACAACGACATTGCTGGCAATCCAGACATTATCGCCAATATGGATTCCTTGGGCGTACTCGGCCATGGTCATCTTGCCTTGCTGATTCAGTCCTAGTCGTTCCTGCGCCAGCAGAGGGTGATTGGTAGCCATTAAAGATACATTGGGGCCAAAACAAACATTGTCACCGATGTAAATGGGGCCGTCATCCATGACGGTCAGGTTAAAGTTGGCAAAAAAATTATTGCCGATATGTGTGTGGCAGCCGTAATTAAATTGCAGCGGACCTTGAAAATAGTACACACTGCCGATGGAACCGATAAATTCTTTAATAATAGGCTGCCGCGCCGGATCGCTTTCGTCGAGCTGATTGAAGCGGAGACAGGCACGGTGGGCTTTGCGTTTGCATGCTACTAATTCCGGCGCACGGTTATTGAACATACGGCCGGCAAATATTTTTTCTTCTTCAGTCATTTGTATCACCTCGGATATAGGGTTAAACCTATCTGTATCATACTGGCTTACGCTGTAAAAAGCAAGCGAAGAGGAACTTCTTTTGCGCAAGGCAAAGAAAATGCGAAAGCGTGATGGCGGTGTTGAGAGAAGAGATTCTTAGAGAATCATGCCTCTGTACATATGTTTGTCATCATGGTATACTAGGATAATCAATAATTATTATTTTTTACTTTGCTGAAACGAGGTTAAGGTTATGGATATACAGTCTCATCTAAGTAAAGATTATGATACATCCCATCCCTTCCGTGTTGTTGCGCCGTATGAACCGATGGGCGACCAGCCGGAAGCCATTCGCTCATTGGCAGACGGCGTGAAGTCCGGGCAGTGGGCACAGGTACTGCTGGGAGCGACGGGGACAGGGAAAACGTTTACGATGGCCAAGGTCATTGAAGCAGTGCAGAAACCGACGCTTGTCATTGCGCACAACAAGACGCTGGCAGCGCAGCTTTGCAGTGAATTTAAAGCGTTTTTTCCTGATAATGAAGTGGCATATTTTGTTAGTTACTATGATTATTACCAGCCGGAAGCCTATATTGCTTCGACGGATACGTATATTGAAAAAGATGCGTCAATTAATGATGAAATCGACAAACTGCGCCACTCAGCGACGATGAGCCTCTTTGAACGGCGCGATGTTATTATTGTCGCGTCAGTATCCTGTATTTACGGGTTGGGCGACCCGGAAGACTACAGCGAACTAGTCGTATCTTTGCGGCTGGGACAGGAAAAAACACAGGAAGAAATTCTGTATAAACTTGTTGATATTCAATACACCCGCAACGATATGAATTTAGAACGCGGCACATTTCGAGTACACGGTGACACGATAGAAGTTATGCCGGCTGCTTATGATAACGCCGTAATTCGTATTGAAATGTTTGGGGATGAAATTGATCGTTTGACAGAAGTAGATGCATTGACAGGAGAAGTTTTGGCAGAGCGCAATCATGTAGCGATTTATCCGGCAAGCCATTGTGTAACGACGAAAGATAAGATGGAACGGGCTCTCGGCACGATTCGAACAGAACTGGACGCACGGCTGAAAGAGCTGAAAGAAGGCGGTCATTTGCTGGAAGCGCAGCGGCTGGAACAGCGGACGCGTTATGATATGGAAATGATGGAAGAAATGGGCTACTGTTCCGGCATAGAAAACTATTCGCGCCATTTGGCAGGACGCAAGGCTGGCGAAGCACCGTATACACTGCTGGATTACTTTCCGGATGATTTTTTGATTATGATTGATGAATCCCACGTGACGCTGCCGCAGCTGCGAGCTATGTATGCCGGCGACCGCTCGCGCAAGGAAAATTTGATTGAATACGGTTTTCGTCTGCCTTCGGCACTGGACAACCGGCCGCTGAAGTTTGAAGAATTTGTCGAACGAATCAATCAGATTATTTATGTCAGTGCTACGCCGGGGCCGTATGAAATGGAAGTACAGACCAATTTGGCTCAGCAGATTATCCGGCCGACAGGGCTTTTGGATCCTAAGGTAGAAGTACGGCCGACAGCAGGGCAGATGGATGACCTGCTGAGTGAAATCCGCCGGCGCGTCGAAAAGAAAGAACGAGTTCTTGTCACGACGCTGACCAAAAAGATGGCAGAAGATTTGACAGATTACCTGAAAGAAATGGGCGTCCTTGTCCGGTATCTGCATTCGGATATTGCCACGATTGAACGGGCCGATATTATTCGTGATTTGCGGGCCGGCGTATTTGATGTACTGGTTGGTATTAACCTCCTGCGTGAAGGGCTGGATATGCCGGAAGTATCGCTGGTAGCTATTTTGGATGCCGATAAAGAAGGGTTTCTGCGTTCAGATACGTCCCTGATTCAGACAATGGGCCGTGCAGCCCGCAATGTTGATGGGACCGTTATCATGTACGCTGATAAAATTACTGATTCCATGGCACGGGCAATGGATGAAACGCAGCGGCGCCGTGAAGTGCAGGCGGCATACAATAAGAAACATCATATTATTCCTAAGTCTGTCAAAAAAGACGTAGTGAACTTGATAGAATTGACAAAAGTAGCAGAAGACAGCAAATCATATCATGGCGGCAAAGAAGAAAAAATGACTAAAGAAACGCTGCATAAAGTGATTCGTACGCTGACGCAGCAAATGAAGGAAGCCGCTAAAAACTTGGAATTTGAAAAAGCGGCAGCCCTACGGGATAAGCTGGGACAGTTGCGACAGCAGTTAAGCGCGATGAGTCATGATGACACCCTGCCCAAACAGATGCAGGGAAAGGATATGCCGTCAGCCCGTTATGTGCGAAAAATAAAACGGCCTGATGCAAAACGCAGGAAAAGTAAGTAGAAACAGGACCTGACAAGATTGAAAAAAGGAGCAGACAGATAAGGTATGCAGGATACATATATTGTCATTAAAGGAGCAAGACAGCATAATTTAAAAAATATAGATGTAAAGATACCGCGGGATAAGCTGGTCGTGTTTACGGGACTGTCCGGTTCCGGAAAATCATCACTGGCATTTGATACGATTTATGCCGAAGGACAGCGCCGCTATGTAGAATCGCTGTCTGCATATGCGCGGCAGTTTTTGGGACAGATGGATAAGCCCGATGTCGATTATATTGAAGGGCTGTCACCAGCTATTTCTATTGACCAAAAGACGACGAGCCGCAATCCCCGCTCGACGGTCGGCACGGTCACAGAAATTTACGATTATCTACGGCTTCTCTATGCCAGGGTCGGTGAAGTGTACTGCCCTAAATGCGGCAAACCGATTCGCCAGCAAACGATTGAACAAATGGCAGATGCTGTCATGGCCTTAGGAAACGGTGAAAAGGTTATGATTATGGCTCCTGTCGTTGACGGACGTAAGGGAACGCATCAAAAACTGCTTTCCCGCCTGGTCAAAGACGGCTATGTCCGTGTGCGCGTCGATGGGGAGATATACTTGCTGTCGGATGACATCCCTTTGGATAAAAACAAAAAACATACGATTGACGTGATTATTGACCGCTTGGTCATTAAAGAACGGATTTTGACGCGTTTGACAGATTCGCTGGAAACAGCTGCCAAGTTGTCTGACGGCGTTGTTCATATTTATCAGATGAGCACAAAACAGGTTTTGACATTCAGCCAGCATTTTGCCTGCCCGGACTGCCATGTCAGTCTGCCGGAAATTGAACCGCATTTGTTTTCCTTTAACAGTCCCTTTGGGGCCTGCCCGGACTGCTCCGGCATCGGCAGTACGATGGAAGTGGATCCTAAACTGGTTTTGCCGGATGCTCATAAGGCATTTTGCGATGGTGCAGTAGCTGCACTCAGCAGCAACCCTGATTCTTGGTTTATGCGCCAGCTTGGCGGTTTGCTGAAGAGGCATGGCTTTTCGTTGGAAAACTGTTATGCCGATTTGCCTTCTGACGTACAGCAAAACGTGATGTGGGGCACGGAAGATACATGTGTGTTTGAATATGAAAATCTGCGCGGCGAAACCAAACAGTATGCGACGGCTTTTGAAGGGGTTATTCCTATGGTGCGCCGCCGTTATAAAGAAGCGTCTTCCGATATGATGCGGGATCAGTTTGGACAATTTATGACGGTAAAGCCTTGTACGACCTGTCATGGCACGCGGCTTCGCCATGAAGCGCTGGCAATCAAAATCGGCGGGCTGAATATTGCGGAACTGACGGATATGACCGTTCGGGACCTCATTCCTTTTTTTGAAAATTTGCAGTTAACCCAAAAACAAGCGTTGATTGGCAAACAGATTTTTAAGGAAATTAAAGCGCGGCTGAACTTTTTGCAGACCGTAGGCTTGGAATATTTGACATTGTCGCGAACGGCAGGAACCCTTTCGGGCGGCGAAGCGCAGCGAATCCGCTTGGCAACGCAGATTGGTTCTGGATTGGTCGGTGTATTATATATACTGGATGAACCGTCTATTGGCCTGCATCAGCGTGACAACGACAAACTGCTGCAGGCATTGAAGCGGCTGCGGGATTTGGGAAATACACTGATTGTCGTGGAACATGATGAAGATACGATGCGGGCGGCTGATTTTATTTTGGACATCGGGCCGGCAGCAGGAGAACACGGTGGTCAGGTCGTGGCACAAGGAACGGCGGCAGATATTATGGCCTGCCCGGAATCACTCACGGGGCAGTATTTGAAGGGAACCAAATATATTCCCGTTCCGGCTGTGCGCCGCAAGGGCAACGGCTCTTTTATTGAAGTCATCGGTGCGGCTGAACACAATTTAAAACATATTCATGTCGCCTTTCCGTTGGGAACACTGACCGTTGTCACCGGCGTATCCGGCTCTGGTAAATCTACCTTAGTCAATGAAATCTTGTACAAGGGATTGGCAGAAGCCGTATATGGTACGCCGCACCGGCCGGGAAAATTCAAAAAGATAAAGGGAACAGAACATATTGATAAAATCATTAATATTGACCAATCGCCTATCGGCAGAACGCCGCGTTCCAATCCGGCAACTTATACGGGCGTATTTGATTTTATTCGCCAGCTGTACAGCCAGACTGCCGAAGCCAAGGTGCGGGGCTATAAAGCAGGCCGTTTCAGTTTTAACGTCAAAGGCGGCCGTTGTGAAGCTTGCCGCGGTGACGGCATTATCCGCATTGAAATGAACTTTTTGCCGGATGTATACGTACCGTGTGAAGTGTGCCACGGTGCTCGGTATAATAGGGAAACGCTGGAAGTAAAATATAAAGGCAAAACGATTGCCGATGTCTTGAATATGACCGTTGATGATGCTTGTGAGTTTTTTGCCAACATCCCGAGAATATATAATAAATTGAAAACCTTGCAGGAAGTCGGCTTAGGCTATATACACATCGGACAGCCGGCAACAACGCTGTCCGGCGGTGAAGCACAGCGCGTCAAGCTGGCAACCGAATTGTCCAAGCGCAGTACGGGCCGGACGATGTATATTTTGGATGAACCGACGACAGGGCTGCATACAGCGGATATTCATAAGCTGATGGACGTGCTGCAGATGCTCGTAGACGGCGGTGATACAGTTGTTGTCATTGAACATAATCTAGACGTTATTAAAGCGGCAGATTATCTGATTGACTTGGGGCCGGAAGGCGGCGATGGCGGTGGCACAGTAGTAGCGACAGGTACGCCGGAAGCGGTTTGTGACGTGCCGCAGTCCTATACGGGGCAATTTTTGAAACCGGTTTTAGAACGGACGAAAGCATTGATGGCAAAGGAGCAGAAATGAGATGGCGTTAGCAGAAACGGTCTTGGAAAAAGTCCGCAATTTGACGACCCAGCCAGGCGTGTATCTTTGGAAAAATGCTCAAGGGCAGATTATTTATGTCGGCAAGGCGGTCAATCTGCGCAATCGCGTGCGCAGCTATATCCGCCACGATGCCCGGCGGGCTCCGAAAGTAGCAGCAATGATAAGCCATGCGGCAGATGTCGAAACCATTGTCGTGGCTAAC
>JBNMKW010000073.1:0-9620 GCA_050874545.1 Megasphaera sp. | reverse complement strand
ATTACTGTTGGGCAAAAGCCAAACTATACAGGACAGGTTTGGGGATTGGTCAATGGTGATGCAGAAGAAACATTAGGAAAATTACAGTATGGTATTCAAAATGAACAGTTGGAACAGACGGCAGGCACATATACCGATGTCATTCGGACTATTCATAATGGCGCATATGGTGAATTGCCATCAGGTTATAGAAAAAACTACGAAATTACGTATGACTGGGGTAATTTGATTGTTCGACCGTATACGCGTCCTTCCGTTACACCTGCGACAGGACGATTTGATTATCTGTTCTATGATACGCCATGGGACAAACAGCGCAATTTCCGTGAACGCCGTGCGGAACTGCATTTTGTAGATGGTGGCATCAACATTGAATAATTGTATGGCAAACTAATGTATATAAAATAAGAGGAAGTTGTGAAGACAGGATCGGTCATGTTCTTCACAGCTTCCTTTTTGGATGTTTCCTTTATGCATAGTGATAAAAATATAAAAAACACGGAAGCCTGTAAAGACTTCCGTGCAGATATATTACCATTCATATGTTGTTCCCGGTGCCACGATTTGGACAGGAACGTGATATTGTGATTCTGTTTGCTTTTTATACACTTCAGGATCGGTGTCAATAATCGGCCATGTTTTGTAATGAACAGGGATGACGAATTTCGGTGCAATCCAAGACGCGGCTAAAGCGGCATCTTCAATGCCCATGGTAAAATTGTCACCAATAGGGAGAATAGCACAATCAATCGGACCGAACCGATTGAGTAGTTTCATATCTGAAAACAGACCTGTGTCACCGGCGTAGTAGATGCGTTTGCCGCCTAATTCGACGAGAATACCGCAGGCAAGCCCGCCGGCAATGCCGGAACCGTGAAAGGCCGGTGTCAAGCGGACTTTGCCAAATGGCATCGCTACACTGCCGCCGACGTGCATCGCGTGGGCCTTACAGCCAGCTTCCCCGGCTTTTCCGGCAACTTCGGCTGTACTGATAATGGTAGCATCTTGTGCTTTGGCAATCGCTTCAGCATCGCCGTAATGGTCGCCATGTGCATGGGAAATCAAAATGTACTGACACGCAATGTCTGTAGGACAGACGGTTGTCCAAGGATTATCTGTAATATATGGGTCAAATAGCAGTGTTGTTTGGTTGTCACTGAGTGTAAAGGCAGCATGCCCATAATAGGTAAATTTCATGAGGGTCTCCTTATTTCGTGCTCCATGTTTTCCATTCGTCAATCCAGCTGCGAATTGCATGTAAAGGAGCTGGCGCGCAAAGTGTCGATTGTAAAGACTGGCGAAGTTTCGCTTCCTCTTTCAGCGGGTATACCATTTTGTATTCGTCATAAACGCTCCAAAAGTCGCGCATATGAAGGTTGGCATAGGTTTCGCCATAAATTTTAAAACAGGAGTCACACAATGTGATAAATACGGCTTCTTCATCATGTTGTTTGGCGTCATCAAAAGCACAGCAACGCGTATATAAATGAATGTTGCCAAATAATTTGCGCAAATAATCATATACTTCAGAAACCATAGTTGGTTCCAGCTGCATCAGACGACAGCCCGGTGCAAAATAAATCGGGTATTGGGCAATGTTATCAAATGTATCCATGTGAAAACACCTCTCTTTTTCAATAAGGAAAATAACAATTAATAAATAATTGTTATCTATATTATAGCATGTCATACGAAAAAAAGCAATGCAGCGGAGGGAGAAAGGGCTTTCCTCTTGTACTTATACAGGAAATCTTGTACAATACATGGTGGAGAGTGATAGCATGCATATCGTAATGGTAGAACCGGAAATTCCCGGAAATACGGGCAATGTAGCTCGGTTATGCGCAGCAAATCATATAACGCTGCATTTGGTAAAACCTCTTGGTTTTTCCATAGATGACAAACATTTAAAACGGGCCGGATTAGATTACTGGTCTCTTGTTGATGTACAGATTCATGAAAATTTTGAAGAAGTGCTGGAAAAGTATAAGGGCCATCGCTTCTTTTATTTGACGACAAAATCAGAACAATGCTATGCAGATATACAATTTCAATATGATGATATGTTGGTATTTGGCAAAGAAACCAAAGGTCTGCCGGAAGAACTGTTAAAGAAATATCCGGAAAGCTGTTTCCGCGTGCCTATGGTGGATAAAGCTCGCAGCTTGAATTTGTCGAATACTGTCGCCATCGTATCGTATGAAGCATTGCGGCAGTTGGGATTTCCTGATATGGCTAAAAGCGGTATAGGTATCAAAAATTTGAAATGATGAGGTGTAACGAGTGGAAATTTATGATAAAGCACATGAACTGGCAGATGCAGTTCAAGCGTGTAAAGAATATCAAGAACTTGTAGAAGCGGGAAAAACATTAGCTAAAGATGAAAAAACGACGAAATTGGTTCGTGAATTTTTGCTATGGCAAACCCAGCTGGCATATGCCCAGTCGATGGGGGATAAACCGGTTCGCAAGAAGATTGAACAGCTAAACCGCCTGTCTGAATTAGTAAAGAATAATCAGCTGGCTGTAGACTATTTACAAAAATATAATGCATGGCAGTCCATGGCTGGCGAAGTATTTCAGATTATCCAGCAATCTATGGCAGAAGGAATGAGTATTCTTGATCAATAAATATGCCTTGACTAGTTTTGTGTTGCAGCTGTCGGTATCCATACCGGCAAGCCGCATGCTGATGGATGAATCCATGAGCGAGCATACGACGTTTGCTGTCGGCGGCCCGGCCGATGTGCTGGTTTTGCCAAAATCTGTCAAGGAAATGTCCTTGGCAATTCGGGCGGCACGTAGTTTGGAACTTCCTGTTACCGTATTAGGCGGCGGCTCCAACGTGCTGGTACGGGACGGCGGTATCCGCGGTGTGGTTATTCAGCTGAACCAAATGACAAAGGTATTGTCCTGTAATGGGACAAAAATTTTGGCGAGCGCCGGATACATGCTGAAAGATGTTTGCCAGTTTGCGCAGGAACAGGGACTGACAGGCATTGAATTTGCCTGTGGCATACCGGGGACACTGGGCGGCGCCGTGTTTATGAATGCCGGTGCGTACGGCGGCGAAATGAGCCACGTCGTGTCGCGCGTGCGTACGGTAAACAGTACAGGCGGCGTGCATACGTATAATGCTCCGAATTTGGGATTTTCCTATCGGCAGAGTCGTTTCCAAAAGTCGCAGGAATTTGTCGTTGAGATTGAGCTGACGCTGCGTCAGGGCGATAAAGCGGAAATTCAGCAGGCAATGGATGATTTGATGCAGAAACGGCGCAGTAAACAGCCGCTGGAAATGCATAGCGCCGGCAGTACGTTTAAACGGCCGCCAGGATATTTTGCCGGGACGCTTATTGACCAGACGGGGCTGAAAGGGTTGTCCTGCGGTGATGCCCAAGTATCGACTAAGCATGCTGGGTTTGTTGTTAATACGGGACATGCTTCAGCAAAAGATGTTTTGCAGGTCATTCATGAAGTGCAAAAACGGGTAGAAAAAGCGCACGGCGTGCATTTGGAACCGGAAGTCCGCATTATTGGCGAAGATTAAAAAAGTGTAGTTAGTGAAGCAGTAATGGCAGAAGGTAAAAAAACGATAAATTTACAGACTGTCTGCGAATTACTATTCACTAACTACTTTTTTTGTGGTATACTAACAAAGTTACATATATAAAAATATATTCTTTATGATTAATAGGAGAGAGGACATTAGATGGAACGCAAAGATATTCGTAATATTGCAATTATTGCCCACGTTGACCATGGCAAAACGACATTGGTTGATGCCATGCTCAAACAGAGTCATGTATTCCGTTCAAACGAAAAAGTAGCTGATCGAGTTATGGACTCAGGAGATATCGAACGGGAACGCGGCATTACAATCTTGTCCAAAAATACATCTGTCATGCATGAAGGTGTCAAAATCAACATCGTTGACACACCGGGGCATGCTGACTTCGGCGGCGAAGTTGAACGTGTATTAAACATGGTTGACGGCGTCCTGCTTTTGGTTGATGCCTTTGAAGGTCCTATGCCGCAGACCAAATATGTACTGCGCAAGGCATTGGAACAGAAACTGAAACCTATCGTTGTTATCAACAAAATCGATAAACCCGGTGCTCGTGTATCCGAAGTTGAAGATGAAGTACTGGAATTGTTCATGGAACTCGACGCTACAGATGAACAGCTGGATTTCCCTGTTGTCTATGCGAATGGCCGTGACGGTATTGCTAAATATTCTATGGATGATGAAAGCGACAACTTGGAACCGCTCTTTAAGACGATTATCAAATATTGCCCATGCCCGAAAGGTGACCCGGAAGGTCCTCTTCAGTTTATGGTTACCACCTTGGACTATGATGATTATGTTGGTAAAATCGCTATTGGCCGTATTGTACGCGGCAAAATGCGCCCGAACCAAAATATTGTTGTTACAGACGGCGAAAGCCAGCGTAAAGCTAAAATTGGCCGTGTTTATACCTATGAAGGCCTTAAACGAGTAGAACAGGATGAAGCTGCTATGGGTGAAATCGCCTGCATCGTAGGTATTCCTGATTTGAAAATCGGTGAAACCGTTACAGACCCGCAAAATCCAGAAGCATTGCCGAAAATCAATATTGACGAACCGACGTTGTCCATGATTTTCTACGTCAACGACAGCCCATTTGCCGGTCAGGAAGGCGAATTTGTTACGAGCCGCCATCTCCGTGACCGTCTGTTCCGTGAAGTACAGACCAACGTATCCTTGCGTGTCGAAGAAACAGACAGTGCCGATGCTTTTAAAGTATCCGGCCGTGGTGAACTCCATATCGCTGTTTTGATTGAAGAAATGCGCCGCCAAGGCTATGAACTGCAGATTGGTAAACCGAGCGTTATTACCAAGGAAATCAATGGTAAGAAATGCGAACCGTTGGAAGCCTTGACTATCGACGTTCCGCCTGAATTTATGGGTGCCGTTATGGAAAAATTAGGTACACGTAAAGCAGAAATGGTCAACATGACCGACGTTTCCGGCTATACACGCCTTGAATTTATTATTCCGGCCCGCGGCCTTATCGGCTTCCGCAGTGAATTTTTGACGGCTACCAAAGGTAACGGCATTATGTACCATGTATTCCATGGCTATGCACCTTGGAAAGGCGAAATTCCAGGCCGTACACGCGGCAGCTTGGTTGCTTTTGAATCTGGTACGACGACAGGCTATGGTATCTTCAACCTGCAGGACCGCGGCACGATGTTTATCAAACCGGGCGAAGAAATTTATTTAGGCCAGGTTGTTGGTGAAAGTAATCGTGATGTTGATATTGATGTTAACCCCTGCAAGAAAAAACATCTTACCAATACTCGTTCTTCTGCTTCTGATGAAGCACTCCGCCTTGTTCCGCCGCAGGATATGGGACTGGAAAAATCCTTGGAATGGATTAACGATGATGAACTCGTCGAAGTTACGCCGAAGAGCATTCGTATCCGTAAAGCTATCCTTGACAAACACGACAGAAAGAAAGCTATGCGTAAAGCACAGCAGTAATAAACACGTTGTAAAATACGCCTTGAGAATCTCTCAGGGCGTATTTTTTTTAGAAATTATGAAGCCAGAAAGGGAGGCGTTGACAATGAGTGATACAGCTATTAAAGACGCCATGACCTATGAAGGATTTGCAAGCAATAATACGTTAGTTGGTATCTTAATGCTAAATAAAAAAATAAAAGAGCCTCGCATGATGTCTGAATTTTCATGCGAGGCTCGGTTCTATTTGGTTATGATGACCAAATAGAATAGGAAATGATGAGAAAGTATTTCTTACTCTTCATCACTTTTTAACACAGTAATTTTTTGTTTAAATGACATAGCATGGTCAAATTCGTCCTGGATTTCTTGGCAAGGTTCCTTATCCAGTTTGCTGACAATGTAGATAGCGAGCAGGGAGAAAATAAAGCCGGGGACGATTTCGTATAAGCCAAACCAAGCAAATTGTTTCCAAATGAGTACCGTAAGACCGCCGACGATAATACCAGCTAACGCTCCGTTTTTAGTCATGCGTTTCCAATAAAGCGACAACAAGATAGTCGGCCCGAAAGCGGCACCGAACCCGGCCCACGCATAGGAAACCATGGTCAAGATATAGCTGTTGGGATTCAGTGCCAGCATAATGGCCAGTGCGGCAACAACGAGAACGGTAATCCGGCTTACATAAATTAGCTCCGTATCGCTGGCATTTTTGCGAATAAATGTATGGTAAAAATCTTTGGAAATAGATGATGCCGTAACGAGAAGCTGGGAAGCAGCCGTACTCATAATAGCTGCGAGAACGGCAGATAAAATCAGACCCGTAGCGAAAGGCGGAAATAGTTGCTGGCTCATAGCTAAGAAAACTTTTTCCGTATCAGAGCCTGTAAGCGGTGTGTTTAGCACTACTTTGCCGACAAGACCGACAAGGACGGCGGCTGCCAAGGAAATGACCACCCAAGTCATAGCAATATACTTGGATTTTTTTAATTCACCGGGATTGCCAATCGCCATAAAACGTACGAGAATATGCGGCTGGCCAAAATAACCAACACCCCAAGCCAAGGCAGAAATAATGGCAATAATACCTGTCGAACTGGTGTCCGGCGCCATGTCGAGAAGCTGTGGCGCTGTCGTTGAAAGACGGGTCATTGTTTCTGTAAATCCGCCAACAGCAATCATGCCGATGACAGGGACTAAGACAATGGCCAAGAACATCATGCAGCCTTGAATAAAGTCCGTCCAGCAGACAGCCATAAAGCCCCCTAAAAAGGTATATACAACGACAACACCGGCACTGAGCAGCAAGGCGGAAAAATAATCCATGCCAAAAACCGCTTCAAATAACTTGCCACCAGATACAAATCCGGATGATGTATAAATTAAGAAAAAGATAAGAATAAAAATAGCAGAAATAATGCGGATAATATTGTTATCATCATGAAAACGGTTTTTTAAATAATCCGGCATGGTCAGACTGTTATTGGCAACTTCTGTATAATTCCGCAGTCGCTGAGAAATAAACTGCCAGTTGAGATAGGTGCCGATAGCGATGCCGATGGCAATCCAAGAAGCGGAAACCCCAGTCGCATAGGCAAGGCCGGGCACGCCCATGAGCATCCAACCGCTCATATCTGATGCTTCGGCACTCATCGATGTAATCCATGGTCCCAAGCTGCGGCCGCCAAGAATATAGTCGCTTAAACGTTGCTGAGACCGAGAGTAATAGATGCCAATAGACAACATAGCCAATAAATACAAGGCAAAAGCTGTGAGGATTGGCACGTTTATGTGTTCCATGTATAAATACCTCCCTATTACGTATAGAAATATAAGTAAATGATGTTCTTATTGTACTGTACTTTAGCAAGCCAGGCAAGGGCTTTATTATGATAAAGCAACAAGAAAGAGCATATTGCGTATTTTTTCAAGATATGATAGGGTTAAGTTGCGATTATACTTATAAAAGAAAGAAGTAACGATACGAATGAATATACTTACCCTTGAACATGTAAAAAAATCTTACGGCCTGCGGGTCTTGTTTGATGATGTAACCTTTGCTGTAGACGGTGGACAAAAATTAGGGCTCATAGGCTTGAACGGTGCCGGGAAAACGACGTTGCTAAAAATTATTGCCGGGATTACTGAAGCAGATAGTGGCGAAATTTGGAAAAATCAAAAAGCAAGAATTCATTTTTTGCCTCAGGAACCGGTATTCCAATCAGGTCATACGGTACTGGAAAGCGTGTTGGATGGCGATTTACCGGTTATGCAGCTGCTGCGCCGCTACGAAGAAGCTGTAGAACGTAATGATGACGAAGCGGTTGTCAAACTAACGGAAGAAATGGATGAAAAGCATGCGTGGGAACTGGAACAACATGCTAAAATCATTTTGCAGAAACTGGGAATTCATAAGCTGACCCAAACCGTCGATGAATTGTCAGGCGGCCAGCGTAAACGGCTAGGATTGGCGCGTGCCTTGATTATGCCGTGCGATTTATTGATTATGGACGAACCGACCAACCATTTGGACGATAAAACGATTATGTGGTTGGAAGAGTATTTGCGCGACAGCAAGTCGGCATTGATTGTCAGTACCCATGACCGGTATTTTCTGGATTCTGTCGTTCATTCGATGTTGGAACTCGATCGCGGTCATGTGTATACCTATGAAGGCAACTATGCCAAGTATTTGGAACTGCGGGAAGCACGGCTCGAACAAGAAGCAGCATCCGAAGAAAAACGACGCAATCTCATTCGCCGCGAAACGGCCTGGATTAAGCGCGGTGCCCAAGCCCGTTCGACCAAACAAAAAGCACGAATTGCCCGTTATGAAGAATTATGCGCCATTGAAGCAGGCAAACCGCTGCATGAAGTAGAAATGTTTGATACGTCTGTCCGGCTGGGAAAAACAATATTGGATATAGATGACGTTGCCTTTTCCTATCCCCAGGGACAGCCGTTGTTTCAGCATGTGACCTATCATGTCGTCAAACATGACCGCATCGGTATTATCGGTGAAAACGGCGTGGGAAAATCGACACTCCTCAACGTTTTAGCCGGTCGATTGAAGCCGACTGACGGCACGCTGACCATTGGACAAACCGTGCGAATCGGATTTTTTACTCAGCAGCTGCCACAATTTGATGAATCCATGCGGGTCATTGATTATGTACAGGAACACGGTCATTTTGTAACCAATCAATTTGGGCAGCGCATTTCCGCCACACGCTTGTTAGATCAATTTCTCTTTACCGATGATATGCAGTATACGTATATTGAAAAATTGAGTGGCGGCGAACGTAGACGATTATATTTGCTACGACTGCTGATGGACCAACCCAATGTTCTCATGTTGGATGAACCGACCAATGATTTGGACATTCCGACGTTGACCGTATTGGAACGCTATTTAGATACCTATCAAGGTGTTGTCCTCGTCGTATCCCATGATAGATATTTCTTGGATCGTGTAGTCGATAAACTCTTTGTCTTGGAACAGGGAACGTGGAAGCGGTATTATGGTGACTACAGTCAATACATCGAAGAAAAATATGCCGGCCCTGCAGAAAAAATAGAAAGCCATACAGCGTCTGTCAAACCGGTACAGACAGAAAAAAATACAAAACAGACCGTTCGTCCTGTCAAAAAAGGCCTAACATCTCGACAAGAAGAAGAACTCAAAAAAATTACTACCGAATTACCGCAGTACGAAGCCATGCTCAAAGGTCTCAATGCAGCCATAGCCGCCGCCGGCAGTGATTACGACCAAGTCGAATCGCTCCTGCAGGAACAAAAAGAAACGCAAGAAAAAGTAGATGCCATGACTGAACGTTGGTGCGAACTGGAAGATTTGAAAGGGGAATAGTCGCGAGTTATATAACGCTACCAATTGAACTTTACGAATATTGAACTAAAGGATAACGATATCTAGAAAATAAAATAGATGCGTGATAATATCCTTAGATTGGATTTAAAATAGTTAAACAATAGATAAATTGTTAGTGTAAAATAATTGTGGGAAAACTTTATTAGGCTAAAAAGAGGATCATATAAAAAAAGAAGGAACTTCTTTGGTATAATGAAATCACCATAAATCCATTACAAAGGAGTCCTT
>JBNMKW010000072.1:0-10207 GCA_050874545.1 Megasphaera sp. | reverse complement strand
TTGCATGCAAAAACTCTTGATAATTTTTCGTATTTACGCTATAATAACATAGCTAACTTAATAAAAGTACTGGTGCGTGGTAATCCGTTGGGGCTTGTGCAATGGGAACCTATGAACCTTGTCAGGTCCGAGAGGAAGCAGCAATAAGTAGATATTTCCATGTGCCACGAGGAAACCTGACGGGTTATCATACACGAGTACTTTTCAGTTGGTAAAAGCAGCGGTTAGCTGCTTTTTTTCGTATATGGAGAGGAAAGAACATGGCATACATTGCATTATATCGTAAATGGCGGCCGAAAAATTTTGAAGATGTCGTAGGCCAGTCACATATTACGGAAACATTGCAAAAAGCGATTGATACAGATAAAGTGGCTCATGCTTACTTGTTTTCTGGCCCGCGGGGAACTGGCAAGACGAGTACGGCAAAAATATTTGCTCGTGCAATGAACTGCGTGCATGGCCCGACATCGCATCCTTGTAATGAGTGCGAAGTATGCCGTCATATTTTACAGGGCGAATCCATGGATGTCGTAGAAATCGATGCGGCTTCTAACCGCAGCATTGAAGATATCCGGACGCTCCGTGAAACGATCAAATTTATGCCAGCTGAAGGGCATAAAAAAATATACATTATTGATGAAGTGCATATGCTGACGACAGAAGCGTTTAATGCACTGTTGAAAACCTTGGAAGAACCGCCAGCGCATGTCATCTTTATTTTAGCGACTACGGAACCGGAACGGATTCCTATGACAATCCTGTCGCGATGCCAGCGGTACGAATTTCGCCGCATTACTAGTCAGGATATTGCCAAGAGATTATTATATGTAGCTGAGCAGGAACATATCGATTTGACCAAAGGGGCGGCACACATTTTGGCTGTCCAGGCCGATGGCGGCATGCGGGATGCCTTGAGCATGCTGGATCAATGTGTAAGCAACACTGAAGGGAAGATTGATGAAACATTAGTCCGTGATTTGTTGGGACTCATTGGCCGTGACTGGTTATTTTCCTTGACGGATGCCGTTTTTGCAGGAAAAGGCGCAGTGATTATCAAAGCCGTGGACGATGTCGTGCGCATGGGAAAAGAGCCGCAGGTGCTGTTGACCGAAGTGTTAGAACATTTGCGGGCAATTATGCTTTATCAAGCTGATTCACAGACAGATACATTGGCAGCTTATGCAGATTCGATGAAGGAACTGGCAGCGCAGGCAAGGAAAATGACGCCGGAGCGGGTGTTTGCAATTTTAAATGTACTGCAGCAGGCATTGCTGTCGGCTAAAAATTCTCCCGTGCCGCGGGTTGCTGTAGAAATGGGATTGCTTATGGCTAGCCGTACGCAGAATATGGGGCAGTCGTCTTTGGAAAACCAAACGGTGGACGTGATTCCGAAAGATGTATTGGACAGACTGATACGGTTGGAACAGGCAGTGTTCCAAAGCAGCTGCAGGGTAGTTAAACCGAAAGCGCAGGAATATATTCCCGTACCGGAAGAAGAGGAAGAAACAGTTGGTTTTACAGACGAAGCTATTCCGTTTCCTGATGAAGAAGATGCAGCTAGTACCTCTCCTGCCGAGCCAGAAGTACCGCATTCCGTGACAGCTCCAAAAACAAATGGCAGGAAGAAGCAAGACAGCGTACCTCAATATGCTGCGGTGAAGGCTAGTGCTGCACCGTCATCTGATGCTCCGGCAGTTTCCGGCTCGGTTAAAACAGTACAAGCAGCGGCCTATCAGACGATATGGCAGCAGATGTGTGCTATTTTGGATAAGGAAAAGAAAAAAGCTGTCTTATCCTGCATTCGCAACGGCCGCGTCGTTTATATTGGTGAAGGGCGGGTCATTGTTGCCTTTAAAACGGCGTTTATGGTTAAGCGCGCCAATCGCGAAGATTATTTTAAATTTGTTGATGCAGCTTTGTCCAGCATTCTGGAAGGGACTGTCCATATGACAGGCTATTTGGAAGGCGACGAAGAATTAACTGCTTACGAAAAAAAAAACAGTAAACAAGGTATAAACAATCAGCCATCTATTTTGCAAGACAACGTATCGAAAACGGCTGAAAAGAAAGCAGACTTACCGGCAGTAAGCGCTTCGTCTCCAAAAATGGGAGACGAAACCGATTCATTGTCTGTACCGCCGCAGCCTTTGGCACCAGTACCGCCTGTACAGCAGGAATCCAAATTGATGCCGGCAACCGTAGAAGATATGTCGCAGGAAGAAAGAGCTTTGTTGGAACCATTGCTCAAAACGGTGGGAGATTGTAATATATACATAGAAAAACAAAAATAGTAGATAATACAGGAGGATTTATATATGTTTGGTGGAAATATGCAAGGTATGATGAAAAAAGTACAGAAAATGCAGAAGGAAATGAAAAAGCTGCAGGAAGATTTAAAACAGCGCACTGTAGAAACGACAGTTGGCGGCGGTGCATTGACGTTAGTCATGAATGGTGAAAAAAATGTAGAAAGCGTTCATATCGATCCGAGCATCATTGATCCGGAAGATGCAGAAATGCTGGAAGATTTGGTAGTAGCAGCTGTCAATGAAGCAAGTAAAAAAGTAGACGATATGATGGCACAGGAAATGGGTAAAATTACAGGCGGCATGCATCTTCCCGGTATGTTCTAATGGATACGCCTATAGATAGACTGACTGAACAATTCCGTCGTTTACCCGGCATTGGCATAAAAACAGCCCGCAAGCTGGCCTATTATATTGTTCAACAGCCGCCGGAACAGGTCAACGCGTTTGTGGCAGCTATTCGCAATGCCAAAGAAACAATGCGTTTTTGTTCTATTTGTTGTAATTTGTCAGCACAAGATCCTTGCCCGATTTGTAGTGACAGTAAACGAGATCGGTCTACCATTTGCGTTGTCGAAACGCCGCAGGACGTTATGGCGATTGAACGCAGCGGCGACTATCATGGTTTGTATCATGTACTACATGGTGCATTGTCGCCTTTGGATGGAATTGGTGTAGAGGATTTGCGTATTAAAGAACTTTTAAAACGCCTTAACGATCCGGAAGTCAAAGAAATTATTGTTGCTACTGATCCGGATGTAGAAGGCGAAGCGACGGCCTTATATTTAGCCCGTTTGTTGAAAACAACGGGCATACGTGTAACACGTATTGCTCGCGGTCTGCCGATGGGCGGCGATATTGAATATGCTGACGAAGCAACATTGGCCGGTGCGGTTGCCAATCGACAGGAAATGTGAGGTATAGCATATGGATTACGTGTGGATAGGCGCGGGCATCATTGCCTTGTTTTTACTGAATAAGCTGATTTTGGCACCTGTTCGCAGATTAGTTGTGAATGTCCTAAGCGGTTTGGTAGTCTTGCATTTGATTAATACGTATGGATATTTAGCAGGGTTTCATACGGTACCGATTACGCTGGCAACCGGTTTGATTATTGGTATATTCGGATTGCCGGGTGTACTGCTTGTTACAATGTATTATACCTTTTTTTAATTTAAATGGAGATGGGATAACGTGAATTTCAAAAAGTGGGCTGCGTTAGCTCTTACCGTGGTTGTTGCAACGGCATGCTTATCTGGATGCGGCAACAGTGTTTCTACGAAGGTGGAAACTGTAAATAAATCAGATCATCCAGTAGCTCTTACCTTAGATGCCAATATGACAGCCCTTCATATGACGACGATTGTCCCAAAGATTTCCGGCAAACTGGTTTCTGCGCCGCTTACTAAGGGGCAGGAGGTCAAAGCCGGTGAAACGGTCGTGCAGATTGATACGTCGCCGTATCAGGCTAGTGTCAGTCAGGCAGAAGCAGAATTGGTAGCTGCGTCTTCGGCAGCAACGACCTATCGGACAGTTACGGTACCTGCTTCTGGCGGGGATGGCGGCGGAGACAATGGCGGCCAGAGAGCCCAGCTGAATGCATATTACAAAGACGGCTATTTTTCTCGTGCAGAATTTAACCAGCTAATGTCTAAAAATGCGCCGGCAGCACAGACGCAGACTGTACAGGTTCCGCAGACGGCTCCTGTCGATCACGAAAAAATTGCCCAGCTGCAGCAGGCTGTACAATCTGCTAGAGAAATGCTCAGCAATGGGACCATTTATTCTCCGATTGACGGTAAAGTTACGTCAGTTTCTGATAATCCATCTGTTGCCGTAGCCGGCAATGTATTAGCGACGATTCAGCAGATGACGCCGTTGGTAGCTACGTTTGCTGTACCGGAAATGTATGTTTCGGCATTGCAAACAGCTAAACAAAACGGCACACTGCAAGTATCTGTTATTGCGCCGTCAGGAGAATCGGAAACCGGAGAATTGACGTATTTGGCTACAGAAAAAGATGCCTCTACAGGTTCTTATACGGCTAAGATTACATTTAACAATACAAAAAACTTATTTGTCCCCGGCGAATTTTATCATGTACGCATATCTACACCGCAAGAAGTTTCGCAGATTACAGTGCCTAAAACGGCAATTCGTACGAAAGACAGCGGTGACTTTGTATATATTGTCAATGATAGCGGCTTGGCTGATGCCCGGTCTGTCCTTACAGGGGATGAAGAAGAAGGACGCATTGTCGTTTTGGACGGCTTGCAGGAAGGCGATAAAGTCGTTGTCGATCCGCCGGAATCGCTGGAAATTGGCATGAAAGTCAAATCCTGAGTACAGAGAGTGAGTGACGTCCTATGAAAGAAGAAATGCAGGCGGAGCGGCATACGAGTTTATTAAAGTCGTTGGAAAAAAGCCTGGATGTATTGGATATTTTTGTAGAATGCAATACTGGGCTGACTTTGAAAGAAATTGCCGCGCGGACACAACTCAATACATCGACGGCATTTCGTATCATCAATACGCTGGAACGGCGTCAATATTTGACTCGCAATGATGCGTCCAAGCAGTATCGGCTGGGTCCCAAAGCGTTGGCATTAGGGTATTCTTCGCATTGGACGGAAAATGTCGTCACGCTGACTAAACCGTACTTACGGCGGCTGCAGCAGATTTTTAATGAAACAGCCAGTGTATATGTGGCTGAAGGAGACAGCCGCATTTGCTTGGATCATGTAGAAAGCAGCCATGCATTGCGGCGCGTTATTCCCATGGGGGAATCGCTGCCTTTATATAAAGGTGCTGCCGGTAAAATACTGTTGGCATGGGCACCTAAAGAAGAACGGAACCGGATGATTGTTCAGTACGGTCATTTATCGGAGAGCGAATTTGCTTCCATTCGCCATAATGGATATGCAGTTACACAAGATGAAAGCGAACATGGGCTGTTTGCCCTGTCTGTTCCCATATTTAATTTTGAAGAACAGGTAATAGCTTCGCTGACAATAGCAGGTCCTACGATGCGCTTTTATGACTCGATTCGGCAAAAGATGTTGTTTACACTGAGCCAGTATGCGTATGAAATATCTTATTCATTGGGGTATCGTAAAAAATGATGCGCTATACGGTATGGAACAAAGAAGAATTTCAGGAAAAGGCTTGTGTGGTAGCTCCTAAATTATTGGGGCAGTATTTGGTACATCGCACAGAAGATACAGTGTATATAGGCCGTATTGTAGAAACCGAAGCTTATGGAGGTACGTACCGGCGGCAGGCTGATGACGGCGCCCATAGTTTCCGAGGAATTACTAAACGGACAGAGCCTATGTTTGCTGCTGGCGGTATTGCGTATGTATATCTGATTTATGGTATGTACCACTGCATGAATGTTGTAACGGCCCCTGCAGGCAGCGGACAAGCGGTCTTAATTCGGGCTGTTGAACCGATTGCCGGTATAGAGACTATGCTGGAAAACCGGCATATGTCTCAGATAAAACCGGCTATCAGTAATGGGCCGGGAAAAGTATGTCGGGCCATGAAAATTACGATGGCAAATAACAAAGAAGATTTGTGCAACAGCTCATTGTGCATTGCCCATCCGGAAACAGTGTCTCGATTTTCCGTTGTCCGTACGCCGCGCATTCATATTGACTACGCTGTGAAGGGAAAATATTTTCCTTGGCGTTATTACATAAAAGACAATCCATATGTCTCAATCTAAGTACGTTGGTTTCACTTATGAGGGGGAATTACTATTATAGAGTTTAGAGAATTCAGACTGGAAGATAAGCCGATTATTGACGACTATTTCAGTCAAAAACGATATGAACAAGCAGATGCTACCTTTATGACATTGTTTGCCTGGCAGTATCCGTATGAAATTCAATGGGCAGAGGAAGACAATGTGCTGTATGTTCGCGCCGGGCGCGGCAAGACACAGTTTTGGATTCCGCCGTTTGCGCGTAAAGACGGCAGCTTTGCCAAAGGGGTAGAACGCATGCATGAATGGTTTGATGCACACGGCTATCCGTTCTTGATGAAAGGGGTAACGCCGGAAACAGTAGAACGTATTCGTGCACTCTGTCCGGACTGCTATGAATTTACGCCGGACCGCAACAACTACGAATATGTGTATTTAACACAGAATTTGATTAATTTGTCTGGTAAAAAATACCGACAAAAGAAAAACAACCTGAATCATTTCCGCAATCAATATTTTGGCAACTGGGAATATGTCCCCATTACGGAAGATATATTTGATGAATGTCTTGAAGCGGAAAAAACATGGTATGAACAGCATGAAGAACAAGATGATGATGAAGAACTAGCCGGTGAACGCCAAGCAATTGAAACGGTGTTTAACAACTGGAATGTACTGCAGCCGACAGGCGGTGCTATCCGCATGTACAATAAAATCGTGGCGTTTTCTATTGGCGAAATGCTCAATGATGATACGGCGATTATTCATTTTGAAAAGAGCGACCCGACTATTCGCGGGCTGTATCAGGTCATCAATCATGAATTTGTCGTCCATGCTTGGAGTCATACGACTTACATCAACCGGGAAGAAGACATGGGGATTCCGGGACTGCGTCATTCTAAAGAATCATATAACCCCGTGCGGTTTATTGAAAAATACGATGTTACATTGAAACAATAGAAGGGAAACGACATGGATATGGAATTTCGTCTGGCTGGTCCGCAGGATAGAAACGAAGTAGAAAGCTTATGGGCATACTGCTTTGAACCGCGGGAAAATCCGTTTTTTCAATGGTACTTTTCTAAATTTTATACGCCAGAAAATGTGTTAATGGGATTTAAACAGGGGGAAATGGCTTGTTTAACCCATTTAAATCCATATACGCTGAAGCTGCGGGGTACATGTATCCCTACGACCTATATTGTCGGCTTGGCAACGCATCCAGCAGCAAGACGCGGCGGCGTTGGCGGTCAATTACTGAAAGCGGCATTGCAGGAAATGAAGCGCCGCGGTCATTTCGTCAATATTCTCATGCCGTCTAAAGCAGGTTTTTATCAACCGTATGGCTACGAACTTTACTGTCATCAATGGAAAGAAACGATGCCGTTGGAATCTCTGCGGCCGCTGACGGATAGGACGGTTCGCTTTGCCTTTGTTAATAGTCCCGACCAATGGCGGTATTTGGCAGATGTATATGATGCTTATACTAAACCGCTTTCCGGATATGCCGTACGGGATGAAGCTTCTTGGCGCAGCCATATTGAAGCCCAGCTGGCAGAAGGTAATATTGCTGTTGTCTTTCGTGATAACCAGCCTATTGCATATATGTATTACAATTTGGGCGAGCCGACGATTATTAGCGGTGAGTTTGTGTATGCTACAATGCAGGGCAAGCGGGGGCTGTTGGAATATGCGTATAACCATCGTTCGCAGGGAAAAACACTGCAATGGAATGAAGGAATCCATGACCAGTCCTATCGATTTTATCCTGATGGCAAGCAAGGCCACGAAACGATGCCGTTTATGACATGCCGTATTGTTGATGTCAAAGGCGCGTTGGAACAAATCCCGTATCCTAAAGAGGTTTGCGGCAGTTTGGAGTTCCATACAGAAGATCCGTTGGCGGACTGGAATACAGGAACGTTTACGTTAACCGTATCAAACGGCAAAGGAGCCGTTGCGGCAACGCCTCATGCCAAAGCAGACGCATTCATGCCAATTGGCACGTTGGCCCTATTGGTATTCGGGGCGATGGATGTCAATGACTTAGTTTTCTGTGAAAAACTGCAGGGCACAGATGAAGCCCTAAAAACAATAGAAACATTCTTCCCAATGGAAAAATGCTACATTAATGAATGGTATTAAAAATTAAGATTATATGCCTTTCTATCTGACAGCAGATGGAAGGGCATATTTTTTATAAAACAAGTTGACGGGTGCTGGCGCATATTCTACGATATATATATGAGGGAAAGACATAAGGGATGGATACAATAATGCGAATATGCAAAGAGTGGACTCAAGTTCATCAGAAAGGTATTAAACGGGGATTTTGCGGCATTCTTATTATTGGTATGTTGTTTTTAGGGTTCTGTGTGGCTTTGAGCTATAAAGCTGCTGATATTTTTAATCATGTTGTGGCAGAAAGAGAGGTATTCCATGGCACGGTTACGGTAGAACAGCTTAGTGCGTCTCCGTGGGGAACTGTTTCGTTTAAGAACTTAGTTTGGCTGGATGAAGATGGAACACTGCTGGCAAAAATTCCGGAAGGTTCGTTTCATGTCAAAATTTGGGATGTAGTATCACGTCATATTGGTACGCAGACTGTGACAAATGTATCTATTGATAAAGCCTATGTGCATTTATTTTTTGATGACAACATGGAACTGCGTCATATGAAAGGATTGTCAGATGAAGATGAAGTGAAGCGGGAAAACAAGGGGATAACACTGACAGGACTGCACAGCAGCCGTCCTTTTGACTGCCAAATTCATGTCAGCAACAGTATGATAGAAGCCGATTCGCCGCAGCGTCACTTTACGATTAACAACGTAACGCTGCGGTTGGACTTGCATACGCGAGGCCTTACGAAGATGGAATTGTCAGCAGGCCCTTTTTCCGGTGTAATGGATGCTGACCGAATGCAGTTGGGCGGTACGCTGGATTTTACTAAAAACATACCGCAGTATGATATGTATTTGAAAATTAAAGATTGCAAGCCCCAATCGTTAGGCGTGGGATTTGATGTCGATGATACGGCATCTGCGTATGCCAAAATTACAGGGGATTTACCGCATCCAGTGATTGACGGAAGGGTGTCAATGGACCAAATGAATATTACAGCCCTGCGGTTTACGGATGTGAAAGGGATATTTCATTATGAAGACGGACATGTTTCAGCGACACAGGTGACGGCCAATGTCTTTGGCGGCACGGTTAACGCAGTTGGCAGTTTTGATTTAAATGAAAAATCGTACTATGCGGATATTTATGGCGAGAATCTGCATGGCAGCAAAGCGGCTCATGACAACTTACTGCGATGCAAAGTTCGATTGAATTTGCACATGAGTGAAAATAAGACTGCCGCTGCCAGAGATGTTCACGGCTCCTTTTCTTCCAGTCCTGGGCAGTACCATTTTGTGCCGTTTAACCGAATTTCCGGCCAGTTCAGGAAGGTAGGCAACACATTAATTTTTGAACATGTTGTGATTTCTATGGCTATGGGTGATGTGACAACTGATGCCTTTCGTATTGTTAACGGCAATGTCCAGTTGGGAACGATTTACTTGGACGCTGGAGGAAACCGCGCTGCATTGCGATAATTTTATATGCCTATAAAAATATGTGATGTTTCACTCCATATGAAACGTGCTTCTAGAAAAATTTACAGAGATAATGAACCATGTTATAATGTATGTAATTACATATTGTACATTAGGTGTAGCAGACTTAATAGAGAAGACCGGTGAAAGACCGGCGCGGTCCCGCCGCTGTAAGGATGAGTCAAGCTGTATATATGCCACTGTACGCGCGTATGGGAAGGCACAGCTGTGATGATGAACCCGAGCCAGAAGAACTGCCTGATGGATAATCACCGATAGACCTGCGAGCGATGGGGATGGAGATTGACTAGTATTAGCTATTCAAGCCGCACGGAATTCGTGCGGCTTTTTTTAATACTTGCAATAGGCTTACTGGCCGTGATGACGATATGTATGCTGTCCTCTATATCAAAAAGGAGTGGTATCATGTTTGGAAAGAAATTAAAAAAAATGTTGTTTTTATCATTAGCTGTAACGGCACTGGGCGTTATTGGCAGTGGTTTGCCGGTACAGGCAGCCGGTTATACGCTCAACCCGGAAGTAAAAGATGCGACGCCGGCATTGAAGCAAGCTGCTGAAATTGGTGTACGTAC
>JBNMKW010000071.1:0-10310 GCA_050874545.1 Megasphaera sp. | reverse complement strand
TGGGAAGATATGGTAGAATAAGAATTGTCCATGGTATGGGTCTCCTTAGTAAATATAGGTTTGGCGATTTATATTCTACCAAAAAAGATCCTGCCATGGGCTTTTTTTATTCAAGTGTCCAACTTCATTTTACAATCAACGTCCATTTTTTATATGCACTGATAAAGTAATACTATTCTCTCTATCAACGCATGAATTTCATACGTTGATAGAGATGCAGTATTACTTTATTTTACATATTTTACCAGCGTGTTTCGTACAGCATGGGGACCTGCAATTAATTCATCAAAGTAACCTTCTACTTTTTCGCCAAGTCCTACTGCATACAAATCACTGCCAAAAATATCGGCGTTGGAAAGGATAGATTTCAACTTACCTTTTGCCGACGCAACATCACCCAAGGTAATTCCCTGCAGAGAAGCTTGTAAATCTTTGAGCAATGGATCCGGGCTCGGTTCAAAAGCGTTGCCTTCATCATCTACAGCCAATAAATAACGGCACCAACCGGCAATGGCCAAGGGAATAAATTTCAAATCTTTTGCTTTATCGCCATACGCTTTGATGGTTTCGCCAAAACGAATGCCGACTTTCTGCGATGTATCGGAAGCGATACGCTGCGGTGTATCCGGAAGATTGCCATTGGTCAAACGCTGTTCCAATACTTCTTTAATAAATGCCTGCGGTTCCAATACGCCCGGGTTGGTAACAACCGGAAGACCTTCTTGATACCCAATTTTTTCAATCAATCCTTTTAACTGCGCATCTTTCATTTCATCAGCAATCAATGTATAACCAAGGAGGCAGCCATAAACAGCCAATGCCGTATGCAATGGGTTGAGGCAGGTGCATACTTTCATGCGTTCTACTTTATCTACCGTTGCTCTATCTGTGAAAATAACACCAGCATTTTCCAATGCAGGTCTGCCATTGGGGAAGGTATCTTCAATAACGAGGTACTGCGCATTTTCAGCATTGACAAATGCTGCGTATGTTCCTTTATTCGTATGAATCAATTCGGTATCTTCAAAGCCAAGACCTTTCAAATAATCTTGTACTTTAGCAGAAGAACGCGGTGTGATTTTATCAATCATGCTCCACGGGAATGTAACTTTCTGCGGATCATTGATATAAGCAGCAAATCCAGCGTCGGCAACGCCATTTTTTACCCAAGCATCGGCAAATGTCGTCATAGCTGCTTTGATTTTATCGCCATTGTGGGAGCAGTTATCCATGCTCAAAAATGCGAACGGATACGCACCAGCTTTATAACGAGCATACGCAAGTGCTGCAATGCAACCCATGGAACTTGTTGCTTTTTCCGGGCCGTTTTTCATATCTTCTGCGACAGCCGGGAAATATTCGCCTGCATAGTTCGTCAATTTATAGCCTTTTTCGGTAATCGTAAAGCTGGCAATCTGTAAGGACGGATTGACAAAGATTTCTTTTAAGTGATTCCAGTCTTCTGCAAAATCAGGACGGCATACAACAGAATCTACGACAGAGCCAATAACTTCATTTTCAAATCGTCCATCAGCATACATCGTAACAGCTAAGCTCAAGTTATCAAAAGGGCGATATACTTTTTCAATAACTTCTTCATCATACGTTTCAGCTGTAATAATACCCGTCTTCGCCTGACCTTTATTTAATAAATGCTGCTGCAGTGCAGCAATAAAGGCACGGAAAATATTGCCGCCGCCGAAATGTACCCACTGCGGAGCTTTTTTCGTTTCTGCAGCAACAGCTGCATCATCAAATTGATATGTCGCAATACCGGCTTTTTTCCATTCGTCGGCATGCTGTTTAATAGCTTGACGATTTAAATGCAACATGATGTGTTCCTCCCAAAATAAATTTTATAATTGACCGCAAGTGCGATTAATTGCATCCCATAAGCCTAAAATATAGTTGGCACCAAGAGCACGGTCATAGAGGCCATATCCCGGGCGGCCTTCTTCATCCCAAATCATGCGGCCATGGTCCGGACGAATCGGTCCATCAAAATGAATATCATAAGCAGCTTTCATGATTTCATACATATCCAAGCTGCCAAACTGTGATTTATGAGCTACTTCATTAAATACCCACGGTTCATGAACTTGAATGTTGCGAACGTGGAGGAAATTAACACGATTCATCTTACCAAATTTGCGAATGATGTGCGGAATATCATTCTGACGGTTAGAACCTAAAGAACCAGTGCAAATCGTGAAGCCATTGCTCGGGCTGTCAACCATTGCTGCAATTTTATCTAAATCTTCTTCGTTTTTCACAATACGCGGTAAACCGAATACGGATTTTGGTGGATCATCCGGATGAATAGCCATCTTAATGCCCAATTCTTCAGCAACCGGTACAATGGCATTTAAGAAGTAGGAGAGGTTTTTACGAAGTCCATCTTCATCCATACCTTCATATTGTTCAAACAAATGGGATAATTCTTTAAGACGTTCTGGTTCCCAGCCAGGAAGAACAAATCCGTTACTGTTATCCAAAATTTCTTTTGCCATATCCTGTGGGGTTTTCCCTTCGATGACATGATAGTCATATGCAAGAGCCGTAGAGCCATCATATAACGGTTTTGCCAAGTCCGTACGTGTCCAGTCAAAAATCGGCATAAAATTATAGCAAACCATCTGAATGCCGGCTTTCGCAGCATTTTTCAAAGAAGTAATATAGTTTTCAATATATTTATCACGACTTGGCAAGCCTAATTTAATATCTTCGTGAACATTAATGCTTTCCAAATCCTTAAATACCAAATTATTTTCTTCAGCAATTTTTTTGATGTGAAGCAACGGTTCTACCGGCCATACTTCACCAACAGGAATATCAAACAACGCACCTACAATCCCATCCATGCCAGGAATCTGGTCAATCTGCTGTAATGTAATTTTGTCGTCGTTTTCGCCATACCAACGAAATGTCATTCTCATACTCATTGTATTACTCCTCCTATTGCGACTTTATGGATAGTCTTAAGTATTTCGTTGTCTACATACTACCATACTAGTGTTTTTTGTACAATATACCATGCATAATGTTGTGCAATTAGCATAGATATTGTTTTACCGATACAAAAATCGCATAGCTTCTATCAATTATTGTATGCTAAAAAGCACACCGCCTGGGCTATGCGGTGTGCTTTATAAAATAATTCGTCTATACTATATCTTATAAAATAATATTTTTCTGATTTCCTGCCAAATATGCGTCAATATTATCAAATACAATGACTGCCCGTTTTTCCATGGATTCATGCGTAGCAAATGCAACGTGCGGTGTCACAATCGTATTTTTAGAATGAAGAAGCGGATGGTTTGTATCCAGAGGCGGTTCATTTTCAAATACGTCAATACCGGCACCGGCAATTTTACCGTTGTTAAGGGCATCTGCCAAAGCCTGAGAGTCTACAACGGGACCACGAGCTTCGTTGACAAGGAAAGCCGTTGGTTTCATATAGGAAATCGTTTCGGCATTAATCAAGCCGCGAGATTTATCCGTAACCGGGCAATGCAGCGATACAATATCGGCCTGTTCCATCATTTCTTTCATCGGCAGATACGTAATCAATTCTGTATTGGCTTTGTGAGAAAAACCGTTGTACGCAATAACTTTTGCCCCAAATGCATGAACAAGTTCTGCAACACGATGTCCAATAGCACCTGTACCTACTAAAGCAACGGTTTTCCCTTCCAATTCATTGCCAATAAATCCAGCTTTAGTACCACCAGCACGGCAAGCCGCATCGACCTGCGGCACGTAGCGCAGCAAATCCAGCATCATGGCAATGGTTAATTCTGCAACGGCAACAGTAGAATATCCGGATGCATTGCTGACTTTGATTCCCTTCGCTTTAGCCGCATCCAAGGCAACATGATCTACACCGGTAAAAGCAACATCAATGTATTTCAAATTCGGGCAAGCATTGATAACTTCTGCTTTCAGCGGCATATTAGCAATAATAAGAATATCCGCATCTTTTGCTTCTTCAATCTGTACCGATACATCGTCATTGCGTTCATACGCTGCAAATTCATAGCCTTTTGCCTGCAACGGTTTTACATACGAATCCAACAGTTCTTGACTAATCCCAAGTGATTCCAATAAAACAATTTTCATAATTTCAATCCCCTTTCATAATGGAAATCTGCTTCTTTCATTATACGCATATTTAAGAAATATGTAAGGTCTTATCCTAAAGGGGTATAGCTGCATATTCTGCATGCATAAAAAGTATCTTTCTGTTCATATAATTATAATGTTTTCAACGACAGCCCCAGTATATCCACAAGCTCCTCAATGGACGATGCCCCTACTTTTTCAGCAGCTTTGCAGGCAATGACGGCACACGCCCGCGCATCATCCAGTGCCTGGTGATGATGGAACTGAAATCCTAAAAATCCGGCAACAGTATCCAACTTATGATTACGCAAATCAGGCCAAACTTTACGAGAAATTTCTACAGTACAAGCATATTTTGCTGCAGGTGTATCTAACTGATAGGTCTTAATCAAGCTGCGCAATACGCGTGTATCAAATACAGCATAGTGAGCCAGCAGAATCTGTCCTTCCAGATGCGACCGTATGTCATTCCATAAGGCGTCAAATTGCGGTTTATCTGCCACTTGTTCCGGCGTAATGCCATGAATCCGCACATTGTCTGGCGAAAAAAACATAAACGGCGGTTTGATGAGGGTATAGGCTTCGTTGACACATGCATGGTCGTGAATCGTAACTGCTGCCAGTGAACATGCACTATTAGCATATTTATTAGCTGTTTCAAAATCAATAGCCGTAAAATTTAACATAATATATCTCCTTATCGTTTTGACAATATACTCTATTGTTTCGCATACTCAAATCGCTGTTTATTATATAGTAAATATACATATATATCAATATTATGTGCTTAAGCAGCATTCATCCCTATACATTTCATATTTTTATTTTCCAATAGTCCCATTGAGACGTAATGCAACATCTTATTTTGGCGTCATACAGTACAACAATCCTAAAAAATTAAGTTTTTTAGTAAAAATTTGACACAAAACGAGTATTATACGGTATACTAAACATAAAACTCATCAGAAGGGAAGAGAATTATATTGCAACAATGGAAAAAAAGAAACCTTTTTGTACGCTTGGGACTGACCGCAGCAGTTACTTTAATTATATGTGTGTTGCTTTTCCAATTAAGCATTACGGTTCCTATGATGGTGTTAGTTTCCTTGATGCTCTTTCTGACAGTTCTAGCAGGTAAAGCAGAAGGAGCACTTTGCGGCGTATTGTCTGCTGGATATGCCTTTTTTTTCTTTTCTACGTATTACCAAAATTTAATTGCATACACCTACCAAAATAAAGTAAACATGCTGCTAATATTTATTGCATTACCTTTGAATTTTATACTAGCCAGCATGTTGAAAAAAAAGCAACAAACCGTTCAGCAGCTGCAGGAAATAAAAAGACGTCATCTCAAAAAAATAAGCCAAAAATGGCGGAAACAGGCTGAACAAGACCCTCTAACCGGCTTATATAACCGCTGGGGCGGGGATAATCGAATGGAAACATATTTCACCAACTATTCAGGTAATCCAGCCATATTAGCAGAAATGGATATCGATAACTTCAAACATTTTAACGATATGTTTGGTCATGAAGTAGGCGATGCCGTTTTACAGCATTTGGCCAATATAATAAAGAGTCATTTCGGTTCCAAAATCATCCCGATCCGCAACGGCGGTGATGAATTCCAGCTGTTTTTTCCTGACTGCAAACGAGAAATGGTTCAATCACAGCTGGAATCCTTCATTCAAAGAAATTTTCAAATCGTTCACAATGATTTACATTTAAACTATCAAGTTTCAATTGGCTATGCCACTGCGCCAGAGCAGGCTTCCACTGTTTCCGAACTCTGTCGAAAAGCAGATATCGCTTTGTATCATATCAAAGAAAACGGAAAAAATGGAGTTGCCGCATATCATTCCTATATGGAAAATGAAAGTCGATACCATCATGGGTTTCGATTATCAGATCTTTCTGAGGGATTACCAGTTGCCGTTCTTATTTATCGGGACAATGAGGAAGAAGAAATTCTATTTGGCACAAAACTGCTCTTTCAACTTTTTGACTGTGCAAACATGAAAGAATTTATGCATTATACCCACGGAACGTTTCGCAATATGATTCACCCCGATGATGTACAGGAAGTAGAAAGATCCATTGTCCGGCAAATTCAGGAGAACAGCAACCAAATCGATTATGTAGCGTACCGCATCCTAACCAAAACCGGTAAAATCCGCTATGTGTATGACATAGCCCGACGAGTTCACAATCCGTATTATGGCGATATATTTTATGTCGTTCTCTATGAAAAACAGGAACAAACGCAGCCTTCTGATATCTCCGCTCCAATGGTTCATCATGAAAAAAACTGATGTTAAAACTTTGGTTTAATTTATCGTTTCTATCTACCAACACCATCTATTTTATACTGCATTGAGGACTTTATGAATACATCTGCTTCTTATACAATTCAACTGCATACCCATACCCTAACGTATGAACTGACCCGTAAAGCAGTAAAAAACATCAATCTCCGCATCCACAGTGACGGTTCCGTTCATGTATCTGCCGCACCGCGGGTTCCTTTAGCTCAAATAGAAAACTTTTTGCAAAAAAACAGTACTTTTATTATCCACGCAATAGGCGAAATGAAAAAACGGCGAGAAACAATGCCATTTTTAACGTTATGTAACGGCAGTACACTGTATTTGGCAGGAACCGCCTATACACTAGACGTTCGACTAGGTCTTCACAATACAATTCGCCGCAATGGCAAAACTATATATATGGAAATCACAGAAAATACACCGGCTACGCGCCAGCAATTATATCACAAACTGCTGCAACAAGAAGGAAAACGGCTTTTTTCTGCCAGCGCAGCCCGCGTATTCCCCCTTCTTGCCGATTATCCAATTGAAATGCCCACGCTCCGCCAGCGTATTATGCGTTCCCGCTGGGGTTCCTGTATGCCCTATAAAGGAATCATTACAATGAATACGTACCTGGCGATTATGCCGGAACGTATTATCGACCACGTCATGCTTCATGAATTATGCCATCTCATTCACCCCAATCATTCCCAGCATTTCTATAATGTCATGACGATGGTCATGCCCGATTGGAAAGAACGAAAAGCACTGATAGCCCAATACCTTCCGTATTGTGTATAGCAAAAACTTGTAACATAACGCTTTTTACTATCATGCACCCTACCTTTTTCTTAAAAGTTTTTTGTTTGAAGTTTGAAGAACACGAATCATAATACTGCCAGCGATACCCTTCTTAGAACAGCACAGCAAAAGAGCAGCCATAAAATGAATCAAAATTATCATTTTATGGCTGCTCTTTCTCTACATATCGTATAATTTATCCAGAAATTTTTTGCTGAAATGTATCGGCCTGTTCTAATACCGATTTCCCGGCAATCCCTGGTTTTGTCATTTCTTCCGGAGATAGAATAATATCTATTTGTTCTTTCGTCAAATAGCCATGTTCCAAAATAATATCCCGAATCGGGCGTCCTGTGGCATAGGCTTCTTTTGCAAGCAACGATGACCGTTCATAACCAATATGCGGGAGCAATGCTGTTACGATGCCGACACTATGGTCAATCCAATGCTGACACGATTCCCGATTGGCCTGTACACCCTGAAGCAGATACTTGTTGAATGCATGAACGGCGTTAGTCAAGTACTGCATGGAGTGGAATAAATTAAACGCCATGACCGGTTCCATAACATTCAGTTCAAACTGACCATTTTCTACACCCATGCTAATCGCCAAGTCATTGCCAATCACCTGATAACACGTCTGGTCCAGTACTTCTGCCATGACAGGGTTTACTTTGCCTGGCATGATAGAAGAACCAGGCTGCCGTGCCGGCAGTTTCAATTCGTTTAAGCCGCAGCGCGGACCGGATGCCATGAGGCGAAAATCGTTAGCCATTTTTATCAGCATGAGAGCGGTTGCTTTCATGCTGCCCGAAACTTCTGCAAAAATATCAGTGTTATTGGTCATATCAATCAAGTTGCGGGCTGTAACAAAAATTTCGCCTGTCAATGCAGATAATTTAGCTGCTACGGCTTTGATATAGGTTGGTTCTGCATTGAGTCCAGTACCCACAGCAGTACCGCCCATATTGATAACATGAACGCCTTCTAATGATTTTTCAATCCGTTTTCTGCCACGATGAACAGCTGACGCATAGGCTCCCATTTCCTGTCCCAGCGTAATAGGCACGGCATCCTGCAAGTGAGTACGTCCCATTTTTAATACATCATGAAATTCATCTGCTTTTTCATCCAATCCATCTTCCAATTCCCGCAGCGCATCAGCTAATTTCTTCCCCTTCATAATCAAGCATACTTTAATGCTGGTAGGAAATACGTCATTTGTAGACTGTGCCATGTTAGCATGGTTATTCGGAGATACAATATCGTACCGTCCTTTAGGTTTGCCAAGAATTTCCAGTGCCCGATTGCACAGTACTTCATTCATATTCATATTGACAGACGTACCTGCACCGCCTTGAATGGGATCTACTGGGAACTGGTCGAGCCACTGCCCGGCAATAATTTCACTGGCAGCTTGAACGATGGCATTGCCAATCGTTACATCCAGGCGGCCCGTTGACATATTCGCCAACGCAGAAGCTTTCTTGACGATTGCCATGGCTTTAATGAAATCCGGATCTAAATGTTCCCCTGTAATATGGAAATTTTCCATGGCACGCATCGTTTGTACGCCATAATATGCGTTGTCCGGTACATTCATTTCACCTAAGAAGTCATGTTCTGTTCTCATAATATCCTCCCCATCTACAGCAAGCTTTATTTTGTATACAATATACAAAATGCAATACATACTAAAAAAATATAGCCATTCATCTACAATTCACAGTCCCTCGAACTTCCCCCGTAGTCCCTATACAAAAAAGACGCTGTTAAAGCTTATGCTCTAACAGCGTCTTTGCCGTACGTACTATGAATTTAGCTATATCATAGACGATTCATGCACACCTGTCAATAGCTGCCTTCTATAGGTTACATTTATTTTAGAATTACAAACAAAAACAAAACTCACAGATACATACCTATTCTTCTTGTTCTTCAATAGCCCCTGCCGGACAGGAAGTCATAGCTTCCTGCGCAGCTGCTTCTGATTCTGCCGGTACGATGCCGCCAATCGCTTCTGCCATTCCGGTATCGTCACGCATGTGAAACACTTCCGGACAGATATTAGCGCACATGCCGCAGGAAATACAAGTACCATTGACGTTGAATTTCATATAAACCACTCCTTAACAGTACGTCTCTATACATGCGGAAGCATATCTCTTCCGTTATCTACAGTATATACATTTTTCTGTTAAAAAGCGGTTGGAAAGACAACAAACTTTATTTATCTTCTACATGCAGCTGCAGTACATCCGGCCGTGCATAATGCCCGCAGGCATCAAATTCCATGCGGCTGGCCGCTACAGCGTCCATATCGAGTTCAGCATATAAAATATCTTCTGTATCCCATACAGGTCCTACTACTTCATGTCCATAGGGATCTATAATCGAACTACCGCCGCGGCATACTGTATCCGGTAATTTGGCAATTTCTTCAGGATATGCCATAGTATCAGGATACATAGCTTTGGTAAAGAACATATCACAATTAATCACATAGCAATGTCCTTCAATCGCAATATGCCGAACCGTATCCTGCCATTCTTTATTGTCATTGGTATTCGGCGCGATGTATATGGTAATGCCTTTTTGATACAATGCGACCCGTGCCAAAGGCATGTAGCTTTCCCAGCAGATTAAACTGCCAACCGGTCCCCATGGCGTCTGTCCGACAGGAAAATATCCCCGATCCGCATCGCCCCATACAACTCGTTCCGAGCCTGTCGGTTTCAATTTGCGGTGACAAAAAACAAGTTCCCCATCTGGAGAAAAAAGCAAATTCGAGTTATACAATGTAGCCGTCACAGCATCTCGTTCCGATATGCCTACGCTAAGCCAAGCCTTGGCACGGCGTGCTGCTTCACCTAGTTGTTTCGTTTCAGGTCCAGGTACCACAACAGAATTATCATAATACTGTTTCCAATCCCTGCGGCCGCCTGCATCCCGCGCGCCGACAGAAAAACCAAAAGACATTCCATACGGGTATCCGGGAATACACAATTCCGGAAATACAATGAATTCTGCCTGTTGCTGCTGACACGTTTCAATCAAAGAAATTACTTTTTCAAG
>JBNMKW010000070.1:0-10339 GCA_050874545.1 Megasphaera sp. | reverse complement strand
CAACCGTGTACGGCCTCATGAGGCTTTAGGCTACAAAGTGCCTAATGAGCTCTACTTTGGCTGTTTTGCTGCTTAAGATAACTCGTCTGGTGGCACGCTTAAGATTTTAACAAGTGGTCTTGACAAGGGACCCATTATTATATAAACTAGTGTTTTCTTTGTATTCATACTTTAATTACCGGCATGGTACTAGAGAAAGCAACTTTTGGCATGTCCATTATAGTATGAAATTACGAGTGTAGAATGGAGTTTCCTATGAAGCGCAGGATTAGGAATATATATAGAAAAAACCAAAAAACATATATTGTTATCGGGGTGGTTTCCTGTATTATTGCCATGGCTCTGGGCATTCAGCTGATTATCCTTAATACTATCAATAATCGAAACTTTGACAACACATCCCTGCTTTTGTTAGATCGCGTAGTCAACGTGATAGAAAGCAATGAGTTGAGCGAAAAAGAATTGATTGATTCGTTGAAAGAAGATTATATCGTCCGGGCTAAAACAGTTGCCTACATCATTGACGCAAAGCCAGAAGCAGAACATAGCGTAGAGGAACTAAATAAAATTGCGGCGTTGGTGTCTGTAGACGAAATCCATATATTTAATAAAAAGGGCGTTATTTATAGTGGCACTATTCCCAAGTACTGGGGCTATACATTAGATTCCGGTACACAGATAGCCTTTTTTAAACCCATGTTAACAGATTATTCGCTGACGCTTTGCCAAGATGTCACGCCTAATACATCAGAACGAAAAGAAATGATGTATGCCATGACATGGGACGAAACAAGGACACGTCTAATCGAAGTAGGCATTGCACCGGTTCGTTTACTCAATGAACTGAAGCAAAATGAAATTTCTGAAGTAGTCAGCCGTATGCCGATCTATGAAGGTATGCAGCTTTTTGTAGCGAATCGAGAAACGGGAGAAATATATGGGGCTACAGATAAAGCGAAAATCGGCAAGAAGTTAGACGATATCGGCATTATCCGTAAAAACGATCCTAACGATTTGCACAAGGGAACGGCCTATATTGATGGGGAAGAAAACAAGATTTCTTTCCGTTTTTCCGGCCCATATACTATCGGAGTGGCTTGGTCGGCAGCAGCTACGGCTAGAAGTAATGCCTTGGCGTTGATAGTGATAGGCAGCTATTTACTACTGGCAGCATTGATTATTATATATATGCTGGTCAAAATATTAAAGACGAGAGAAGAACGAGATAACCAATTTGATATTTTGCTGTCTATGTCGAGAATTTATCAAAGCATGCATCTGTTTGATTTAAAACAAGATACCTACGTGGATTATTCTGCCGATAGCCCGCTTCCTAAGAAGAGAATTGCCATGCCGGATGCTAGACGGCGGCTGTATCGTTTTATGGAGCGGCAAACTGCGGATGAAGATAAAGCTATGGTGCGGCGATTTGTAGACTTATCTACGATTGCAGAACGAATTCGCCATAAAAGAATTATTTCGTTAGACTATATGACGACGAAAAACCGCTGGTTCCGTGCGTCTTTCGTAGTCATAAAACGCCGTTTCTCCGGTGATCTTAGTACATTGCTGTTAGCTATCCGCGATATTGATAGTGAAAAACGGAAAGAAGAATCCCTGCTCTATGCCTCCCATACGGATGAACTGACACAGTGCCGCAATCGCAGAGCCTATTTAGAAGACGTGCAGATGACGCTGGCAATGGGGATACCTTTTGTCTATGTTTCGATGGATGTCAATGGACTCAAAAAGGTCAATGATACTATCGGCCACGAAGCAGGTGACGAACTGTTGAAGGGAGCCGCGTTTTGTATGAAACAGTGCTTTGGCAGCTATGGCAAAGTATATCGCATGGGCGGCGATGAATTTGCGGCGATTCTGATAGTAGATAAGGAACGCTTGCAGTATATCCAGCAGGATTTCAAAGAAACCCTGGGCAAATGGACTGGAAGCCTGGTGTCCCGTATCCATGTGGCATGCGGCTATGTGTATAGCCAAGATGTCGCATGGAAAACAATGAAAGACATAGAACGAATCGGCGACCAGAGAATGTATGCAGATAAGAAAGCCTATTACAGCTTGATTGAAAACAAATAAAGAACACGCTGCCTGCTAAAAAAACGAAGCGAACTAAAAAAGACGACACAAAGAATCTTTTGGATTGCAAATTCGAGGTATACGTATTGTAATGAAAAAACAGCTGCTTTAGAATAACATCTTGAGCAGCTGTTTTTTTTGTTTCTCTATATAGTGATAAGAAGATAATCTATTCATAATAAAACACGAGATTCATGGATGAAGTGCAATCTTGCGTGAGTATGAGTGCATTAGATTAGCAGATATTCATGACAAATAAATCTAAATCATGTACAATAATAAAAAAAGTACTTACGCTGTAGATGGGAGAACGTGTACATGAATAAACAACAATTAGCCGCAAAGATTTGGGAATCAGCCAATCGGATGCGCTCTAAAATTGAAGCCAATGAATACAAAGATTACATACTAGGATTTATATTTTATAAATACTTATCGGATACAGAAGAAAAATGGCTGCTTGCCAATGAATATACTGCAGAAGATATAAAAGAATACGTACATGAAGAAGATGCGGAAACACTGGAAAACGTACAACAAAGTTTAGGATATTTTATTGCCTATAAAGACTTGTTTTCGACATGGATTTCCATGGGAGCTGATTTTAGCATTGATAATGTACGAACGGCTCTTTCTTCATTTGCAAGATTGATTTCACCATCCCATAAAAGGGTATTTGAAGGCGTCTTTAATACATTGGAAACAGGCCTCAGTAAATTAGGTGATAATACCAAATCACAGACTAAAGCGGTTAGTGATTTAATTCAGCTGATTCAAGAAATTCCGATGGATAAAAAACAAGATTATGATGTCTTGGGATTTATTTATGAATACTTGATAGGACAATTTGCAGCCAATGCAGGAAAAAAAGCCGGAGAATTTTATACCCCCCATGAAGTATCGTTGCTGATGTCTGAAATTATTGCCAATCATATCAGGGAACGAAAAGAAATAAAAATTTATGACCCCACGTCCGGGTCTGGATCCTTGTTGATTACGATTGGACATGCCATTGCCAAATATATTGAAAACCCTGATTGTATTCGGTATTATGCGCAAGAACTCAAGTCCAATACGTATAATTTGACGCGTATGAATTTAGTCATGCGTGGTATCTTGCCGGATAATATTATGACAAGAAATGGCGATACTTTGGAAGAAGATTGGCCATATTTTGATGAAGCAGATCCCACAGGAACGTATGACCCGTTGTATGTTGATGCTGTTGTCAGTAATCCGCCTTATTCACAACGATGGGAACCGAAAGGCAAAGAAAATGATCCACGTTATGCAAGATATGGTATGGCCCCGAAGTCCAAGGCAGACTATGCCTTTTTACTGCATGACTTATATCACGTGAAACCAGACGGCATGATGACCATTGTATTGCCCCATGGCGTCTTATTCCGTGGTGGTGAAGAAGGGGAAATACGCAAAAATTTAATTGAACAAAATAATATTGATGCCATTATCGGCTTACCTGCAAACATCTTTTATGGGACAGGCATTCCCACTATCATTATGGTTTTACGACAAAAACGAGAAAATACGGATGTATTGATTGTCGATGCTTCCAAGGGTTTTGCCAAAGAAGGAAAAAATAATAAACTGCGTGCTTGTGATATACGCAAAATTGTAGATACCGTAACAAAACGTTTAGATATCCCCAAATATTCTCGTAAAATTAGCAGAGAAGAAATTCGTACCAATAATTACAACCTCAATATTCCCCGTTATGTCGATTCATCGGAAGAAACGGAACATTGGGATATGCATTCCTTGCTGTTTGGCGGCATTCCTGAAGTAGAATTAGATGCCTTGCAGGCGTATTGGAAGATTTTTCCTAGTTTGAAAACAGAACTTTTTACAACCGATGGCATGTATGCACAAATCAAGACAGACGATATGAAACATTGTATTACTGAAAATACAGCTGTCAAACTATTTTTACAGCAATATCAAACAGCCTTTGCTGATTTTAAAGATACATTGTCTAACATGTTGATAGATAATGCCGAAACGTTGTCTATCGTCAAAACAGAAGATACACTGACGGAAGATATATTTTGCCGCTTTGTAGATATACCGCTCGTAGATGTATATGAAGCGTATGAAATTTTTAAAACAAAATATAATGAAATTGCCGGTGATTTAGAAATTATTCAGCAAGAAACGATACAAGCCGTAAATATCGTAGACCCAGTGATGGTTGTCAAAAAGAAAAATGGCAGAGATATCGAAGTACAAGATGGTTGGAAAGGACGTATTTTGCCTTTTACACTAGTACAACAAAACTTGCTTCCTAACGAGGTACAACAAATAGAAGCGAAACAAGGCCGTCTGCAAGAAATTCCGTCAACGTATGAAACGATAGTAGAAGCACTAAGCGAGGATGATAAAGAAGTCATTAGCGATGCGTTGAATGATACTAATGATGCATTTGTCATTAAAAATGTGCCGAATGTGATTAAACAGCTAAAACAAGATGATGCGGTAGCATATAGCCGGCTGATTGCACAGCTTCAAGACGTAGATAAGCTAAACAAAGAAGAAAAAGCCCTCAAAAAAGCAGTGAAAGAAGAAGAAATCGCATTACAACTCCGAACGAAAGAACTCATCGAAACCTTGCCATATGACCAAGCCTATATCTTGTTGCAGAAAAAATGGATAGACCCAATGTATGAAGAAATCCTTTCACTATCTCAGCAAGTAATGAACAGATTGGAAAAACATATACTTGCGTTGGCAAAAAAATATGAACATACTTACGGAGAGATTGAAGAAGAAATTACCCAAACAGAAACTACGTTGGCGGACATGCTTTCAGAATTGACCGGTTCTGAAACCGATATGGAAAGTATCCGAGAATTTCAACGCCTCTTGGGGGTGAAATCACATGAAAAATAAGAAAACACCGGCTATCCGTTTCAAAGGATTCACCGATGATTGGGAACAGCGTAAGTTAGGGGATGTGTTTGAAGAATATTCTGAAAAGGGGCAACCTGAATTTCCGGCAATGACAATAGTCCAAGGTGGAGGAACTGTCCGAAGAGATGAATCTGATAGAAACCTTCAGTATGATAAAGCAAGCTTGGCGAATTATAAAGTAGTTTATGAGGAAGATTTTATAGTTCATCTTCGTTCATTTGAAGGAGGCCTTGAAAAAGCTACAGCTCTTGGAATTATCAGTCCAGCTTATCATACTTTTCATGGTAATGGGACTGATTCAAGATTTTATTATGTGTATTTCCGATCCCCTAAATTCATCGATCATGACCTTAAACCACATGTCTATGGAATAAGAGATGGACGGAGTATTGATATTGAGGGAATGAAAACTATTGAGATTCCATGGACGAATTTTAAAGAACAAATATCTATTGGAAATTTTATAGATAATCTCAATGGTGTTATTACCCTTCATCAACGATAGCATTTTTATAGTATATGACACATAAAAAAGGAGAAAATTATGATTGGATTTGACAAAGAAGTAGATTTTGAACATGCCCTTATCGCTGCCTTGCAGCGTAATGGCTGGGAAAAAGATGTTCTTCATCATCCGACAGAAGAAGATCTAATACAGAATTGGGCGGATATTTTGTATGAAAATAATCAAGACATTGATAGACTTAATGGACAGCCATTGGTAAAAGAAGAAATGGACCAGCTGCTAGAACAAATAAAAAGTTTGAAAACACCGCTGGCACTCAACGGTTTTATCAACGGAAAAACTGTGGCAATTACACGGCAAAATCTCAAAGATACACTCCATTATCACAAAGAAATTAGCCTAAAAATTTATGATCGCCAAGAAATTGCGGCGGGACAAAGTCGGTATCAGATTGTGGAACAACCTATATTTCACCGCCATGAACAAGTTTTGCAAGACAGACGGGGCGATTTGATGCTGCTGATTAATGGCATGCCTGTATTTCATATTGAATTAAAGAAATCGGGGGTTCCCGTATCGGAAGCCTGCAACCAGATTGTCAAATATGCCCATGAAGGCGTGTTTACGGGACTCTTTTCATTGGTGCAAATTTTTGTCGCCATGAATCCGGAAGAAACATGCTATTTTGCCAACCCCGGTCCCGGTGGCACCTTTAATCCGGATTTTTATTTCCATTGGGAAGATTTTAATAATGAAATCATTAGCGATTGGCGTCAAATTGCTTCGACTATCTTGTCTATTCCGCTGGCACATCAACTGATTGGATTTTATACGGTTGCCGATCAGGCGGATGGTATCTTAAAAGTCATGCGAAGTTATCAGTACTATGCGGCTAATAAGATTGCTGACCAAGTATCTAAACACAAATGGAATGAAAAAAATCAGTTAGGCGGATATATTTGGCATACGACGGGGTCCGGCAAAACCATGACATCGTTTAAATCAGCCCAACTGATTGCTACATCACGCGATGCAGATAAAGTAGTTTTTTTGATGGACCGCATTGAATTAGGTACGCAATCCCTCAAGGAATATCGAGCCTTTGCAGATAATGCCGATGATGTGCAGGAAACGGAAGATACTATCACGTTGATCAGTAAGTTAAAAAGCACGGCACCTAAAGACACCTTGATTGTTTCGTCCATTCAAAAAATGAGCAATATCAAAGAAGATGCAGCCAGTAAAATGCGGACGAAAGATTTAGCAGATATACAAGCTAAACGCATCGTATTTATTATTGATGAATGCCATCGCTCGACGTTTGGAGATATGTTGAATACGATTAAACGAACCTTTCCGCATGCCTTGTTCTTTGGTTTTACGGGTACGCCTGTTTTTCGAGAAAATGAAAAAGTATTAAATACAACAACGGATATTTTTGGCAATGAACTGCATCGCTATACGATTGCCGATGGGATTCGGGATAAAAATGTCTTGGGATTTGACCCGACCATGGTTATGGTGTATAAAGACAAAGATGTACGAACAAAAGTAGCATTGGAAGAAGCACATGCAGCATCCGTAGAAGAAGCGTTACAGGATAAAAAGAAGAGTGCTATCTATTATCGGTTTATGTCACAGCAAGAGGTTCCCATAGCGGGATATCTAGGGGAAGACGGTACCTATCATAAGGGTATCGAAGACTATATAGGGAAAGAGGCGTATGAAACAGAAGACTATCAACAGGCTGTTGTCGATGATATCGTGGAAAATTGGCTGACCATGAGCCGCAATAATAAGTTTCACGCTATTTTTGCCACGAGCAGCATTCCCGAAGCATGTCAATATTATCGAAAATTCAAGAACACGGCGCCGCAGCTGCGTGTAACAGGGCTGTTTGATCCAACGATTGATAATAAAAACAGCAGTAAGGCACTGGATAAAGAAGACGGACTCAAAGAAATGTTGATAGATTATAATGCGTTATATGAACGGCAATTTGATATAGGAACATATGATGCGTTTAAAAAGGATGTATCGGCTAGATTGGCTCATAAGAAGCCATATGAACGCATCAAACCAGAACAACAACTGGATTTACTGATCGTTGTCAATCAGATGTTGACCGGATTTGACTCCAAATGGATTAATACACTGTACTTGGATAAAATGCTGGTATATCAGAATTTAATTCAAGCTTTTTCGAGAACGAATCGTCTCTATAATATTAATGAAAAACCGTTTGGATCGATTCGCTATTATCGAATGCCCCATACGATGAAAAAGAATATAGAAGCGGCTGTCAAATTATATTCTGGCGAACGGCCTAGAGGACTTTTTGCAGACCATTTGCCACAAAATATCAAGCATATGAATCAAGCGATTGACGACATGAAAGAGTTGTTTATCAATGCAGGTATTCCTGATATGGGACATCTTCCGGAAGACGTAACGGTCAAAGCCAAATTTGCTACATTATTCCGTGAGTTTTCTACATATTATCAAGCAGCACAAATTCAAGGATTTACGTGGGAACAACTGGAATATCCTATATCTCTTGAAGATGCAGAAGATACAAAAGAAGAAAGAATAGCTGTAACATGCACCAAAGATACGTATACTGTTTTGTTACAACGGTATAAAGAACTGCGCAAGCCTCATAGCAATGATGACCGTGATGAGGAAGATGTTACCTTTACGATTGATCCGTATTTGACAGAACAAAATACAGGTGTAATCGATTATCAGTATATGAATTCACGGTTTGAAAAATGGAAGAAACAGTTGAATCAACCCGATGTAACACCGGAAATGGTAGAGGAAACGTTGGAAGAACTGCATAAATCGTTTGCTTTCTTATCGCAGGACGAACAGAAATATGCTAACTTGTTTTTACATGATGTGCAGACGGGTGATATAAAGCTGGAAGATACGAAGACCTTGCGAGATTATATTACGATGTATATGAATCAAGCTGGAAAAGAACAGCTCCAACGACTTCATAGATATTTAGGATGTGATGAAAAGAAAGTAAGTGAGTTGTTGCAGGCCGGTGTGGTAAAAGAAAATTTAAATGCTTACGGACGGTTTGATGCGTTAAAGGCAACGGTAGATAAGAAAAAAGCGAAACAGTACTTTGAACGAATAGATGGAAAAACAATACCGCCATTTAGAGTGAGCAATCGCATCAATGCGTTTTTAATGGATTTTATTTTATCGGGAGGAAAAGAAGTAGTAGAGATACCTATAGAGGAAACTAAACATTCTAAAGAAAAATAGTAACAGACAAGCAAACGTATTCCTTCGTCAGTGCAGATGATAAGGAGGAATACGTAATGCTTGAAAAAATAGAAAAATCAGATTTGTTTGCCAACTATTATATGCAATGGGTGCAGGTATACAAGGAAGGGGCCATTCGGAATGTAACGCTGGCAAAATATAAAATGACCGAAGCTTGGGTACAGAAATTGATTCCGCAAGTCAAACTATGCGATATGACCCGTATTGTATATCAACAGCTTATTAATGAATATGCTAAATATCACGAACGACAGACAACGATGGACTTTCATCATCAATTAAAAGGTGCCATATTAGATGCAGTCGATGAAGGTCTTATTCCCAGAGATCCGACTCGTAAGGTCATTATCAAAGGGAAAACACCTTCGCAAAAGAAGATAAAATATTTGAATCAATTTGAATTACATACGTTGTTGACAAACTTGGATTTGGCAGATACTGTAAATTGGGATTGGTTTATTTTGCTGGTTGCCAAAACAGGAATGCGATTTTCCGAAGCATTGGCCTTGACGCCACACGATTTTGATTTTGCGCATCAAACCCTATCCATTAATAAAACGTGGAATTACAAGGGACGTGGGGGATTTCAGCCAACTAAGAATAAATCATCTGTGCGAAAAATACAGATTGATTGGCAGACAGTCATGCAGTTTGCAACGTTGACTAAACATCTTTCGGAGAATGAACCTATTTTTGTACATAGAGGTATTCATGTATATAACTCTACCGTCAACAGCATATTGGAGCGACATTGTAAAAAATTAAGAATACCGATTATTTCCGTTCATGGTCTGCGACATACCCATGCGTCTATTTTATTGTTTGCTGGTGTTTCTATCGGCAGTGTAGCTAGGAGATTAGGGCATGCGAGTATGACGACGACACAGAAAACATATTTGCATATCATTCAAGAACTAGAGAATCAGGATGTGGATTTGGTGATGCGTTCATTAGCAAATTTGACGTAATGGTATATTAGTTAGAGAAGCATCTGCACTGATGAAGATATGGTTAATAAAAAAATAAATATGCTTGTACCAGTACGACGTAAAAATTTTCCTCATAGCGGTCTTATGTGTGGATTGATGTTTCAAAAATGAAAGAAGTTTTTTTATAAAAGATAAATGGGGTTGCTGGCTATCAGCAAGCGGCTTGTTTTTTAGGTTTTTGTGAGAAAGAGAAGCGCCTAATAATTCCAGAAGAATGTCAGAACGTGCGTTTTTTGTGATGATATGCACAGATGTAATAGCTGGTAAAAACATTATTACATTTATATATATAAAAATAAAGGCGGGTAGTAACTTTACTGTTTTTCTCTGAAAAGATATAATTTAGATGAAATATGGGGAATATATAGGAAAAAATAACACTATTTTGTCTTTTTTTGTGATTTTTTACTACTTACTAGTTGATATATATATTAGATATAGCGAATAAAAACGCAAATACGATATAATTATTTTAAGTCCAGTTTGACAGCTGCAACGAGTTATTCGTACTGTTTCATAGGAGAAGTATGGGGGTACGGTGTATGCCATGTGTATGCGT
>JBNMKW010000069.1:0-10567 GCA_050874545.1 Megasphaera sp. | reverse complement strand
CTTTCGTAGAACGAGTTTTCAACGTAAACTTAGACAAAAGCCGGCTCTTCGGCAGCTTTTTGCCAATACCATAAAACAGCACCAGTGCCAGCACGGTGCCGCCAGCTAAGATGTATACGGCATCAATCGTCGCGCCCAGCAGATAAAACAAACTGCCAAATAGAAGCAGCACGCCAACAATGCCAAAAATACCGGCTCCCGGTGCGGCCAGCTCCAGGGCAATACATACAAAACTGCCAATAACCGCCGCTAATACCTTGATGTCTTCCGTCAGTGATTCCTCGCCGGTTATCAGCAGCATGCCGCCCAAAACAAACGCCGCGGCAATGCCTATACCCATGCCGGCCATTTTAATTTCCAAAAATATGGCAGCCAAAATAAGCGCAATGAAAATCATGCGGACATATTCATTTTGCAGTATGCCCACGATCATATCTTTCCAATTTCGTTCTTCATACTGCACGCCGGCATTTCCCATACTGAAAAACCGCAGGGCGTCTTCCGGCGAATCCGCCGTTCCTTCTGATACATTCAGCTCTTTTGCCTGTTTGTCTGTCAGCGATAAAATTTTTCCAGGTTCTGCGTAATCCGGGAACCCGTCTGTCTTATCGACCATGGCTTCCGCTACGCTGGGATTATGCCCCATCGCATTGGCTGTCGCGCTGAATTCTGATTTCAAAGCCGCTATATTTTTTTCCGTATTGGGAATCGGCTCTGCCGCTCCTATGCTGCTGCCCGGTGCCATAATAATATGACGGCACGAAAGTGCAATCAATGCCCCGGCAGACCAAGCCCGTGACGTGACATAGGCTATCGTCGGCAGCGATGTCCGCTGCAGCATATCTCGTATTTTCAGCGCACTGCCTACGCGGCCTCCCTGCGTATTGATGAGCAGCATCACCGCTTTGTCCTGATTTTCTTCAGCCTGCGCAATGCCCCGCTGCACCAATGCGGCCTGACTGCCGTCAATCTCCCCGGTAATCACAATAGCCCGCACAGCATCCGCCGCCATGGCCTGTGGCATCACAGTGGCTGCAGCTATACAAAAAACACTAATCAGACATATACACACACGCTGCATAAATGCCATAAGCCCTCCTTGACAATCTGCCTTTACGATTCCGACTTTTTCAGCCATTGAAAATATCCTGCCTGCCTGAGGCGCTGCAGTTCTTCTGGGGACAAGGAATGGGCCGCTTGTTTTTCCAAATCTTCCAACGGCTTCTGTTCCATGCTGTGAATCCGTTCAACTACCGCATTATATACTGTCGGCGGTTTGTTTTCTTTTATCCATTCCAGCATATGGTCCAGCCATTTGCGGCACGTCCAAGCTTCTTCACCCAGATTATGCCCCCGCAGTATCCGGACTTGTTCTTGTTCCGGAATTTTTGCCAAAAACCAATTCCATTTTTCTCGTGCAATAAGATACTGATACATCTCATCTATCGCGCGAATGTGACGATCGTGAAGTTCAAGCGTATATCGCGACCAAAATAGACTGAGCGTCATATTGACTACCTCCAATATGTAAATAATAACATACTATCTTTATACAATTCCACATTATAGCAAAAAATCCTCTTTATTTCAGCAAAAAAAGTCCCGATTCTACACGTTAGCAGTGTAAAATCGGGATAAAAGGACAGCTTGTTTCACATATCTGCTGCTGCAGTCTGTACCGACTGTACGGTTTGCGTATCTGCATCTGTTGTTTTAGCACAGTATGACAGGTAAATTTTGGTCATACGGGCAATATTTTCTTCCGTAAGTCCCAAATCCGCTGTTCGCACATCAAGCTGCAGCTGCTTTTCCATTTCTAATAACCGCGTTGCGCAGTCGCTGGCTGTAAACCCGCCAAGTGTACGTGCAATTTTTCCATAACGGAACACATCTTGTTTGCTGGCTAAGTCCAACACCAACGGATACACGGCAGGAAGAACATCTTCATACGCCATATGAACCAACGCAGCCGCTTCTTTCATGCCGCACAGCAGCACATTTCCTGTACCATATCCCACCATACAGCTGATAATGCTGCCAAGGACCAATTTTTCCCAGTCTGTTTCACTGGCTGTATCCTGATAGACAGATACCAAATGTTTTTTCAGCAGCGATAAGCCGTACAGTGCCATCGCATCTGCTAAAGGCTGGGATGTATGCGCCGTATACGCATTAATCGTACGGCAGACGGATGCAAATCCAGCCAAGGCAATTTCTTTTTTACGCATTGTTTTCATGCATACCGGATCAACCAAAACAGCCGCCGCATTGGCACTGGGACTGTAGACTGCCTGATCTTTTCCGTCTGCATCTTTCCACATCACGACACCATGAAAGGCTTCTTCTATATCATACGTTGCCGGAATAATGACCAGCGGAATATGTTTTTTCCATTCTTTTTCCGCTGCATATACAATCTGTTTGGCACTGATCACTGCATCATTGCCGCCGACAGCCACTACCATATCGCCCTGGATATGCTGCAGCTGTTCCAAGCCGTTTTGAATCATGACCTGCTGTGTTTTGTTGTCACCATGGGCAAACACACCGTAGTGTACGCCTGCCTTATCAAAACTGTCTTGAATCGTTTCCCATGCGTCTTCTATACGCTTTGCCGTAGAGTCCGTCACAAACAGTGCCTGTTTGCCATACGTCTTAACAAGCGCACCAGCTTTACGGCATGTATGCGAGCCGAAAATCATATTGGACGGCATGAAAAAGGAGAAATTGAGCGGCCGTTCCGCATAGGTGACAGCCCCTTCCGCCTGTACTTCCTTCAGAGCACTTGCCATTGCCAGGCCAAAGGCCATATCGCGTGCCGTTTCGCTCGGTGCTTCCACAGCGACATCGACATGCGTAGCAAATTTTTCACCATACCGTGCTTTGCAGAACAAGCCAAAACCCAAGCCCAATACAGACCAGCCCAATACCATGCCCCATTCCTGCGGAACCAATGCTGCGCCGGAACCAGGAATGATGTACATCGCTACCATAAAACCGGACATCAATACTGCCATGGCACCGACCAGTTTGTAATGCCCAACACGATATGGACGCGGCATATCCGGTGCTTTGGAACGAAGAATCATAAAGGAAACGGCTACCATACAGTACGCTACGCAGCAGCCAAAGTTGCCGGCATCGACAACCCAGACGAGCATTTTTTTGCCAAAAAACGGTGCAATGACCGAAAGCAGGCCAATAAGCAGCAGCGCATTGACAGGGCTTTTATATTTTTTGTGCAGCTTAGCAAATACATGCGGAATCATGTACGATTCCGCCATCGAATACATAGCACGGCTGCCGCCGATTAAAAACGAATTCCAACTCGTAATAATCCCGCACAGCCCCCCAATAATCAGGACTTTCGCCATCATCGTACTGCCAAAAGCCGTCGCCATGGCATCTGCCGTAACCAAGCCGCCGACTCCTTTCATGGCATTGGCAATAGCTGTATTATTCATGACGTAGCCTACGCCAAAAATAATTAAGGCATAAAACGCAACTGCCAGTATAATGGACAATATCAAAATACGGCCGATTTTTTTCAGCGATACAGAGATTTCTTCTGCAGCCTGCGGAATGACATCAAAGCCGATAAAGAAGAACGGCGTCATGACTGCAACAGCCAGTGTTCCTTTGAGCATATCCGTTGTCGTCGCTCCCATAAACAGCTGATTATCTAAATTATCTGCCTGCCCGGAAAACAGAGAAGCAGCTATTAAAAGAATACCTACGCCGCCGATAATAACAGTCAAAATTGTCTGCAAAATAGCAGCCGTTTTCGTGCCAATAATATTGATATAGGTAATAAAAGCGGCTACCAATATAGCTAGAGCCAGCCACGACGCATAAATATCAAATCCAGCTACGCTGTATAAATACCCCTGCAAAAATTCCGGATAAATATACGTTACAATCGTCGGCAGCGCGCAGGCTTCAAAACATACGACGCTGACATACCCCAAGACAATAGCCCATGTGCAGACAAACGAGCCAATCGGTCCCATGGCTTTAAAACTAAAGACATGTTCGCCGCCGCACTGGGGCATGGCTGACGTCAGTTCCGCATACGTAAGCCCTACAAAAAACACCATCAAGCCGCCAATGACAAAGCCGAGCATAGCCCCTACGACGCCGCCCTGCATAATCCAGTCGCCCGTAGAAACAACCCAGCCCCAGCCAATCATCGCGCCAAAGGCAATAACCAGTATATCCCATGCACTGAGGACTTTATCAAAATCAGATGCTTTGGTTGCAGCCATATAAATTCCCCCTCATTTGTTGTACTTACATCTCTTCAAACCGCATTTCGACAAACGCTTGAATAAATTTTGCCGTCCGTTCCCATCCCAATACACTGCTGTCTACCAGCAAATGTCGATTGTGCCGGTCGCCGCGATAGGTTCCGGTAATGTATTTATATCGTCTATGCAGCATACTGTCATACTCATGAATTAGTTCCACAGCTCGTTTTTTCGTTACATGCATCTTATCTACGACGGCCTGTATTCGTTTTTCTTCCGGTGCATAAATAAATACATTAATGGCATCCGGTTCGTCTTTTAGAATATAATCGCTGCAACGGCCAATAATAACACAGGAATGGCGTGCCATTTTATGAATAACTTCAAACTGCGTATAAATTACTTTATTGGATAAGTTCGCATAGCGTGTCCCCAACGATGTATTGATGCCAAAAGGAACAAAATTTTTATTATCAGCCTGTTCTACCAACGCTTTATCCACGCCGATTTTTTCAACAACTTTATCGACCAAATCACGGTCATAATATTCAATCCCCATAGATGCTGCCAGCATTTTGCCGATTTCCGGCCCGCCGCTGCCAAACTCGCAGCCTACTGTTACTACAAAATGTCTCATCCAATCTCCCCCTAAAAAAGATGAATGCCTTCTATCCCCTCTCTAGAAGGCATTCCCTTTTGATGCTTTTATTTTGTCAATTCTTCAACAGATTCCTTCAAAATAGCAATCGCTTTGTCTACATGTTCTTTCTGTAAAATCAGCGGCGGAACCAATCGAATAATAGTAGAACCAATCGCAGTCGTCAACATATGTTTTTCCAAACATTTGTGTTTGATATCCACGCTGTTGACACCGTCAAATTCAAGACCTATCATAAGACCCTGACCGCGGGCTTCTTTCAGATGAGGAATTTCTTTTCGTGCCTGTTCCAAGAAATACGCGCCCATTTTCTTCGCATTGCCAGCCAAATCTTTATCCAACAGCTCTGTTACTTCTGCCAGTGCTGCCGCGCAGGATACAGGATGTCCACCAAAAGTACTGCCGTGAGACCCCATCGTAAATGCTTTGGCAACTTTATCTGTCGCACAAATCGCAGCAATCGGCATGCCGCCGCCCATAGCTTTTGCCATAGAAACAATATCCGGCTTAATGCCGTAATTCATGTAAGACATAACAGCACCGGTACGGCACCAACCTGTCTGTACTTCGTCCAATAAAAGCAACAACCCTTTTTCATCGCACAATTTTCGCAGGCCTGTCAAAAATTCTTTTGTTGCCGGGTGAATACCGCCTTCGCCCTGTACCGGTTCCACCATGATGGCAATCGTGTTTTCCGTAACAGCTTTTTTAAATGCTTCCAAATTATTGAATTCTGCATATGTAAAGCCTGGCGTCATATCACCAAACCCAAGCTGGCAGGCATTGTCCGGCTGTCCTGTCGCGCTCATAGAACCAAAAGTACGGCCATGAAACGACATCTTAGCAGTAACGATATTATATTTGTGTGGGCCATACGTTTCTACCCCATATTTACGGGCCATTTTAATCATAGCTTCATTCGCTTCTGTCCCAGAGTTTTGATAAAAGATTTTATCCATGCCGATAGTCGTGCAAACTTTTTCAGCCAGCAACGCCTGTGGAATCGTATATGGATAATTAAACGTCTGCATAATATCCATCGCCTGGTCGATAACGGCCATGACAACTTTGTCATTACAGCTGCCTGCGCTGTTGACGGCAATGCCAGCATAGAAATCCAGATACGGTGTCCCCTTTTCGTCGTATACATACATTCCCTTAGCCCGTTCTGCCAAAAAATCATACCGTTCGTACGTTTCAATCATGTACTTTTTTACTTTTGCCTTAATATCTTCTGCTGTCAAACCTGTTTCTGTCAATCGCATTGTCTATTCCCCCTATATCCAAATACTATGCAGCAACCACACAAAATAAAACAGAGGCAATGATGTCTAAGATATATCTCAGCACCATTGCCTCTGCGTATGTTGTTTTGTGTTCGTTAACTGTAATTATAATATCACTTAATTTTTATCGTGTCAATGTAATATTTCTGTTATTTTTATGCTTTATGACGTATATTCATTATATACTACAGCTTTTACCCTGTTAGTCAGCATTTTCCCTCTTGACTTAAAGCACACTCTAAGTAGTATGATATCATAAAATACTTAATTTCAGGAGGATATAACGATGAATAAAAAAAAGCTTGCCAAATGGCTATGCCCTATCTTGCTCATTGCCTGTGCTGCCGCATATATGTGGGTTCCCGGTGCCAAAACAGTCACCCAGCAAAGTGTAAAAGCGACCAAAGCTGTCGCTGCTCATTATGCGCCCACTGACACCGTAGATGCCGCCAATATCCGGCAAGTCATTACCAAAGACAGCACCACATCCCGTACGATTATGTGGCAATCTTCCTTTTCAGAAGACAACGCCGTCGTTGAATACCGCCGCAAAGACAGTAATGAGATATGGAGCGTCCCCGCAAACAGCGAAGAATTTACCGATGACGATACGACGACATATATTCACACAGCCATACTGACAGACCTGACGCCAGGAACATCTTACGAATACCGCGTTGGGTATGAAAAAAAGCGAAGCGATTGGATGCCGCTGCAAACAGCGCAGGGAACTGCCTTCAAAGCCTTAATTTTTCCTGATTCCCAATCCAGCGACTACAGTGCCTGGGCCGCTACCAAAGACCCGGCATGGCAAGCCAATCCGGATGCTCAATTTTTTATCAACATGGGCGATTTAGTTGACAATGGGCAAGACCATTACCAATGGAACGCCTGGTTTGACGTCGTCGCAGACATGGCAAGCCAAATTCCTGTCGCGCCGATTATGGGCAATCACGAAACCTACAACCGAGATTGGAAAATCCGCATGCCTATCGCATATCTTCATTTGTTCTCACTGCCAACACAGGAAAACCCAGACTATCAAAATCAATTCTATTCCTTTGATTACGGCGACGTCCATTTTATCGTGTTAAATACGCAAATTACTGAAATGGCACAATTTCAGCCTCAGCTGCTGACCGATGAAATGGAATGGTTCCAAAAGGATATTCGCAGTACTGCCAAAAAATGGAAAGTTGTCTTAATGCACAAAGACCCCTTGCAATATGGCTTTGCCACTCGTCCAGAACCCAGAGAAGAAGGGTTTTCTGACGAAGGAAAAGCTTGGATGCCCCTTTTTGATGCATACGGCGTCGATGTCGTACTTTCTGCCCACCTGCATACCTATCGGGATCGCGGACATATTGCCGACTTCCAGCGTAATGCCAGCGGCCCCTTATACATTATTACAGGCGTTGCCGGCAACGTTCAATACCCGGGACTCTGGAAACAGCATGCCTTAGATGAATACGTTGCCCCGCAGCCCGAAACAGACAATTATCTCGTCATGGAAGCGTCAGAAAATACCTTATCCTTTTCCAGCTATCTCCCATCTGGCGAACTGCTCCACACAAGCACCGTACAAAAATAATTCTGCAACAACGAAAAAAGCTGTCGTTCCCAATGACGACAGCTTTTTTCGTTGTCCCCGGCTGCATCCCTACAGCCAGTGCATCTATATTAAAACATTTTATATACTTGCAGCCACCATCTGCCATTATGATTGTCCGGTTCTGTACGGTCCTGGCGTGCATGAATTTTCCATGCATAATCCAACTGCACATTCCAGTCATTGGGCTTTTGATACCGCAATCCTACGCCCCAGCCGGACAAATGATCCCAGGCGTTGCTGCCGGCATCACGCAATTTAGCGCCTGCCGTGTCTGCAAAGACCGCTGCTTCCAAATAGGGAATGCCCGTTTGACGGCGAATTTCTCCGCTGACCAAATAGCCCGCATCGCCGTAACCGTCACTGGCCCCATACGCCCGCACGCCATTCATACCGCCTAAGAAGAATTGTTCACTACTGTCCAAGGCGCGATTGGCCAGCTGCCCGCTGGCATTGATGCGGTAATTCCAGGCTCCGTCATACCATATATTCAGCAAATCTCCCGTTACCTTATGATAGGTTCCATCATAATACATGGAACTGCCGCTTCCCGTATCGGTGCGAATATGCCCATTCCAGTAGATAAGGCTGTATTGCGTAAACTGATTGGGATAATACTGGCTGCCGCTCAGGCCGATATGAAATACATTGCTTATCTTTTCCGTGGAAAATTCTCCAAAAACGGGGATGCCCGGCAATATATCCAAGCGAAATTGATTGCGGTCCTTAATGTTTCTATGGTCATACCCATATAACAGCGTAAGACGCTGCAAGCGGTCGCGATACAACGGCGTCAATCCATAAAAGCTAATGCCCCGGGATTGGCCCAGCGACTGGACAAAGCTGTTCGTATTTAATTCATAGCTCGATTGACTCCAGCCGATGCCCCACCGTGTTCCATCATTGCCAATAGGGGCTTCATACCGAATGCCATAGTTTTTGACGTCATGATTGGTCATCATGCCGCTCAGAATAAATTTATCTCCCGAATGACTGGGATTGTTTACTTCCGTATGAAACCCGTAGCGATATTTCCCGGAATAATATCCGCCGCCATTATCAACGAATACATAATTGTTCCATACAGGCCGCCGCAGCACCTCAATACCTACCTTTGTCGTACCTGCCGTATCTCCCGGCGCCAGAACAGCACGTGCCGTCACTGCCGGCAAATCATTCAGCGTATTCATCACACCTTCAAGCGCCGTATCTTTGATCGTATCTCCGGGATGAAGCGTCTGGACGTATCGCTGCACAACAGCATCTGCCACATCGGATTCATTTTTCAGTACCCTAATCGAATCATAGGCCGCTGTATACACATGAATAGTCAAGACCCCGTTGGCTACCTCCTGCGGCGGCAATACAGCCTGCGGAATCGTATATCCCTTGGTGCGATAATATTCCGTGATTTTCTGGGTCAATGCATTTAATTCCCGGACTTCTACATTTCGTTGGCTATAGGCCTTCAAAATTTGCTGCAATCCGTCCTGCTCTTCCTCCGGCAGAATCGTTCCCTGCAAAATGATTTTTTGGATATAAAAAGCCGGACGTTCTGCCGTCCCTGTATTACCGCTCTGTCCATAGACGCGGCTCGTATCTACCGTGCCTTCTTGCTGTCCCGTTCGTCCATAGGGCTGTGTCGTAACGGCTTCCTTATCAAAGGTAGGAATCGGAGAAGCCCCTTGGCATACTGCGGCCATACAGACCATTGCCATTGTTATGCCACAGACTTTATTAGGTATCATAATTAAAATTCCTTTCTTTCCATCATATAGAGAATCCCTGCATAGGCACTACCAGCCTATACAGGGGATTTCTATACGCAGTACCTGGTCATTACAAGTTCGTATTCACACCGCCATCTACAAAATACAGCTCTGCCCGGCGTTCCCGGAAATGATGCCGTCTGTCCCATGGCGTATCATAGAATACATTATCAAATGATTCTAGCGTATCCGGCGTCTTGTCCTGAACGAACAAGGTTCCCCATTGATAGGTAAAATCATAATTTTTTTGATAGGACATTGGAAGCATGCCATAGTGTCCATCCTGAACCGTTTGAATAGCATCTGTATAGGTTCCGGCACGTTGTTCATACGTTGGGTCAATGCTTCCATACTGTAAATACCCCAATACGCTTTCTGAATCGCCATTAGTCAATCCAGCCAGCTGTCCTGTGTAATGAGGTGTTTGCCCTACTGTAATCGTTTGGTCATCGGTCCGAACATGCAGCTTGGCTTTCGTTACTTTCGACAGACCCGTTCCGACTTCCAGATCGTAGTTTTTAGTTAACGATGTAATATCACTGCTCGCCTCGCCTGTCCATGTATAGCTGCCAGCGTCGTTCGTGACTCTGCCAGTGCAGTTTCCTGTCAAGGCTCCATCGGCTGTTTTAGTGACCCGAATGTCTCCCACACCGTAGGTATCTCCATTGACGTTGCCGCTCACTGTTGAGGCACCATAGGTGTACCCATCTTGCAAGTGGCTGTTTCCATAGATTCTTTGAACATTGTTCAAGCCTACAGTCAGTTTGGCTTTCGTTACTTTCGACTGGCCCGTTCCTACTTCCAGATCGTAGTTTTTAGTTAACGATGCACGATCACTGCTTGCCTCGCCTGTCCATGTATAGCTGCCAACGTCGTTCGTGACTCTGCCAGTGCTGCTTCCTGTCAAGGCTCCATCGGCTGTTTTAGTGACCCGAATGTCTCCCACACCGTAGGTATCTCCATTGACGTTGCCGCTCACTGTCGAGGCGCCATAGGTG
>JBNMKW010000068.1:0-10767 GCA_050874545.1 Megasphaera sp. | reverse complement strand
GAAACGAGATCAGTCAGAAAGCGCAGATATTCGTGCCAGTGTAGAAGCAATTTTGCAGGCTGTACAAGATAAAGGGGATGCAGCTGTACGTGAATTGACCGAAAAATTTGATGGCGTTCATTTAGACAGCTTTTTGGTAACCAAAGAAGAAATTGATGAAGCAACGAAAAAAGTTGGACCAGAATTTATGGCTGTTTTGGAAGAAGCAGCCGATAATATCCGCACGTATCATCAGCGTCAAGTACAGAAAACTTGGATGGATACATTTCGTCCCGGTGTACGCTTGGGAGCTAAATTTACGCCGATTCAGCGTGTCGGTGTGTATGTGCCGGGGGGTACAGCTGCCTATCCGTCTACTGTGTTGATGGATACGATTCCGGCACATGTTGCAGGTGTTCCTTCGATTGCTGTCTTTACGCCGCCAGCCAAAGACGGCTCTGTCAATCCGTATATTTTGGCAGCGGCTCATGTTGCCGGCGCGACGGAAATTTACAAAGTGGGCGGCGCGCAGGGAATTGCGGCGGCAGCATTTGGCACGGAAAGTATTCCGCCTGTGTTTAAAATTGTTGGTCCAGGCAATGCATACGTAGCCATGGCTAAACGACTTGTCTTTGGTACGGTTGGCATTGATATGATTGCCGGTCCTAGTGAAGTCGGCATTTTGGCAGACCATGATGCCAATCCTGTATGGGTTGCCGCAGATTTGCTGGCTCAGGCAGAACATGACCGGCGGGCTGCCGTGTTCCTGGTGACACCGAGTGCGGCGTTGGCTCATGCTGTCGAAGCAGAAGTACAGCGTCAGCTGGAAGAATTGCCACGTAAAGAAATTGCATCAGCATCTGTAGAAAACCATGCAAAAGTATTTATTACAAAGAATAAAGACCAGGCAGTAGACATTATGAATCTGATTGCGCCGGAACATTTGGAAATTGAATTTTCCGATGCCGAAGCGTATGTCGATAAAATTATTAATGCCGGCGCTATTTTTATTGGCTCCTATACGACGGAACCGCTGGGTGATTATTTTGCAGGGCCCAATCATACACTGCCGACGATGGGAACGGCGGCATTTTCATCCCCATTGGGCGTATATGATTTTGTCAAACGGAGCAGCCTGCTGCAATACAACAAAGAAGCCTTTGAAGCTGTTGCCGACAAGGTCATCCGTTTTGCTAATGTAGAAGGATTGCAGGCCCACGGCCTTGCTGTAAGGAGAAGAATCGATGAATAAATCTTGGCTTCGCAGTACGATCCGTTCGTTTGAACCCTATAAAGTCCCGGAAATCAAAGAAAATATTGTTATCAATGCTAATGAAAGTCCCTATAATATCTTTGATTTTCCCGCTGTTAAAGCTGATTTTTTGGCACGATTGGGCAAAACGCCTTCATATCATTATCCGGATCCATTTGCAGAAGAACTACGGGCAGCCTTGGCTGATTACGTATCCTGCAAACCGGAAGAAGTTCTTGTTGGTAACGGCGGGGATGAAATCATCAGCTTAATTATCAATACATTTGTTAATGCAGGTGACACGGTTCTCGTGCATACGCCGACCTTTGATATATACGGTATCGATGCGGAAATCGTCGGCGGTAACGTAGTTTCTGTACCGGATTTGCCGGGATTTAGACGAGATACAAAGACGTTTTTGGCAAAGGTGAAAGAACTGCAGCCGAAGCTGACGATGATTTGCAACCCTAATAACCCAACCGGCAATATTCTGCCCGTATCGTATCTGGAAGAGGTCTTGCAGGCCTCAGCCAATCCAGTCGTTGTTGATGAAGCGTATCTGGAATTTTCTGGACAGGACAGCGTGATTGCCAAATTAGCGAAGTACGATAACCTGATTGTTATTCGTACGATGTCCAAAGCCTTTGGCCTGGCAGGGCTGCGCCTTGGCTATGCCGTGGCACAGCGAGACGTTATCGATGCATTATCGCTGACCAAGCTCGTATATAATATGAATATATTGACTCAGGCAGCGGGCTTGGCGACACTGGCTCATCGAAAGGACGTACTGCAGCATAATGTACCGCCGACGATTGCCGTGCGGGACTATTTGTATAACGAATTGAATGCCTTGGAAGGCGTGACAGCCTATCCGAGCGTGACCAACTTTGTGTTGGTTCATGTGGCTGACGGCCCGGCTATGGTCAGGGCGTTGAGCCAGGCAGATATTTGCGTTCGCTTTTATAAAGCGGCAGACTTAAAAAACTGTCTGCGTATTACGGCTACGACGATGGATGTTGCTAAAAAAGTCATTGCTGTATTTCAAAAGGAGGCTGCCCATGCGTAGCGCACAAGTGGAACGAGAAACAGCAGAAACGCAAATTGCCGTTTCGCTGAATTTGGATGGGACAGGAACATTTGCCGGTACGACAGGAATTGGCTTTTTTGACCACATGATGAACCTTCTTGCCTGTCACAGCGGTATGGATATTACATTGCATGTTCACGGGGATTTGGATGTCGATACGCATCATACATTAGAAGATTTGGCTATCGTTTTTGGCGATGCGTTGACGCAGGCTCTAGGAGACAAAAAGGGCATTCGGCGTTATGGCATGTTTTATTGTCCCATGGATGAAGCATTGACGCGTATCGTTATTGATTTGAGCGGCCGTCCGTATCTAGTATATGATGTGTCGCTGGGTGTAGAACGAATTGGAACATTTGAAACAGAAATGCTGAAGGAATTTCTGTATGCGCTGTCTGTTCATGGTAAAATGAATTTGCATGTAGCTAATTTATATGGGGAAAATGCACACCATATTGTAGAATCTATTTTTAAGGGGCTGGGGCATGCACTGCGGGAAGCTGTCCGTATTGATGGTGATGAAACGAGTGTACTTTCTACTAAAGGGGTGTTGTAAATCATGAAAATTGCCATTATCGATTATGAAGTCGGCAACTTGGCTAATGTATACAATGCATGGAAGCGGTTAGGTGCAGATGCTGTCATTACGCGTGAACCAAGCGTGATTCGCGATGCGGATATGATAGAACTGCCGGGCGTCGGTGCTATTCGCGATGCCATGGCCAATTTGCAGAAGTTTGATTTGATTCCGTTGCTGGAAGAACAAGTCAAAAGCGGCAAGTTTTTTATGGGTGTATGCTTGGGGATGCAGGCACTGTTTGAAACGGATTATGAAGGAGGCACGTATCAAGGTCTTGGTTTTCTGCCAGGTGAAATCGTGCCGTTTCATACGCATCTGAAAGTACCGCATATGGGCTGGAATGAATTAGTATTTCGGGGAGCACCTTGGCTGCAAAAAGGATTGCCGGCACAACCGTATGCGTACTTTGTTCATTCCTATTTGAAAGCACCGGCAGATACACCGGATGTCCTTGCCGTGGCGGATTATGGCCAGCCTGTACCGGCTATCTGTGGTAAAGACAATGTTCTGGGCTTTCAGTGCCATCCGGAAAAAAGCGGCCGTGTCGGCGCACAGCTTTTGCAGAATGTTCTCGATTATGCAGCAAAGAAAGGATAACATCATGATTGTATTTCCTGCGATAGATATACAAAACGGACATGCTGTCCGTTTGCGCCAAGGCGTAAAAGAAGATAGTACGACGTATTTTGCCGATCCTGTAGAAGCCGCTGTCAAATGGTGCGATGAAGGAGCACTGTTTTTGCACGTCGTTGATTTGGACGGTGCCTTTTCCGGCAGCCGCTGCAATGCAGAAATCATTGGACGTATTTGTGATGCCGTGGATATACCCGTAGAAGTAGGCGGCGGTATTCGCAGCGAAGAAGCGATTCAAAGCTATTTGGATGTCGGCGTAAACCGCGTCATTATTGGTTCTAAGGCTGTTGAAGACGAAGCTTTTATTACAGAAATGGCTAAAAAATATGGATCATCTTTGGCAGTATCCATTGATGCCAAGGGGGATGTCGTTGCGACGCGCGGCTGGGTCGATGGCAGTGATAAAAAAGTATTGCCCTTTGCACAGTTTTTGTTGTCCATTGGTATCAAAACGATTATTTATACGGATATTAGCCGTGATGGTATGTTGACTGGACCGAATATGGACATGTTGGAACAGCTGCAGCAGCTGCCGTATATTCGCTTAATTGCGTCCGGCGGCATGAGCAGTATTGAGGACTTAAAGAAGCTGCAGGCTATGCATGTATACGGCGCAATTACCGGTAAAGCATTGTATGAAGGGAAAATCACGATGGAACAAATTCGGCAGTTAGGGGGAATGTAGCATGTTGGCAAAACGAATTGTACCATGCTTGGATGTGCGTGATGGCCGAGTTGTGAAGGGGAAACAATTTAAAAACATACAGGATGTGGATGATCCCGTTAAATTGGGGAAATATTATTCCGACCAAATGGCTGATGAACTGGTCTTTTATGATATTACGGCAACCCATGAAAAACGGCAGATTTTTATTGATGTCGTGCGTGCTGTAGCGGAAAATATCAATATTCCCTTTACGATTGGCGGCGGCATCCGTACCATAGATGACTTCCAGCAAGTGCTGCGTGCCGGTGCAGATAAAGTATCGGTCAACTCGGCAGCTGTCAGCCGACCGGAACTGATTCGAGAAGCGGCGCAGCGGTTTGGCAGTCAGTGCGTCATTCTTTCGATTGATGCCAAACGAGACGGCAAGGGCAGTTGGCAGGTCTATGTGGAAGGCGGCCGTAAAAATACAGGCATTGATGCGATTGCCTGGGCCAAACAAGGCGTAGCTTTGGGTGCCGGTGAAATTTGCATGAATTCTATGGATTCAGACGGTGAAAAGGCCGGGTTTGATTTGGAACTCAACCGCAGACTGGCAGCAGAACTGCCGGTGCCGATTATAGCTTCCGGCGGGGCCGGGACGATGGCAGATTTTAAAGATGTCTTTGATGTCGGTGTAGATGCTGCACTGGCTGCGTCGGTATTTCATTTTGGGCAAATTGACATACCTGATTTAAAACGCTATTTGCAAGGAAACGGAATTCCCATGAGAGGGGCAGAAGTATAATGGATACTGTATCATTACAAGAAATAAAATTTGACGCACACGGATTGGTACCGGCTGTCGTGCAGGAAGCCTGCAGCGGTGACATTCTCATGGTAGCGTACATGAATGCTGAATCACTGCAAAAGACAGTAGAAAGCGGCCAGACGTGGTATTTTAGCCGCAGCCGCCAGCAGCTTTGGCACAAGGGTGAAACATCCGGTCATTTTCAAACTGTTCGCGAGATATTAGTAGATTGTGATGCTGATACGCTGCTTGTTATCGTCGATCAGACGGGGGCAGCTTGCCATACAGGTCATAAATCATGCTTTTTCCGTCGGTTAGCTGGCTGGGACGGCACGTACACGGGCAGGTTGTCTATGCTGTCTGCACTGAAAGATGAAATCAAAGAAAAACGCTTGCATCCGACAGAAAAATCATATACGGCGTATTTGCTGCAAACCGGTATTGATAAAATTTGTAAAAAAATCGGTGAAGAATCATCGGAAGTAATCATTGCAGCTAAAAATGCCGATCCTGTGACAGCAGATACATCGGCAGAAGCAGAAAATCTTCGCCTGGAAGTTTGCAAAGAATCAGCTGATTTGCTGTATCATTTGTCCGTATTGTGGGAAGATACAGGCGTTACGGTCAACGATGTCATGCAAGTATTGGAAGAACGGTCTCATGTTAAAGGCAATAAAAAAACAGTAGGACATTTGGATAAAACATTCTAAGGAGTGCCTATGAAAAAAGTTATTTTTGATGTAGATGGCGTGCTTTTGAGCGAAAAACGATATTTTGATGTATCAGCTCTCGTTGTATGGGAATGGTACTATAGTCCGGCGTATATGCATTTGGGCAATGAAACCGTGACGGCTGCGCTGACGGACGAACAGATTGATGCCATACGTGCCCGCTTTTGGAAGCAGGATGCTATCTTGACGTGGCTTAAACAGCATGGTGTCAATAGTAATTGGGATATGGTACATGCGCACATTGTAGTGACGCTGTGGTTAATGCTGGAAGCCTATCAGGAAGAACATGGTCCGGTAGATGTTATATTGCGAACACCGGAAGATGTTCAATATCTAGGTTCGCTGCTTCATGGATACGAGGTACCATCTGCCAGTGCGGTTATGCACCGTTTGATAAATGTTGTCCCCAATAGAGCCAATAAAGACGAAGTGTTTACCTATTTAGCCAAAGCTGTATCTTCTTCTTTGGGTACACAGTCGCAGCAGTGGACACCGCTGAATTCCCCTTTATGGCAAATGCATTTTGAAGCGTTTCAAGATTGGTATTTTGGCGATAGTTTGTATACGCAGACGTATAAAAAACAGCCGCATGCCAAGGGAAAAGAAGGATTTTTAAAACGGGAAGAACCATTAGGAACCGTAGAAGGTATTTGCCATATGTTTCAGGAACTAAAACAGCGGGGATATGAAATTGCCATTGCAACTGGACGCTCTCAGATGGAAATGCAGATTCCTTTTGAAACATATCACTGGTTGGAAGAATTTGACCCAGTCTATGTTGCGACGTATACCGATGTGGAAGAAGCGTCCAAACAGATGCATATGTCGTTGGATAAACCGAATCCCTTTGCCTATTATTTAGGTGCCTTTGGCAAGTTTCCAAAACAATACTGCGATTATGTAGCACATCCGGATGATTTTAAACGAGGAACATACTATATTGTGGGCGATTCTTTAGCCGATGTGTGGTGTGCGCAGGTAATGGGAGCAGTTATGATCGGTACGCTGACTGGATTGGATGGACAAGCGGCTCGGACTATGTTTGAAAAAGAACACGTCGATTATATTGTTGATACAGTTGAAGATATACTGAAAATTCTATAAGAATACATACGAAATGGAGCCGCTGCGCGAAACGACGGCTTCATTTTTATGTCGCCTACATTTTTATTTTTGAGAATGGTATGGTATGATATAAGTAATAATTTTTGGTTATAGATAGAGAGAGGTAATCATGCTTTTAAGTGAATTAAGAAAAGGAGAAAGTGCCAATGTATTGGCTATCAAGGGCACAGGTGCCCTGCGTCATCATTTGCTGGATATGGGATTAACGCCGCAGACGGTTGTTACGCTGCGCAAAGTAGCTCCCATGGGAGATCCTATCCAGATTCAACTTCGCGGTTATGAACTTACGCTGCGGTTATCCGATGCACAGGCCGTGACCATAGAACGGGTAGACAGACAACAAGTGGCATCAACGAATAGCGATCATAAATTAGTAGATCATCCACGCATTGGTGAATTAGGCGAAGCGGGTGATTATTGCATTCAAAAAATTGGCGAAGATATTCCCAAAGGACAACCTATCACATTTGCGCTGGCCGGTAACCAGAACTGCGGTAAGACGACGCTGTTTAATCAGTTGACAGGAGCCAGACAACATGTAGGTAATTTCCCGGGAGTCACTGTTGATAAGAAAGAAGGAACGATGCGCAAGCATCCGGAAGCAACCGTCATTGACTTGCCGGGGATTTATTCATTATCACCGTATTCAAACGAAGAAATTGTTACGCGTGATTATTTGCTGAAAGAAAAGCCGACGGCGATTATTAATATTGTCGATGCATCCAACTTGGAACGAAATTTATATTTGACTATGCAGCTGATGGAATTGGGAATTCCGATGGTTTTAGCATTGAATATGATGGATGAAGTACAAAAAAATGGCGGTTCTGTTCGATTGAATGAATTGGAACATTGCCTGGGCATTCCTGTCGTACCGATTTCAGCTGTTAAGAATCAAGGCATTGGTGAATTAATCGATCATGCCATGCACGTTGCTTTGCAGCGGGAAGCACCGGCACAAATTGATTTTTGTAAAGATACGCCTGTTCTTGGCGACCCCGTAGGCGCGGTACATCGATGCATTCATGCCGTCGCTCATTTAATAGAACCTTTTGCCAAAAAAATTGGTATTCCGACTCGTTTTGCAGCGACAAAAGTGATTGAAAAAGATACATTGCTGCTGAAGCAGCTGGCATTGCCAGATGGTGAAAAGGCTGCGCTGGATCATATTATTGAAAATATGGAAAAAGAAAGCGGCATGGACAGAGAAGCGGCTTTAGCCAATATGCGGTTTTCTTATATTGAACAATTATGCAGACGAACTGTTGTCAAGCCGCATGAAAGCTTAGAACATAAGCGTAGTGTAGCTATTGATAAAATATTGACGGGAACGTACACCGCGATTCCTGCATTTTTGGCGATTATGGCCTTTATTTTTGTCATGACGTTTAATTATGTGGGAGCCTATTTGTCAGATGGCATGGCTGTGCTCGTAGATGGTACTATTGCCGGAATTGATGAGGGGCTGACAGCACTGCAAGTCAATCCAGTACTGCATTCCCTGATTACCGATGCAGTTTGTAAAGGGATTGGCAGTGTCTTTAGCTTTTTACCGACTATTGTGCTGCTGTTTTTCTTCTTATCCATTTTAGAAGATACGGGATATATGGCGCGGGTCGCTTTCGTCATGGATAAACTGTTGCGAAAAATTGGTTTATCCGGCCGCAGCGTTGTTCCCATGCTGGTAGGCTTTGGCTGCAGCGTGCCGGCGATTATGGCGACACGGACGTTGTCTAGTGAACGTGACCGCAAGATGACCATTTTGCTTACGCCTTTTATGAGCTGCAGTGCCAAACTGCCCATTTACGGCTTTTTGACGACGGCTCTTTTTCCAGCACATTTACGGGGGATTGTTGTCATTTCGTTATATCTCATCGGAATTTTGTGCGGTATGGCCTATGCTGTATATTTGAAGAAATTTTACTACAAAGGGCAGCCCGTTCCGTTTGTTATGGAACTGCCGAATTATCGTATGCCCGGAGCGTTAAGCGTCTGCCGGTTGATTTGGGATAAAGCCAAGGGATTTATTCAAAAAGCGTTTACTGTTATTTTTGCCGCAACGATTATTGTTTGGTTTTTGGAAACCTTTGATACGTCGTTTAATGTGGTAACAACACCGGATACCAGTTTAATCGCTCTATTGGGGAATTTCATTGCCCCTATTTTTGCTCCTTTAGGATTTGGCGATTGGCGGGTAGCAACAGCGATTGTGACAGGCTTTATGGCCAAAGAAAGTGTCGTTTCTACGATTACCGTATTGCTGCAAAGTGATATTTCTGTATTGCCGACAATGTTTACACCGTTTACGGCGTTCGTATTCTTAGTATTTACGCTGTTGTATACGCCATGTGTGGCTGCCATTGCAACCGTTCGGCGTGAAATGGATAGCGGCAAGGCGGCATTCATGGTTGTTGTTAGTCAATGCGTGATTGCCTGGATAGTAGCATTTATTGTGCATACAATCGGTGTATTACTTGGGTTTTGATCATAAAATCAGAAACTTATGATAGCCTAGATAGGTGATTTTTATACTAAAAGGGAGCCGTCATACCATGAGTTTTTTACCTCATAGTATGACGGCTCCCTTTGCGTATAGGATGTATATTAGTAGTCTATTTTAGTACTAAGGGCTTCATGACACGGTACAAAATAGCTGCAATGACGATAGATGGTACCGAATTGACTGCCATGGAAATGCCGCAGTTGATGGCACTGACATAAGCAACTTCTTGGGCGTAGCCGAGAAAATAATATTTAAACGCATAGCGGATAATTGGTTCTGTAATGACGTTGATGATGCAGCCGCCAATAGCCGCGATAATGACATACAGAACTTCTTTTTTGATGGAATGGACTCGGTCTAAATGCAAAATAGAAAAGGCAATACACGTAATCGACCCGCCCAAAATAAATTTAGCGACAAATGTCGGCGGTGCTGATGTAACATAGCCTGTCAGCAAATCTGCAAGCGTCAGCCCGACAGCACCGGATAAAGCCCCGTATGTACCGCCTAACAGCACTGAGGCTAGGATGACAAAGGCGTAGCCAATATATAATTTCCCTGTCAGCCCCAACCCCATGGGGATTTCAATACGCAAATAAAAGAAACAAATGAAAGCCATAGCAGCAAACAAGCCTGCCAAGGTAAGCTTTCTGATTTTATCATGACTCATGATAAAACCTCCCTCCCTAGTATCATGCTTTAAATGCATGATATTAGTATACCTCAACACTGTCATAATTTAAATATACAGAATTAAATTATTTTTTATAGGACAGTTTGCTGATACTGCAAATAGTTGCATGTAAAAATATTTTAATATATTATTTACATACATTAAAATATTAATAAATAAATAATAAAAACCGAGATTTATTAAAATAATAAAACGATTTACTGTTTACAAAATAAAAATACCATGCTATACTTCGTAGCATAGTAAGAAATGTATCTGAAGAAGACAACGATAGTTCTTACTAAGAAAATTAAGATAGGGGTTAGTTTACGTACGTTGGAATGGAGGGATATGCAATGGATGTAGGGGGCTTGCTAAAAGCATTAAATAATTTTGTCTGGGGGCCGATTATGTTGGCTTTTCTCGTCGGCACAGGGATTTTTCTTACTGTGCGGCTTAAATTTTTGCCGTGGCGTAATTTGTGGTATGCCGTTAGCATGATTTTTCGCAAGGGCAAGCATGCCGGCGATATTTCCCCATTCCAATCATTAATGACAGCGTTGGCAGCAACCGTAGGGACCGGAAATATTGTAGGTGTAGCAACGGCTTTGGTATTAGGCGGGCCGGGCGCATTGGTTTGGATGTGGATTAGTGCCTGTTTTGGGCTGTCCACAAAATACGGCGAATCGGTGCTGGCTGTCAAATATCGTGAAGTCAATGATATAGGAGAAATGGCCGGCGGTCCCATGT
>JBNMKW010000067.1:0-10806 GCA_050874545.1 Megasphaera sp. | reverse complement strand
TCCAAATACTGATGAACAATGCGCCATACACGATTCAAGAAACGGTACGAACCTTCTACGCCCTGGTCAGACCAAGCCAAATCACGTTCCGGCGGAGCTGCAAAGAGGATGAAGAGACGGCCTGTATCGGCACCGTATTTAGCCAAAATTTCTTCCGGCGATACGATGTTGCCCTTCGATTTGGACATCTTGCTGCCGTCCAGCAGTACCATGCCCTGTGTCAGCAGTCGTTCAAACGGTTCTACGTTGTCAACCAATCCGGCATCATAGAACACTTTCATGAAGAAACGAGAGTACATAAGGTGCAAAATAGCATGTTCAATGCCGCCAATGTACTGGTCAACGTTCATCCAATGATTTGCTTTCTTGGGGTCCCATGCCTTTTCATCGTTGCGGGCATCTGTATAGCGCAGGAAATACCAAGACGAGCAGACAAAGGTATCAATCGTGTCGGTTTCACGTGTTGCCGGGCCGCCGCATTTTGGGCATGTGCAGTGTACAAATTTTTCACTCGTTGCCAGCGGGGATACTGCACCAGCCGTAAATTTAACGTCTTTTGGCAGTTTTACTGGCAGCTGGTCTTCTGGTACGAGCTGTTCGCCGCATTTCGGGCAGTAAATAATAGGAATCGGAGCACCCCAATACCGCTGCCGTGAAATCAGCCAATCACGCAGACGGTAATTGACGCGGCGTTTGCCTAAGCCCTTTTCTTCCATATAGTCGATAATGGCTTTCATGGCTTTATGCATTTCCATGCCTGTAAACTGGCCGGCATTGACGAGAACGCCGTCTTTATCTTCGTAAGCATGGTCCATTTCTTCCAGCTTCAATTCATGATCTTTCGGCTGCAGGGTAATGATTTTTGGGATGTTGTATTTGGTAGCAAACATCCAGTCACGCTGGTCGCCTGTCGGCACACCCATAACAGCGCCGGTACCATAATCGTACAAGACATAGTTGGTAATCCAAATTTGGACCGGTTTGCCTGTCAGCGGATGAATGCAGTCAACGCCTGTATACATGCCCAGTTTTTCTGATTCGGTGCTGGTACGTTCGATATCGCTCGTATTGCGGACTTTTTCGCAGAATACTTCTAATTCTTCTTTTTTCGGATTGTTTTCAAGGAGCTTTCCTACTAATGGATGTTCCGGAGGCAGTACGACAAAGGTAACGCCGTAAATCGTATCCGGACGTGTGGTATACACAGCTACTTTTTCATGCAATGACGGAATATCAAAGCTGAATTCCAGCCCTTCACTGCGGCCAATCCAGTTTTTCTGCATCGTTTTAACGCGTTCCGGCCAGCCCGGCAGCAATTTTAAATCATCCAGCAGGCGGTCTGCGTAATCAGTAATCTTGAAAAACCACTGTTTGAGGTCTTTTTTGACAACCGGCGTATCACAGCGCCAGCATTTGCCGTCAATAACCTGTTCGTTAGCCAATACAGTATTGCATTTTTCACACCAGTTTACCTTGGCTTCTTTACGATATGCCAAGCCCCGTTTGTACAACAGTTCAAAAATCCACTGTGTCCATTTGTAGTATTTTTCATGACACGTAGCCACTTCACGATCCCAATCATAGGAAAGACCCAGTGCTTTTTGCTGGCGAGTCATGTTGGCAATGTTGCTGAATGTCCAATCTGCTGGCGGAATGTTATGTTTGATAGCCGCATTTTCAGCAGGCATACCAAACGCATCATACCCCATCGGATGCAGTACATTGTAGCCGTTCATGCGGCGGTACCGTGCAATAACATCACCAATAGTATAGTTGCGGACGTGACCCATGTGGAGATTACCAGATGGATACGGAAACATTTCCAATACGTAATATGGCGGTTTCTTGTCATCTTCGTGGCAACAATCGCATTTGCTTTCTTCCCAGATATGCTGCCATTTCTTTTCTATTTCCTGAGGAATATATTTTTCCAATTGATAAAGCCTCCTATCCTACCCGGATATAAATAAAAAACATCCTTAGTAGCATCTTAATTTAGTAGCGTCTTAATAGTATTATTATAGTGGTCTGTTCACATCAAGTCAATTCATGTTTAGCAAATCGCTGCCAAAATTGATGCGTTTCAAATCCTTTTCGCCAAAAACATGCGCCGCCCAAACCATACGTTTGTACAAGTTCCGCTTTTTTCTTTAGAGATTTTTCTTCTTCAAACCACACTTTGACCGTACCAGTTTGCAATGGCAATTCCAAATAATAGGCCTGCAGCGCTTCATCCCAGACGACATGGCTTTTGTATTTTTTCATTAATGCTTCACTGTCTGCCATGGTCAGTGTCCGTACAAACAATTTCGTCTTTTGCTTTTTAGCTGCCGGGCCAGCTGGTTCTGCGGAAACACCAGGAGCTTGTTCTGCTGCCGGCCACTGCGCCATATCTTTGGGCAAGTCTTTGCCATCTTTAGATTCATACCACAAGCGCATATACAGCGGCATACCTAAAATAATTTTATCAGCCCGCACCAACGGCAGTATGGCTTCGATACCCTTTTCCACCCACGGATAAGAAGCGACCGGACCAGCTACGGGGCTCGTGCGGCCGTATTGGTCATACGCCATGACCATCATATAATCCAGACTGTCCGCTAAGGCTTGGCGATCATATACCAGCGACCAATTAGGACTGTCTGAAAGGAACGTCACATCCATAGATACCTGCACGCCATAAGCATGACAGGCATCACTGATTTTTTTGACAAACGCCGTCAAGCCGTTTTTATCGGCATAGTTAACATTTTCAAAATCCAAGTTGTAGCCTTTAACCTCATATAAGAGCGCATAGCCAATCATTTCTTTGATGATTTGTTCCTGCAGTTGTTCGTTTTGGAGAACAGCATGAGTCAGTTTCGGGTCAAAGTGGTTGTCTACCAAGGGCCACATGCTGTAGCCTTTGTCCCGATAAGAAGCTGCCAGCATAGCAAAATCAGGATGGCGCAGTTCTAGGCCGTGTTCACTCAACCGCAAAGCACATGGCGACATAATGGGCTGTTTGGTTTGCAGTACTGGCAGCTCTTGATTTTCATTCATGACTGGGTCCCAAAACAAGACCATGTCCATTTTTCCTTCTTTGACCGTATGCTTGGCGGCCTGTACCGGTTCTTCTGTCTGGCGCAGCTGCGGCATAATGCGTGTCGGCTGTGCTGGCGGCAGCAGGGATTTGTCATTGTTGTCCAACACATAACTGATACCCAACGGCCGACGAATATACCGAATATTGACAGTTCGTTCCTTTTGCACGGCCTGTCCTGGCAGCATCAAGCTGACCTGCGTATTCTGCCAACGTTTTTGTCCTGTTTTATCCGGAGGTAGCTGAAACCAATAGGTTCCTTTTTTTTCATTGGCTGCATAGATACCGTACTGCTGCAGCGCCTTGTCGGATACTAGCCAACGACCGTTTTCTTCACGAATCTGCAGTCCCTTGACAGCTTCTGCCGGAATCGGGTTAGCCGCTTTGGGCACGACAAACACCGGATCGTCTGTTTTTGCCTGCATTGCTTCGGCAGCAGACTGAGCTGCCCAGCTTGTCAGCGGCACACTCAATCCCAGCATAACAGCCAAACACACTGTCTGTATGTTTCGTTTATTTTTCATCTCGCATAATCTCCTTATTGTCTATCATGAGCCTTATGTGTTTTACCCCAATACGTACTAGAATTTTTTATAAAATCATGTATAATGAAAAAAATATAAGCACTTTTGCGATACAAATCACATGGGTACTATTATAACACATATATTTTAAAGGAGGCTTTTATATTGCACCAATATTTATTTTTTATCGGTTCTTTTCCTATTCGCGCGTACGGCCTGTTATTTATGCTGGGCATTGTATCTGCCGGCATCGTCGCTTATTACATCATGAAACGGGACGGCCGCGGCTGGCATACACATATATTTGATTTTACGCTTTGCTGCGGCCTGTTCGGCATTGTCGGCGGCCGTTTATGGGATGTTTTCTTTTTTGATTGGCCGTATTATCACAACCACCTGACAGAAATTCCTTTTGTCTGGCAAGGCGGCATGGCTATCCAAGGCGGTCTGCTGTTTGGTGCCCTAGCCGGTATTTGGTACACACGGCACCATCATATTGATACATGGGCTTTTGGAGACTTGCTGGCACCAGCCATTATTTTGGGACAATCTATTGGCCGTATGGCCAACCTCATGAACGGCGATGCCTTTGGCCATCCTACTGGCGGCAGTTTCGGCATTCTCTATCCCGATACCACATTGGCCTATCACACGTACGGCAACCAGCCGCTGTGGCCTGCCGAAATTTGGGAAGGACAACTTGATGTTCTCGTCTTTGTCGCCCTACTCTTTTACAGCTCTTTTCCGCACAAAAAAGGCCAGGTATTTTCGCTGTACGTCATGCTGTATGCCGTCGAACGCTTCTTTCTGGAATTTCTGCGCGGCGATTATGTCCATATCACCTTAGGGCTAAAATCAGCCCAACTGACCAGTGTCATCGCCTTCGTCATTGCGCTGGCTGTCTTTTTATATCTTCAGTGGCACGGCACAGTCGATACATCCGACAAAGGACAACAAGATACATCGTCCTCTAATTAGGAACTGTAACATACCGTTTGCAGCTGTCATATACACGATATTCTTCTTTTGGGCCACTGCATTCTACCGCAATTTCTGCAGCAGAGACACAATGCCGCTTTCGCCAATGACAGTAATCCCATGTCGGCGCAGCAATGCTGCTGTCACCCCATCGCCAGGCTGCAATGTTCTGGTAAATGTGCCGTCATAGACAACTCCGCTGCCGCAAGAGGGGCTTTTCTCTTTAAGTACGGCATAGGAACAGTGAAACATCTGGGCTAAATACAACGCCTGTTCTGCCCCTTGTCGATACGCCTGTGTTACATCCTTCCCGTCACAAGTCACAACTTGTTCTCCCTGCCGTTCTGCCGCACTGCGGGGTGTGGCTAGACCGCCGGCTTGTTCCGGACAGATAGGAATAAGATGAATTTCCTTATGGTGAAGCAATGGCTGAACCGCTTCATATTGTTTTCGCTGTCCGTCATAGCGGCAATATACACCCAGTAAACAAGCACTAATCAGTATATTCATTATGTTCGCCTCATTTGTGTTTTTATTTTTCTTATTGCAAAATATATTTTTATATAAAGGAATATTTTTACGCATTTTTTAAGCGAAAATATATTAAATAAATGGCTTTATTATGCTATTTATCAGACGCATATATTGGCATCTTATGCGTAAACAAAAAATTAAAATTATATTAAATTTCACATGTTGAAATTGAAAAATCCGATTTCACATACTATAATACGGAAATGGTACAAAGACCTGTTTATATATAAAGGAGATATATGATGGAAGACAAAAAACAATTACGAAACACAGCCCAGCTGCTCGTCGAATGTTTGGAAGAAGAAGGAGTACATTATATCTTCGGTATTCCCGGCGAAGAAAACTTGGCTGTTATGGAAGCGTTGACACATTCTAAGATCGAATTCATTACAGTTCGCCACGAACAAGGCGCTGCTTTTATGGCTGACGTCTATGGCCGTCTGACAGGCAAAGCCGGCGTCTGCATGGCTACGCTTGGCCCGGGCGCTACTAACCTGATTACCGGCGTTGCCGATGCTGACTGCGACGGTGCGCCGCTTGTTGCTATTTCCGGTCAGGTCGGTACAGACAAAATGCACATTACAGCACACCAATACTTAGATTTGCGCGCCATGTTTGAACCGATTACCCGCCGTGCATATACGGTAGTCCGTCCAGATACAATGGCTGAAATCACCCGTTTAGCATTCAAATATGCCGAACGTGAAAAACCAGGTGCTACCTTCATTGATTTACCGGTAAACATCAGTAAAATGCCTGTTGGCGAAAGCGAAAAACCGCTGCAGCGCAAGGAAATTTTACCGGAAACGGCATTGGAAGCTCAAATCGAAGCCGCTGCTACGATGATTTCTTATGCGAAAAACCCTGTTATTTTGGCAGGCAGCAGCGTTATCCGCAGCCATGCGGCAGCTACATTGACCAAATTTGCTGAAAAATTAAAACTGCCAGTCATCAACACGATGATGTCCAAAGGGGCTATTCCGTTTGATAACCCGTATTCGTTGTGGACAGTCGGCATCCCGATGGAAGATTATCAAAACAAAGTCTTGGAAAAAGCCAGCCTGGTTATCGCTATTGGCTACGATATTATCGAATATGCACCGGCTAAATGGCATCTCGGCAATGCCGATATTATCCACATCGATACCATGCCTGCTGACATTAATAAAAACTACGAACCCAAAGTCGAAGTCGTCGGCAATATTCCCAACTCGCTGGAACGCATTATGGAAAAAGCAGCCCGTCTGCAGGAACCAAAATACGCGTTGGAAATCCGCAAACGCATGGTAGAAGAACATGAAAGCTATGCAAACGACATGTCCTTCCCACTCAAGCCGCAAAAAGCCTTGATTGACTGCCGTAAAGTCATGGGCGAAGATGACATCGTCATTTCGGATGTTGGCGCCAACAAAGTGTGGATTGCCCGCCATTACAACTGCTACAAACCAAACACCTGCCTGATTTCCAATGGGTTCGCCACGATGGGGATTGCCGTTCCGGGCGCGATTGCTGCTAAATTAGTTCATCCGGACAAGAAGATTTTGGCAATCACAGGCGATGCCGGCTTCATGATGAACTGCCAAGAATTTGAAACAGCACATCGTTTGGGCACCAACTTTGTTACATTAATTTTCAATGATGCCAGCTACGGCTTAATTAAATGGAAACAAGACATGCATTACGGTCACCATGCCTATGTCGATTTCACGAACCCGGACTTTGTAAAATTTGCAGAAAGCGTCGGTGCTATCGGCTACCGTATCAAAAAAGCAGAAGAATTGCTGCCAACACTGCAAAAAGCCTTTAAGCAAAACAAACCAGTCATTATCGACTGCCCGGTTGATTACAGTGAAAATATGAAACTAACCCATCATTTAGAAGAATTAGTAAAAACATTATAATCTCCTGCACATAGAGACCTAAAAAGGGATAAGGACTACAGCAAAATGAGAATTTTTCGCTCGTTTTGCTGCAGTCTTTTTTTGCTATATGAGCAAAATACAGGGACGTATCCCCGCACCGTCATCGGCAAACGCAGTAAGGCTAAGTCCGTTTTGGGCAGCTGTTTGCAGAATCTTACAAACAGCCGAGGGAAGCGGAAACCATCCCGGCATTCTAATCGCACAGTGCAATTATTTTCTACAAGTTTCAAACTGAAACCTTTGGAGTACATGGACAGCAAAAAGGGGCTTGCCGCTTTGCGGCAGCCTCTTTTTGCTTCGTTATTTTTTAGGCATCTTCTGGGCCGTTTCCAGCATGGATACAATCGTATCGCTCAAATCACAATAGCTGCCTTTTTGGCCGACAACGACGGCAATTTCTACATTGGGACCATGCTGCCAAGCAATCGCCCGTACAACTTCAGTAAAACCATTGTCGTTAACAGTCAGTACCCGTTCTGCCGTGCATTCATAAAAAATGCGGCCATTTTTCTTTTTGGCTATAATGGGCGATTTTAAGCGAAACGTTGCCGGTATATGCTTAGGCAGTATCTCATTAGCATGGGTCATCAGCGTTTTTAAATCCGGCTGGCTTCCAATATCACGCAAGTAGGCATTTTCTTCTTGCTTCCGTTCCACAGCCGCTTCGATTTCCCAGATCGTCATGCTGTAATGCAGCAAATAGGCATATTGAAAATGGGCATCTTCTTTTTTGACCAGCTGATATGTTTCCGGCTGTTTAGGATATATCTGTCCCAGCATTTCTTCCATATCTTGATGATATGCATCTGCCGTCAGCATGGGCTGCCAGCCTTTTTCCATATATATATTAGTGGGAACCGTAATCACGCCCCAATTAGGAAATTTAACGGGAGTTCCTTTATCTTGAGCCGCCATAGCTGTCACACTCGTTGATACCAGCAGGCACATTGCCAGCAAACCTGTTTTTAGTTTCACATATGTCACTTCCTATACTCAATAGTCATTTATACGTATTCTATAATATTTGGCACAACCTGTCAAAAATCAGTGACAGGATAACAAGAAATGTGGTATAGTAATAGATATATAGTATATATTGAATACAAATTTAGGAGGATATATCATGGATTTTACAGTAAAAGCAAATTCTCAGGCAGAAGTTTCTGAACTCGTTACCGAAAACAACACAGCCATCAAAATGGGAAGCGGCAAATCTCCTGTATACGCTACACCGGCTTTGGTCGCTTTGATGGAAAACGCAGCAATTAACGCTTGTGATCCCCAGCTTCCGGAAGGTTATAACACCGTCGGCATTGCTATGAACGTTAAACATGTAGCAGCTACACCGATTGGCTTAAAAGTAACTGCCAAAGCTACCCTCGTCGAACAGGACAGACGGAAATTGACGTTTAAAATCGAAGCTTCAGATAACGCCGGCGTCGTAGGCGAAGCAACACACGAACGGTTTATCATTGAATCTGCTCCTTTCCTCGCCAAAGCAGAAGCTAAGAAAAACCTCAAATAATATTGAAAACATAAAATAATAAAAAAAAGAAATGGTACCTGATGACAAAAAACATCATGTACCATTTTTTTATTTGCCGCGACTTGTATGTCCTGTATTCGTCCATCATTCCTGCGGAATTTCATTACCTTTGGTAATGCGCCATATGGCAACCGTTCGTGCGGCTTCTATATACTGCTTAAAAGATTCATCTGTCATGTCTTTTTGTTCCTGCATGCGTCCGTTTTCTATAATCAGCCGATGATTAAACGCTGTATTCGAACCCATCAGCGGTGGCAGCAACGATTCATACGTACTGCCTGCTGGGCCGATCAAAGCTGCTAAAGTCGGCGCAATCTGCAAATGACTGCCTGTATCTGTCGTCTTTACCATATCTTTTGTCACACCGGCACCATAGAAAAAGCACGGTATGCCGCTCAATTCCGGCAAAGATACTTGAGATGCAAAATCAAACCGTTCTGCATGGTCGCCGGTAACAACAAAGAGAGTGGATGCGTCTTTTCCTTCTACGGCATGAATGAATTTTCCCATCACATCATCGGCATACCAAATATGACCTAGCTGATTGATTGTCGCTCTATCATTGGGAATAGACGCAGGCAGTTTAGCTGCGACTTCGCTGCGCGGGAATCCTTTGGCATCGACGTCATAAGCAAAAGGCGGATGATTGGTCGTCGTCAAGATAAAATGAAATGTCGGTGTATCTTCTGTATCCATGTACTGTTCTACGGCATGGAACAAATCTTCATCGGCCACCCCCCAAGCCGTCACGCCATTTTCCGGTGCAATTTCATCCGCGCAGTGAAATTCATCAAACCCTTCCCGCCGAGTAAAATTGCCTAAATCCTGCCAGCTTCGCAAGCCGCCATACCAAAAAACAGTTTTATATCCCAACTTTTTCATAACGGAAGCAATTCCTAATTTATCTACATCGCCATTTTTACCCATCAGGTAATTTTGATAGATGCCGACATCCGGCAAGCCCGTAATAAATCCATTGAGGGAAGTCATCGTCCCGTTGCCGTTGGCTAAGAATTGATACGTATAGGCACCGTTTTCTGCCAGCATTTCCCCTGTTTTGGCCAAGCCCAATTCTTTATACGACTCCAGCAGCGGCCATACGGCATAGTTTTCTCCCAAAATGACGACAACCTGCTTGGGCTTATGCGGCAGCAATGGTTTAGCATTGGTTCGCATAAATGCTTCATCCAGCGTAGCTGCCTGCGGCTGTCCGCCCAGCACAGCAATCGCATTTCTCAATTCTTCAGGTGCAATCGTGCGTATAATTCGTTCGTGTGCCCGCTGATACGTCGAATAGGCTCGATACATGGCTTGCCCATCATCGAGAATCGCTTCATTCAGCAGTGTGTTTTTCGTCCGGGCCGCACTTTCCCAAGGAATGCCGTTGTCCGAACTAAAGGCACCACCAAACCGACAAAATGCGCCAAACACAGGAAGCAGCAAAATCACTACGAAACAATACAGTCGCTGATGCCTGGCAGGCTGCCAAGTCTTTGTATGCAGCAGATACCTCCAACCATACACGACGGCAGCGATTAAAAGCACAGCTCCTGCCAGCCGCGGCCATAATTGATACTGATGAACCATGGTGTCCCAAATGGCATGCGTATCGTCCTGCATACCGTTGAAAACCATAATGTTAAAGGTAGCATGAAACACCTGATAATAGGGAATGCGAATCATAAAAAGCAATGCCAAAAGTCCCGACGCGATACTTCCCACAGTCAAACGTATCGTCTCTGCCGGCCAGCGTTTCCAAATACTGCCGCAAATTGTTGCAAATACCCATGAAAATGCCGTCAAAAAAGCGGCCGTCTTTAAGCTGATTCGCACGCCAACCCATAAGGCATAACCGATTTCACGCCATTCGACCGTGTTCAGCTGTCCTGCATAGATAGCAATAAATGCAATCCGAAACACCATCATCAAACATTCCAAATATAAAAACAGCTTAATATCCTGCTGTATATATTGTAAAAATCGTTTTCCCATATTGATTATTATCTATCCTCCTGCGCATACAATACTTCTATTGTATTGTATCGTATCTGCCATTTATCTTCAATAGTCTTCTATCACTCGATAGTGTCAAGTTGTTGTGGGTATTTTATTTAACTGGAACTTGTTGGCAATAAAATCAGTTTGTTATTTATGAAATATGATGGTACCCTCCGTTCTTAATACCTTTCATCCAGCTTCCATGAAGTGCTTCTTCACTTC
>JBNMKW010000066.1:0-10812 GCA_050874545.1 Megasphaera sp. | reverse complement strand
CATCATGCGCACCGCCTGCAGGAAGTACAAGCTATCGTTGCAGCCCATCCCGGTACAACGGCATTTGAAATTGCGCCGCATATGACATGGTCGATGCGGGGAAAACAATGGCATGAATTTCCGCCAACGCAAAAATGGTTTGCGATGGGTGAAACGCTGGCTCATTTGGAATATTTGCTGCATCACGGCGTGCTGACGAAAAAAATGATTTCTGATATAGTTCATTATTACGTAGTAAAATAAGAAATGTTTAACAGTACTAATAAGTAATATACTTATAAATATAACGTTTAACTGCGATAAAAATAAAAAAAGTAAATAAATATCCTTGACAAATTCCCTCTAGGCATAGATAATTAGCAATGTTAACGAAAAGTATGCATACTAAAATATTCGTTGCGGCATAGAACAATACCGCAATGGTTCTATGGATAAGAGGAGAGCGTATGGAAAAAGTAATGGAAACGAAAGCTAAATCGCAATCAATGACAGGCTTTCGATGGAAAATTGCATTTTTAATTTTTTTAATTAGCTTTGTTGCCTATATGGATCGCGTCAATTTATCTGTTGCTACGCCGGTTATTATGCAAGAATTTGGCTTTACTAAAATCGATATGGGATTTATTCAAACATTCTTTTTTGCTGGTTATGCGATTATGCAGGTTCCGGGCGGCATCTTGGCAGAAAGGTTTGGCATGCGGAAAACCGGTTCCTTTGCGATTCTTTGGTGGTCTATTTTTACCGTGTTAACAGCTTTAGCAAAAGGAAAAATGAGCTTTTCTGTTATTCGCCTGGCCTTTGGTCTTGGGGAAGGCCCTGTATTTCCCGCATTGGGCTCAGCAACGTTTAAATGGTTTAATACGCATGAAAAAGGCAAAGCTAGTTCGTCTATTTTGCTGGGGACATTCTTTGGACCGGTTATTGGCCCTGTCGTTACAGTCGCATTGATGACAGCACTGGGCTGGCATTCTGTATTTATTTGCTTTGGTGTTGTAGGATGCATATTGGCATGGGCTTGGCATCATTATGCCTATGATAATCCGGCAGACAGCCCATATGTCAATGAAGCTGAAGCAGCACATATTAATGAAGGACGTTCTGCGGACAGCTTAGAAAAATCCGTAGCACCATGGAGCAAGTTCCTTCGTTCGACACAATTTTGGGCAGTAGGCATTCAATTCATGGTTGTAGACTACATCATGTACGTCTTTTTGGCTTGGCTGCCGTTATACCTTACAGAAGTACATAATTTGTCATTGAAATCCATGGGGATTTGGGCATCCTTCCCGTGGATTGCCTTAATGGCCATGGTCTTTGTGGCTGGATTTATTTCAGATAGAATTGCTAATGGCAGCCATAGTGAACGACAGTATACCATGCGCACGATTACAGCCATGGCTGGTATCGCCGTCACATCTCTTGGCTTGTATATCGCAGCACATACAGCCAGTGCCGGCATGAACATCTTCTGGATGTCCGTATCCCTCGGTGCCTTGGGCTTTTCCATGAGCTCCAGCTGGTCTACGGTTATTTCGCTGGGCGGTCAATATACCGGCTCTGTATCCGGCTGGATGAACCTTTGGGGGAATATCGGCGGTGTATTGGCACCTGTCGTTACGGCGTACTTAGTTACCAATTATGGCTGGAACAATGCTTTTGTTGCCACGTCCCTGTTTGGTATTGTTGCTATTGTAGCTTGGATTTTTGTTAAACCGGGCAAACAGTTGGCATTAAAATAAGGAATACTGATTGATTAACACTCCTATATGCAGAAAACCGTTTATTTCTACCGTGTTGGAAATAAACGGCTTTTTTATATAGCAAATGACCATAATTAGCATGACAACGTGTGTGAATTTGTCTGTCTGTCCTCATAACAGATACGTAAGAAAAAATACCCCATATTCTCTATAGAACGCTATACGCAGAGAAAATGGGGTATATATATTGTAATCGGAACGACTTAGAATAATGTAGCGAAATAACCGGCAATCAATACAGACGTAATGGTAACGGTTACAAATCCGCCGACAATCATCGATGGGAACATGTGAGCCATTAAATAGCTGCGTTCTGTTTTATCCGTTGTCAAGGAATTGCAAGTCATTTCCGTAATGATAGCATCACAAGGGAAACCATATAAGGCAGTCAATCCATTGGCAAAAGCCAGGAAAAAAGACATGCGCAGGATTTTAGCAATAATAAAGGACGTAATGCCCATGCCGATGACGCCAATAACGATTAAAACAATCATGGGGATGATGATAGAAACCAGCATATCCGGTGTGCAATCTTTCAGACCATCAAAGACAAACATCATTAAAGCAAACATGATAATCCAATAGGAATTGGCACGGCTCAATGTATTGCTTTCCAAAAATCCGATATATGTCGCAATAATACCAAGTACCAACGCCCAAATTGCTCCGTTTACGGGTGTCACTTGTCCGAGCAGTGTAGCAATCCAAGCCACAAACCCTAATTTTGCCAGCATGAATACAGGCGTATTGAAGAGGCCGGGCATTTTAGGAAGCAGCTTTTTGACATGACTGTCATCGGCAATGGCTGTCAGCCCAATCCCTTGCATTTCTTCGATTTGTTCCGGTGTTAGGTGTACTTCGCCGGAACGGTATTTCTTAAGAAGACGACGTCCTTCAAACTGCAAACAAATTGCTGTCAAAGGATAGCCGGCAAAACCTTGGACACAGTACATGGTAATGGCAAATACCGAAGCAACGGCAAAGCCTGCCTTGGCAGCGGCGACTTTCATAATCGTAGCGGCGACAATGCCGCCTGTTAGAGGCGGCAGTCCGGCGATGACTAATTCACGAGGCATGAAAAATTGACCTATAGCATAGCCCAAACCAATCATGCCGGCAAGACCGGCGAGACAAACGACAATAGTACGCCATTGTTCCGCAAGTTGTTTGACACTGATAATGGTGCCAATATGCGTGATGAGCAGAAAAATACCAATCGTACTGCCAAAAGGAAGCAGTCCGGCATCTTTGACAATTTCTTTTGGAAAACACGTCCAATAGCCGAGCAGCATCAGACAAGCTGTGACAAAAACCGACGGCAGCCATGCTTTGGTAGCATTGGAAACCCATTCGCCAATGACAAAGACGATGGCACAAAGAACGAAAGCCAATACCTTGTATGGCTCCAGGATCGCCAGATGATTCAGTTTCTATCTGCCGTAGAATTCTAGATACTCTATTGTCATCTACAGCAAGTCCATTAGCTACTATAGCGTCACAAACATACGGCGCCCATCGCTCAACACTTTCTCCTGGAAGATTGGGATGCGGCGATAAAACATCCATTCCTGTACTACCACTGGCAAGACCATGGTATCCGGTAGTGCTACCTGAAAACTCACTACCACTTCCACTACTTCCTTCCGTATATCCAACAGGGGTTTCATAACGATTTTGCATATCTGATTCTGCCGTTAATTTAGGTGTGACCAAAGCGGTATTACCGATAGATTGTGGTTGTGGTTCCGGTGTATAGGTGAAGATATTAACACCGTTTTTCATAACTTCGCCTTTAGCACGAATCATATTGGTAGTCTTATCTAAAACAGAGGCGCAGTGTGTACACGCCGACTGTAAAAATTTATGCATATTATATATAGCAGAGGTATACTGCTGGTCGTATTGATTTCTTGCTTTCTGTAAAAGTTCGTTCTAAGTGATTGAAATTTGTATAATTTGTTTTATTTACCGTGAGATTTCATAAAAGAAGTCAAGTAAAATTGTAATATATAGTGTAACGTTTATGAACAAAATGCAAATGCAACGAAAATGTTTTCGTTGCATTTGCGTTTTGTTTTTGATACGATGAAATAAGAAAAGGAGTGAACGGTAATACGACGAGAAACTCGTGATTTAGAATTTAAAGAATCCGTAAGTAATACGTTTTTGAAGACTGTAAGTGCATTTGCTAATTATGGCGATGGTCGTATTCTTTTTGGCGTGGATGATAATGGTGAGATAGTTGGCATGTCTGATTTATCACAGACGTGCTTAAACATTGAGAATCGCATTACCGATAGTATTTCACCATTGCCGGAATATCGTTTGGAGATTAATGACGATGATACCATTACATTATGGGTATATAAAGGAGAAAATACGCCGTATTTATATAAAAATAAGGCATACCGTCGGAGTGATTCTGCCAGTATTGAAGTAGATAGATTAGAATTGAACCGGTTGATTTTAGCCGGCATGAATCAAGATTTTGAAGATTTGACTGCTCAAACGCAACAACTTACGTTTCATGTATTGGAACAATGTATGGAAAAACACGTTGGAATTGAAAAGTTAAATCAGGATATCTTAAAGACACTGGGTTTTTTTACCGTGCAAGGCCAATACAACCATGCGGCAGAATTATTAGCAGATGAAAATTCATTTTCCGGTGTTGATATGATCCGTTTTGGCAATTCGATTGATGAAATATGTGAACGGAAGAAGATAGAACATGTTTCTATTTTGGCACAGTATCATGATGCATTATGCTTCTTTAGAACGCAGTATCAGTACGAAAAAATTGTTGGAGCAGAACGACATGTAGTTGAACGTATACCGGAAAAAGCAATGCGTGAAGCCTTAGCAAATAGTTTAGTACATCGTGTGTGGGATGTTCGCACGCCTATTCATATCGGATTTTTCCCTGATTATATTGAAATTACTTCACCAGGAGGTTTGCCTGAGGGAATGGCAAAGGAGGAGTATCTGTATCATCGTATTTCAATTTTACGTAATCCGAAAATAGCAAATGTCTTTTACCGGTTAGGGTATATTGAAAGTTTTGGGACAGGCGTACAGCATATTATTAATGCATATGCAGAAAGTCAAGTGAAACCGGATTTTTTTATTACAGAGAATGCTGTACGAATTACGTTGCCTATATTGCAAGCAGCTCCTAAACTTACACAGGATGAAACGATTCTCCTGCGAGTTTTTCCGAGCAATCGTATTATGAGCCGCAAAGAAATTGAAACACAAACTTCTTTTACAAAAGCAAAAATAATACGGTTATTAAATGCACTTGTTCATAAAGAGGTAATACAAAAAATGGGAATCGGTCGAGGAACTAGATATATGAGAAAATAATGGGATAATTAAATTTGGATACTTGTAAATAGGGCGAATAAAAAATACCCCGCGCATATTTCATCAGATATGATACATATGCGCGGGGGTATTTGTCTTATATAGTGTCTAATACTATTAGAATAACGTTGCGAAGTAGCCTGCCAAGAGAACGGATGTAATCGTTACGGTAACGAAGCCGCCGACAATCATGGACGGGAACATATTTGCCATGAGGTAGCTGCGTTCGATTTTGTCATCGGAAAGAGAATTGCAGGTCATTTCGGTGATGATAGCGTCGCACGGGAAGCCGTAGAGGGCTGTCAGACCGTTGGCAAATGCCATGTAGAAAGACATGCGCAAAATCTTTGCGATGATGAAGGATGTAATAGCCATACCGAGGACACCTACGATAATCAATGTAATCATCGGGCCGATAATGGTAACGAGCATATCCGGTGTGCAGTCTTTAAGACCGTCGAAAATGAACATCATCAAGGCGAACATGATAATCCAGTAGGAACTGGAACGGCTCAGTGTATTCGTTTCCAAGAAGCCGATATGCGTAGCGACAACACCTAAAACGAGTGCCCAGATAGCACCGTTTACCGGTGTTACTTGACCAAGAAGGGTAGCCAGCCAAGCGACCAGTGCTAATTTGCCAAGCATGAATACGCCTGTGTTGTAGGCTGCCGGCGTTTTAGGAAGCAGTTTTTTGACATTGCTGTCATCGGCAATGGCTGTCAGGCCGATGCCCTGCATTTCTTTGATTTGTTCTGGTGTCAGATGTACTTCACCGGAACGATATTTTTTGAGGAGGCGTTTGCCTTCCATTTGCAGGCAGATAGCTGTCAAAGGATAGCCGGCAAACCCTTGTACGCAGTACATGGTAATGGCGAAAACAGAGGCTGTCATCAGTCCAGCTTTGGCAGCAGCGACTTTCATAATCGTAGCCGCAACGATACCGCCGGTAAGAGGAGGCAGACCTGCAATGACTAATTCTCTGGGCATGAAGTACTGGCCGACGAAATAGCCGAGACCGCACATGCCGGCAAGACCTGCCAGACAGACGACAACAGTACGCCATTGTTCAACGAGCTGTTTAATGCTGATGATGGTACCGATATGTGTAATGATTAAAAAGATACCGATGGTGCTGCCAAAAGGAATCAAACCAGCCATAGTGACGATTTCTTTTGGGAAAAATGTCCAGTAGCCAACCAGCATAAGACAAGCCGTAACGAAAACGGAGGGAATCCATGCTTTTGTTACGTTGGAAACCCATTCGCCGATGACATAGGCGATGGCACAGATAACAAAGGCGGAAACAAAGTTCATTAAAACCATAAGGAACCAACCTTCTTCCATAAAATAAAAAAAAGTAATAAGACGATAAGAAAATAAATCATGTATTTCCATATCTTCTAATGAAGAAATCATACCATTAAACGGGATTTATAGTCAACCATTTTCAAACAGAAATATTAACAAAATCATGAAAAACTTACATATACATAAAAAAATTAAAATTATTTTTTTGAAAAAGAACAAAAAAATCCGTTTTATCCTCGCAAAAGATAAAACGGATTTATTATATATATAACCTAAATATAACATTATGGCATGCTGATGCCTTCTTGATTGTTCATGGAAAAACCACCTTTTTCTACATCATCAAAATCCAAATTGGGGTCATATTCTTTGACGGCTTTTAGTTTTTTGACGAGACCGTAGGGATGTTTTACGGATAATACGTCGCTCTTGCCGGAAAGAACCCAGAGCACTTTGTATCCTTGGGGTTTACAATGAAGACGTTCTTCGCCTTTGCCATCTGTAAAGTAGACGAGCAGATCAATGCGTTTGCCGTTGGCGTATTCAAAGACGGGAGAATAAGCTGTGCCACCGCGGACATCAAGACGGCTTTTGACATCTTCCAGAGAGCGCACGGCATAGGTGCGGCGGATTTCATCGTCACATTCGATGATTGTGATTTCGTGTTTATACTGACGGACGACGTGCAGTACTTCTTGCATGGCTTGTTTGAATTCGTCATCACTGATACTGCCGCTGATATCCAGGGCAATGTACAGTTTGGCTGTATACGAGCGCAGTTCGCCGGGCAAGTCGAGTCGCAGAGGCTGGCGCCGGTTGCGGCGCATGGTCGTTTTTTTCATACGGTTGGCTACGGAGCCGACTAGCTTTTTGAGATACCAGTGCCAAGGCAAATCGTTGTCGGTTTCTTTCAGCGAGGTCAGCATGCTTTCCAAGTAGTTGGAAAGTTTTCCTTTATGAGCTGCATCAATGTATTTGGCTGTAAACTTCTGCAGGGACTGGACATCGGCAGTATCCGACTCGTCCCAAATGTCATGCGTCTTTCCGGATTGATACGAAGTGCTGATTGTTTCATCTTTTGCGCTTCCTTCATCGGGCTTGTCTGTTTTGTCCGTGCGTAAATCCAATGCCGTTTGGATTTTTTCTACATAATACTCGAAGGATTCAAACGGTGCCAAGAGCAGGGAATAGTTCATATTGACCCATTCCAGCGTCGTGGAAAAAGGCGGCAGATGATCTAGATACGTATTGACAACGACATCCATAGCCAGATTCATGGCAAGGCGGCTGTAACTGCTTTTTAGCTCTTTGGCGCGCACCAAATGCATGGACACGACGTGGAGAATTTGATGTTTGATAGAACTTTCCATCTGTTCTTTGGAAAGCGGTAAAAAAATCAGCGGATTAAAATAGAGGATATACCGTGTCTTTTTGAAATTGACGCCTGTCGCATCGGCTAAATCAAAGCGAATGTCTTTGCCCATTTGAAAGAGAAAGTAGCCAAAGAAATTATCCTTGTCTTCCATAAGACTGAGATTGAGTGTATCGACAAAAGCGAAGAAGATCGTCCGAAAATCAGCAGGAATGGTAACTTTTTGCTGGTTGTTTTGTTTTTTGCGCAGTTCGTCGGCAAGAATGGACGCCTGCTGGTACAGTAAATTAGCCTGTACGGTAAGAGTTGTGTCCATAGGTATCACCTGATGTTTCGGAAGGCCTGAAAGTATGCATCGATAAAGTGTTCATTGTCGAGTGCTTTGGCGTAGACATGGGCATTATTGGCTTTCATATCCTTCATGATGCCGATACGCAAATCGACTGGATACAAGGCGAGAAAGGCCATGAAGCGGGTAATGGCGTCTTGTTCATCAGCCAGCTCTTCTTTTTGCAATGCCATATCGAGCTGCTTTAGGATATTTTTGGCTGCCAAATACAGCCGTGTATGACTTTCGGCATGGACTCGCTGCGCTAAGCTGTCTGCGAGAGGCGCGGCAGTAAAGACATCTGCATAGGTGATAAGCGGCTGCGTATCTGATGCTGCAAAATTGACAAATTCTTCGGCAATCAATTTGCCGACGTTGCCGCGGATAACGTTGAAAAAGACCGTTTTGGAAACGGGGTGCTGTTCGTAAAGCTTGTAAATATCAGAAATGCGTTCATAGCTTCGCGGCGTGGCGTTGATGTCATCGTCGTTATGCTTATCCAGATAGTCTGGGAAGGTGGAAATAAATTCCATGACTTTGGGTGCAATGCCGGCTTCGCTAGCCCAATCCAGCCATTGCAGATAATCAGCTTCCATGTACAGCCAGACAAAACGATTTTCTTGGGCAGCGTCCATTTCGACGGCTTCGTAGTCGTATGAGTCAGCAGGGTTCATGGCTGCTAAAATATGCACGTTTTGGGGCAGTACATAGCCGTTAATTTCCCGATTAAGGATGAGGTTCATCAGTTCCTGCTGTACGGCGTGTTCACAGCGGTTGATTTCGTCAATAAAGAGAAGAACCGTGTGCCCTTTGGCGATTTCAGCATCTATAGCGCGCAGCTTGTGATGCACGGCATAGATGGTCGTTTTTTCTTCTACCGGGTTGCCGGACGCATCTGTGCGGTGGTAGGTTTCAATAGTCGGCAGACCGCCGATTTCTCCTTCTTTGAGGAGGTTGCCGTCGATACCGATAAGGCTCCAGTGATTTTTTTGCGCAATGTCTTTGGCAAGTGACGTTTTGCCAATACCTGTTTCTCCGACAAGCAGCGGCACAGCACCTGCTTTCAAGACGAGTTCTGCACTATGTAATGTATCGATAAAGTTCATGATGAGGCTCCTTATTGAATCGTTAATTTTTCATCTACCGTAATTCTCTTGGCTTTCTTGCTGCCATACGCATCGACAAGCAGTACTTTTTCCAGCGGCGATAGGGTATCCAGCGGGCAGTTGATAAAGTTACGGACGTACGTTTCATCTACATCATCCTGCGAGAGGACTTCTTTGAGGATGGCTTCTAATTCGTCTTTGGGTACGGCGATGTCTTTGGGTATGTATTTCAGAACGAGGATATTGAGCTGAATAAAATGCATAAATTGTTCTTTTGTAACTGTTGTCACGAGCCGGACAGCCTTTTCTGTTTGCTTGACAGCTAGGCAGATAGACGCAAAGTCTGGGTTTTGTATATACCGCAATGCTTCATAATTCGCGCTGACAGCGGCTTTTTGTACGGACGGGCTGGGATTTTTAATGTATTGTATGGCATCGTAATTTTTTTGTACAGCTTGGAGCTGCAGTGCTTCTGCTGGATGGTCTATGTATTTAATGGCCCAGCCGGATTGCTGCAGTGCTGCCTGTATCAGGGGTTCTGAAGGATGTTTGATATAGGCAAGGTTGTTCCATCCATGCTGAACGGCCTGCAGCAGCAGCGTTTCCGGAGGATTTTCCAAAAACTGAATGGCTCGCGGCGTGTTGGTGACGGCAGCTTCTTGTACCGCTTGGGACGGATTCGGGATATACTGCAGTGCTAAGCCGTTTGTCTGCACTGCCAACAGCTTCATTTCTTCCGTAGGATTTTCTATGCGTTCGATAACATAGGGATTATTTTGTATCATTTTCAGGTATTTGGCTGTATCCATGCTTGATTCCTTCTTTCCTTATATAAATGTATCATACTACAAAAAAAAAGAGACCTGCAACTTTTTTATATGAATTGTTGCAAGTCCCTATAGAGAGATTAGCCTCTGGGCAAGCTGCTCAGACGATACAAATTAATAAAGGCGTCTTTGATGCGGGTAAATTGGAAGGTGTCGATTTTGACTTCATACGGTTTACCCTGGGCGGTGTAGACGTTAGTCAGATTGGTTGATACCGTATACGCTCCTTTTACCTTGTCGGCATGAAAATCAGCAGTGTATTCGTTGATTTGATGAATGGTTTTGTTGCGCTGAATAGTCATGGCATCTAATGTGCTGCCGTATTTTTCAACATAGAGCGTACAGGAAATCGTTTCGAGGCTGCTGGGGAAATCCATCGTTTGCAGTCCGTGGAGAGAATCCATATCGACGTAGACGATACCATCAGGCTGCGTGCTGAGAACGCGATAGCGCGATGGATTATTGAGCAGCGTATCCGAATCCATGGCGAATGCCGAAATCGATGCCAGCAGGGAGAAACAAAGCATGGCCAACAGAGATATCATATGTTTCATGAGTAAAGACTCCTTTCGATGACATAGTTTTTTATAAAATGTATGTATACAGCAGTTTACAACTTTTTGAACAAATAAATATCGCGTAACCCCACTTTGAAGTATAATGAATCTGCTAAAACACATCATCTCAAAGGAGTTACGCGATGAATTCATTATACCTTAAAAATTCAACGATGGGTAGTCTG
>JBNMKW010000065.1:0-10894 GCA_050874545.1 Megasphaera sp. | reverse complement strand
CGATAGTTCTTACTAAAAGAATTAAGATAGGGGTAGTTTACGTTGGAATGGAGGGATATGCAATGGATGTAGGGGGCTTGCTAAAAGCATTAAATAATTTTGTCTGGGGGCCGATTATGTTGGCCTTTCTCGTTGGCACAGGGATTTTTCTTACTGTGCGGCTTAAATTTTTGCCGTGGCGTAATTTGTGGTATGCCGTTAGCATGATTTTTCGCAAGGGCAAGCATGCCGGCGATATTTCCCCATTCCAATCATTAATGACAGCATTGGCAGCAACCGTAGGAACCGGAAATATTGTAGGTGTAGCGACGGCTTTGGTATTAGGCGGGCCGGGTGCATTGGTTTGGATGTGGATTAGTGCCTGTTTTGGGCTGTCCACAAAATACGGCGAATCGGTGCTGGCTGTCAAATATCGTGAAGTCAATGATATAGGAGAAATGGCCGGCGGTCCCATGTATGCCATGAAAAACGGAATCAAACATAAAATAGTCGGCCGGACATTAGCTTGGTTGTTTGCATTTTTTGCTGTCTGCGCGTCCTTTGGCATTGGGAATATGACGCAGGCTAATTCTATTTCTTCTGCCTTATTTACAAGTTACGAAATTCCGACATGGATTGTCGGTATTCTCATTGTAATTGCTTCGCTGGCTATTTTTGTTCGCGGTATTAAAGGCATCGGAAAAGTATCCAGTATTGTTGTACCGTTTATGGCTGGCTTCTATTTTGTGGCAGCTGTTATTGTCATTGTCGTCAACGCGGCGGCACTGCCTGCCGGGATTGCGGAAATGTTTCGCATGGCCTTTTCGTTTGAATCGGTAGCTGGCGGTGTAGGCGGCTCTATCGTCGCTTCCATGCTTACAGCTATGCGCTGGGGTGTTGCTCGAGGCGTTTTTTCCAATGAAGCGGGGCTGGGCTCGGCACCCATTGCCGCAGCTGCCGCACAAACAGACCATCCGTCGCGGCAAGGCTACGTCAATATGACTGGTACATTTTTTGATACGATGATTATTTGTATGCTTACCGGTTTGGTCATTGCGTCCTCAGGGGTATTGGGAACGATAGATCCGGCAACGGGAAAATTAGTCACAGGTGCACAGTTGACTATAGCAGCATTTAGTACCGTATTTGGCGACTATGGCAAGTTTATTGTTTCCATTGGCTTGACATTATTTGCTTTTTCGACGATTTTGGGTTGGGAATATTACGGCGAAAAGGCACTGGAATATTTGATTCACAACCGCAGCGTTATTACGGCGTACCGCATCATTTTTAGCTTGATTACCTATGTCGGTGCGACCCAAACGCTGGATATGGTATGGAATTTTTCAGACACGATGAATGGATTGATGGCCATACCGAATTTAATTTGTCTGATTTGGCTGAATAAGGATATTGCTAAAGAATGTTTTTCGTATCAACAAGAAGTTGTCATTCCGGAAAAACGAGGGGAAAAAGTAGATTATGATACCCTTCATGCAGAACCGTAAGCGTGCGGGGATGAAATAGGTGAAATTTCATCCCTACCCTCTATATCCTATCCCCGTCTAATGACCACTGGTTCAATAGACAAAAAACAAACGTCTGATGTATCTGTCAGGCGTTTGTTTTTTTGTGGGCAAAGACAAATACGATAGGATTGTGTATACTATAAAAGAAACTATTGGAGAGAAAGGCTGTGTTCCTATGAAAGATAAATTAGTCATTATCCGAGGCGGCGGCGATTTGGCTACTGGTGTGGTGCAGGCACTGTGGCGTGCCGGTTTTTTGTTATTGGTTTTGGAAGTACCAGATCCATCTGCTATTCGGCGGCAGGTAGCGGTATCGGAAGCAGTCTATGACGGCAGTGCCGTCGTAGAAGACGTGACGGCACGGTGCTGCAAAAACGGACAGGCTATAGAAAAAGCTTGGCGCGATCATGAAGTGCCTGTCGTAGTAGACCCAGAGGGACGGTCGATTGCAGAATTAAAACCATGGGCTGTTGTTGATGCTATTTTGGCCAAGAAAAACTTGGGAACGACGACCGCGATGGCACCGCATACCATTGCCTTGGGACCGGGATTTACGGCAGGTGTAGATGTCGATGTTGTCATAGAAACAAAACGAGGCCATAATTTGGGACGGCTTATCTATCAGGGAGAAGCGGCACCTAATACGGGTATTCCCGGCGTGATTGCCGGTTTTGGCAAAGAACGAGTCATTCACAGCCAAGCGGCAGGCTATTTTTACGGTTTAGCGAATATCGGTGATATGGTAGAACAAGGTCAACCGATTGGTGTTATTACCCAAGAAGCTCTTGCTGACGATCAAAAACCTGCCGCTGCTATGGGAATCCCTGTGCCAGCGACACTGATGGGACTGTTGCGAGGCCAAATACGCAGTGCGTATCCGGTTGTACCCGGCTTTAAAATCGCTGACATTGATCCGCGAAAAGAAGAAATCAGAAATTGTTTTACTATTTCCGATAAAGCACGTTGTTTGGGAGGGGCTGTATTGACGGCACTCTGTGCGATGATGCAGCAAGAAATATAATGTCAAGACTTTTTGTGAGAAATAAAATATACGGTTTATCATTCTTGCGAGTGGGAATACAATATACCGGCAGATGGCTGCACAAAAGACATCTGCCGGTATTATAGGTATAGCTATTTAGATAGACAATAGTTAGGGAATGGAGAAAAACATGAAATCAGCCATTTGCTGTAGACCGGGAGCAATCGTATCGAGTTCTAGCGTTTCATGAATGGTATGTTCGCCGTGGCTGCGGCATATGCCAAAAGAAATAGCTGGAATACCGAGGTGAAGCGGGATATTGGCGTCGGTACTGCCGGACTGCCATACTGTTGGCAATCCCTGAGTACTGCGGACGGCTTGATAACGGTCGTATAACTCGGATTTTAACATGCCATTACTGCAGGGGCGTTCGCCTAAAAGCTGCTGTGTACTATGAATCGTATCTGTTTGAGCATCCTGCAGAATTTTTTTGACAGCTGTGTCCAGATTTTCTAATTCGTGCATGGATTCACTGCGTAAGTCCAAGGTAAATGTAGCTTGTGCGGCAATAGAATTGACCGTTGTACCGCCGGAAATCGTCCCGACATTGTACGTAGTTCGAGGCTGCTTAGGGACTGTCAGGGCATAGATGCGGGAAATAATGAACGAAGCGATAGCGATGGCATTGCTGTTGCCAAAATGCATCCAGCTGTGGCCGCCTTCAGCTTCAATAGTCACAGCATAGCGGCGGGAACCGACGGCTAAGTTAACGGCTGTATCAAAAGAGCAGTCTACCGCAACAACTTCTGAAACGCGTGCTTTCCATTGAGCCATAATATGACGCATGCCGCTGAGGTTGCCTAATCCTTCTTCGCCGACATTAAAGGCAAAAAGAATGCCGGCCGGCAGGCTGATGTGCAAATCGCGTATCATTTTGATAAGAAAAAGCAGGCCGGCGACGCTGGCACTGTTATCGCCGCAAGACGGTGCTGCCAATATATTGCCGTCAATTCGGGGTGTAATGGTATCGAGCTGATTAAAAACTGTATCAATATGGGCATTATATAAAGGAAATTTCTCCGTTTTACTTAATTCATGCGGATAGATGACATTACCTGCGTCATCTATATAGGCATTCTGAATGCCCAGATTTTTTAAATATTGCAGTACCCAGGCTGCTTTTTTTTCGGTGTGGCCCGTTGGGGAAGAAATGGAAGAAATAGTGCAGATTAGGTCGACGACTTCATGAGCATGTTCATGAATATATGCTTGGACTGCAATATGTAATTTTTTGTTCATATGCATAAACTCCTTATTAATTTTATAAATAGCTGATAAAAACTTAAAATAAAAATTAATAAAACGTTTGACTTTTTATTAATTTCATTGTATCATCATACCATGCAATGGCGCATATATCAAATGAGCCATTGCATTTTTTTATAGCTGTTTTGCTGGACTGAGAAAATGGCAAGGCAGAAGAGGCTAAGGGGGAGATTGTTTATGGGGACATATATTGCAAAGCGGTTAGCCATATCGATTCCAGTACTGTTTCTTATTTCAGTAGGAGCGTTTATCTTGGTACATCTAACGCCAGGTGATCCTGCCGATATGTATATTACACCTGATATGACGCCGGCGCAAATTGAAATGACTCGGGCTGCGTTGGGGCTGGATAAGCCATTGGTTATTCAATATGCAGATTGGGTCGGTAATTTTCTGACAGGAAATTTGGGATTTTCATTTGGAAATCGCCAGCCTGTCTTGGATATTATCGGACAGCGTTTGACACCGACATTGCTGCTTATGAGTCTGAGCTTGCTCGTGGCGTATATGACGGCAATTCCGTTGGGCATTATAGCGGCGCTGCGGAAAGACACGCTGCTCGACCGTTGCATTATTGGCTGGACATTTTTGAATGTTTCTTTTCCACCGTTTTTTTTAGGCTTGGCACTTATTTATATATTTGCTGTACAGTTGGATATATTCCCGACTGGAGGAATGAGTGTATTAGGCTCAGATAGTGATGCGGAAGACCTGTTCATGCATTTAGTGCTGCCAGTGATTGTCATGGCGTCGCAGTTTTCAGCAAACATGATTCGCTACGTTCGTTCCAGTGTAATTGATGTCATGCATCAGAACTATATTCGAACAGCCCTTGCCAAAGGGCTCAGCTGGCGGCAAATTTTATGGCATCATGTGTTGCGCAATTCTTTGATTCCTATTATAACGGTTATCGGTACAGATTTACCTAAAATCATTGGCGGGGCTGTCATTACCGAACAGATTTTCCAATGGCCCGGCATTGGCTCACTTACTGTAGCCGCTATTAACTCCCGTGATTATCCGATTTTAATGGCAATCGTTATTTTATCAGCTGTAGCTGTACTGATTGCTAACTTTATAATTGATATTTTGTATGCGGTCATTGATCCGCGTATCAAATATGGAAAATAGGAGGGGGAAAGGCATATGGATCTAAAGAAATTTGTGCTTTTGCATCAAGCCGCCGGCACGGGCAGCATGCCTGTACTGACTGTACCGGCAGAAAAAGAGCAGCCAGCAGATGACGCTATGGAATCTTGGGGGAAAATAACATGGCGGCGTTTTTGCCAGAATAAAGCGGCAGTATACAGCTTGTTCATTTTTATCGTAATTATCTTGATGGCAGTATTGGCTCCGGTTATTTCACCGTATGATCCGGCACAGACCGTCGGTGCTTTTGATGAAAGTCCTTCTTCCCTGTTTCTTCTAGGAACGGATGATGTCGGACGGGATGTGTTGAGCCGTTTGATTTACGGCTCTCAAGTATCTTTGATTGTCGGTATCGGTTCTGTTGTTATGTATGCGCTGATTGGCGTTACGCTCGGCTTATTGTCCGGATATTTTGGCGGCTGGATAGACAGTTTGATTATGCGCATTACGGAAGTATTTATGTCGTATCCGCAGTTTATGATTATTTTGGTTATCGTCAGTCTGATTGGTCCCAATATGATGACCGTTATGCTGGTTATGGGCTTGATGGGTTGGCCGCCGATTTGCCGACTAGTCCGTGGCGAAGTTATGCGTATCAAATCGATTGATTACGTAGCGGCAGCCATTGTTACAGGCTATTCGCCGCTGACAATTGTATTCCGGCATATATTGCCCAATGTACTGTCACCGATTTTAGTCAACTGTACTTTTGGCATTGCCAATGCCATTTTGACAGAAGCGGCGCTTAGTTTTCTGGGAATGGGCGTACAGCCACCGGCTTCCAGCTGGGGCAATATGCTGACAAGTGCCCAATCTATTATGATTTTATCAGAGGAACCATGGCGCTGGATTCCGCCGGGCATTGCTATTTTGATTGCTGTACTGACGATTAACTTCTTAGGCGACGGTCTTAATGAAGCTATCAATGGAGATGCAAAATAATTCAAGGTAGTGACGCAATGCCAACAGGCACTGCGTGTACATGATAGAACTACAAAGAGAGGGGTAATTAGTATGAGCCTGTTACAATGGATTCACAGAAAAAGAAATCTTGTATTAGCCGTTTCTATGGCGTTAGGGGTTGCTATGCTGAGCGGCTGCGGCGGTTCTGGGGGAAGCAGCGGCGGTAAAGGCAAAACCAACTTGACGATTGGCATGACCAACGCGCCGGCAGGATTTAATCCGTTATTTAATCCAGATATTGCCGGACAGTTTACGTTGCGGTTTATGTATGATACCTTGCTGGGCATGCCGGAACCTAACAAGTTTACACCGCAGCTGGCAGATAGTTTTGATACGCAGGATAATCAGAATTTTACGATTAAACTAAACGAAAAGGCAAAATGGTCGGATGGGCAGCCGATTACGGCAGAGGATGTCGTATTTACGCTGAATACGATTGCCAATCCGAACGTAGAAACCACCAAAGGTTCTTACATTTGCATGCTTGACGGCGTCAACAATGTTGGCAAATTGGAAAGCGGCGATACCATTCCCGGCTTGGAAGCCAAAGATGAACACACGGTCGTTCTGCGTACCAAACGCCCAGTAGACCCAAACTATATTAAAAGCATGCTGGGGTTTGAAGTATATATTATTCCCAAACATGTCTTTGCAACTATCAATCCGGCGGATATTGGTACATCTGATGCAGTTACTAAACCGACCGTTACTAGCGGTACCTATAAATTTGTCGATTATAAAACGAATGATCATGTCGAATTGGCTTCTAACGATGACTATTACAAAGGCACGCCGAAATTGAAAAAAGTATTTTTGAAAGTCATGAATGGTACTAACTTGGTAACGGAACTAAAATCGGGTAATGTACAGCTGGCAGCTTCCGGCGGTATTGGCGTTATTCCGATTAAAGATTTGGATGTTCTCAAAAAAGACAGCAAATTAGATGTCAAAACGGCACCTTCGTTGAATACACAGTATTTGGAAATCAACAACCAGAATCCGGCATTTAATGTCAAATTCCGTCGGGCAGTTACCATGGCTATCAATCGCCAACAGCTTTGCGATGACCTCTACAAAGGAACCGCACAGCTCGTTCCGACGGTATATACACTGGTAAGTCCTGTATACGATAAGAGCGTAACGCCGCTGCCCTTTGATGTAGAAAAGGCAAAAGCAGAATTGGCAGCTTCCGGCTTTGACACCTCGAAAGAAATTACGATTCAGGTTCCTATTGGAAACGTACTTCGTGAACAATCTGCGGACCTTATTCAACAGAATCTGCAGGCAATTGGTTTACATGTAAAACAGCAGAAACTCGATTTCCCGTCTGTATTGGCTAATGCGAAAAAAGGTGATTATGAAATGATGCTTCTTGGCTATGCATTAAATGCGGATCCGGATTATAGCCAGTACTTTGTGCCGGGCGGCGGCAGCAATTTCGGCCATACTAACGATGCAAAACTGACGGAAATGATGGCGAACGCAGCGTTAATGACGAATGCGGACGAACGAAAAGCAGCATACAGTGCTATTCAAACATACATGCGTGATAATCAGTTTGTCGTATCCTTATATGAAACCGATCAAATCATGGCGCAAAGCAAAAATCTAAAAGGCGGCATTAAAGACTTCTGGGAAGGTTCTTTGGATGATTTATATACTTGGCATTTTGAATAACAGCTGCGTTATGTATGAATAGCAATACATGCCATGGCAGACTGTGTCATGGCGTGCTGCATATCCAGCGTAGGATATGCATAGGTGATGATAACGAAGAGAAGGTGGCATGATGGGAGAAAAAAAGATAGGGGAACCCATTTTACAGGTAAAAGATTTGCATGTATCCTTTCATACCTTAGAAGGAAACGTTAGTGCAGTGCGCGGTGTGACATTTACGCTGAAGCGGGGCGAAACACTGGCATTAGTAGGAGAATCAGGCAGTGGCAAATCTGTTTCCATGAAAGCAATTAACAGAGTATTGCCGGGAAATGCCAGCTTTGATTCCGGTGAAATTATCTATGAAGGGAAGAATCTGCTGACGCAGTCAGAACAAGAGATGGAAAAAATCAGAGGACGCAAAATTGCCATGATTTTTCAGGATCCAATGACTTCGCTAAATCCGACAATGAGTGTAGGCATGCAGATAGCAGAATCTATTTTGATTCATGAAAAAATATCAAAAGAAGAAGCTATTCAGCAGGCGATTGCTTTGATGCAGATGGTAGGCATTCGCAATCCGCAGGAAAGCTGGAAAAACTATCCGCATCAATTTTCCGGCGGCATGCGGCAGCGTGTGATGATAGCGTTGTCGTTGGCTTGCAAGCCGGATATTTTAATTGCTGATGAACCGACGACGGCTTTGGATGTTACGATTCAGTCGCAGATTTTGGATTTGATAGATGACCTAAAGAAAAAACTGCATATGTCTGTTATTTTTATTACCCATGATTTGGGCGTTGTAGCGCATGTAGCGGATAAAGTCGCTGTTATGTATGCCGGACGGATTGTGGAAATCGGCACAGCGGAAGAAATTTTTTATAATCCGCAGCATCCCTATACGTGGGGACTGATTTGTTCGATGCCGTCGCTGGATACAAAAGATGAATCGCTGTACAGTATTCCAGGTGCGCCGCCTAACTTGCTGCACGTCCCGAAAGGGGATGCCTTTGCGCCGCGCAATGCCTATGCGATGCCTATTGATTTTGAACAACAGCCGCCATTTTTTAGGGTCAGCAACAGTCCGACCCATTATGCGGCTACGTGGCTGCTGGCTCCGGAAGCACCACATGTGACACCGCCGCCGGAAATTGTAAAACGGCAGCATATATTCAAGCATACGTACTTATTGCACATATAAAAGCAGCATGGTTAGAGGAGGAACAGATATGGCAGCCATTACAACAGCAGAAACTTCTAAACAAGAAGCGATTCTGATAGTTCGAAATGTACATAAAATTTTTAACGCCCATAAGAAAAGTGAAGTACGTGCTGTAGATGATGTCTCCTTTACGATTTATAAAGGAGAAACATTTGGCTTGGTTGGTGAATCGGGCAGCGGCAAATCGACGACAGGCCGTATGCTTATCAAATTGGAAGATATTACATCTGGCAGTGTTTTTTATAAAGGGAAGGATATTACTCAAATCAAAAAGAAATCAGATATGATGGATTTCAGACGGTCGATGCAGATGATCTTCCAAGATCCGTTTGCGTCTTTGAATCCGCGCATTCCCGTAAAACAAATTATTGGCGATGCTTTAAAGCTGCATGGGATTTGTACAACTAAAGAAGAAATAAACAAACGGGTTATGGAACTGATGGATATTGTCGGCATCAATCGGGCGTATATCAATCGCTATCCGACTGAGTTTTCCGGCGGTCAGTGCCAGCGCATCGGCATTGCCCGTGCCCTCTGTGTTAATCCAGAATTTATTATTGCTGATGAATGCCTGTCGGCACTGGATGTATCTATTCAAGCCCAGATTGTCAATCTGCTTATCAAGCTGCAGCGTGAACAGGGCATGACCTATTTGTTTATTGCCCACGATTTAGCTATGGTCAAATATATCAGCGACCGTATCGGCGTCATGAAAGACGGGAAAATTTTGGAACTGGCTTCAGCAAATGAACTCTACAGCCATCCTCTTCATCCGTATACGATTTCACTGCTTTCTGCATCGCCGCTTACCGATTTAATGCAAGAACGGAAGCGGCAGCGGATAGACTATGATCCGGCGGCGCATCGTTATTTAGAAGGAAGTCATCCCGCTATGCATGAAATCACGCCGGGGCATTTTGTATATTGTTTAACAGAAGAAGTCAGCCGGTATCGACAAATGGCAGCTTCTGCAAGCTAATGGGTTTATGCTGTATGACTCATGGACAACAGAATATAGTAAAAAAATCTGCACGATGACAATGGGGTCATATGTGCAGATTTTTGAATACGAAGAGCAGTATGGTTATTTCCTATTAAAGAAGATACTATGTATGGATACAGCGACGTGTAATACAGCGCAAATATATGGAGTATACTGTAAAAAACAATTGATTCTTTGTGATTTCTTTAGTACTATGTAACCGGGTTTAAGATATTACTGACAATGGTAAAGGAGCGATACATAATGAACAACTTTGAATATTACACGCCGACAAAAGTGTTTTTTGGAAAAGATGAAGAAAAGCGGATTGGTGATATTTTGGTATCGTATGGTGCTAAAAAAATATTTGTTTTGTATGGCGGCGGCAGTGCTGTTCGTTCGGGATTACTTGCTCGTGTAGAACAATCGCTGACCCAGGTAGGTCTGGAATACATCGCGTTTGGCGGTGTTCATCCCAACCCACTGTTGTCGCATACCTATCAGGCAATAGCAGCGGCGAAAGAAGCAGATATTGATTTTATCCTGGCTGTTGGCGGCGGCAGCGTTATTGACGAAGCCAAAGCCGTTGGTATGGGTTTGTGCTATGATGGGGATGTTTGGGATATTTATTTGCGTAAAGCGGCACCGCAGCGCACGATTCCAGTGGGTTCTATTTTGACGATTGCTGCAGCCGGAAGTGAAACGAGCTGGGCATCCGTTATTACTAATGAAGATGGCTGGCTGAAGTTGGGGTATCAAAATGATATCATTCGTCCTGTATTTGCTATCATGAATCCGGAACTGTTGTATACACTGCCGCCGTATCAAATGGCTTGCGGCAATACGGATATGATCATGCACGTATTAGAACGATTCTTCAATCCGAATGCAGAAGACGATTTGACAGATCATTTGGCTGCAGCATTGATTCGTAATGTAATGAAAAACGCACTCATAGTAAAAGAAGACAAAAACAACTATAAAGCAAATTTTGAAATTATGTGGGCAGGCAGTCTGGCTCATAACGGGTTATTTGAAGGCGGCAATGGCAAAGGAGACTGGGGAACTCATCATATCGAAATGGAAATTAGTGCCATCTTTGATGT
>JBNMKW010000064.1:0-10985 GCA_050874545.1 Megasphaera sp. | reverse complement strand
CAACACGGGATCGCAAATATCCAGATAATCTGAAAGATATAGTGGCAAAATTGCCTGTTTTGGTTTAAAATAAGTAATGGTTGAATTTTTCATGTGATATGTAAATTTTACCACAAAAGGCGGTTCGCTGACTCGAAAGAGCCGGCGAACCGCCTTTGTTTCTAGGGGCGTGTTATTTCACAGCCCCTTTTTTTATGTGGGGAAGTATCCCTGCACCTTCAAATGTGTATTCTTTTTCCGTATCCGGTCTTCGACCGGTCGGCAAGTTCGTAACGGGTGGTGTTGGCAGTCATGCAATATAGATTTCGCCTGGTTGCTGGGAAAACCCATTTGTCAATAGAGAATGCCAGCAAACGTCGGTTCATCTACGCCAAGGCAATAGGGAATATCACTTCATCATGCACAATGATAAAAAATACAAAAATATCGCTAACACACATGAATAATGGGCGTTTTGTTTGAGCGTAGCGAGTTTCGCCCATTTGGCAATGACGGACATTCTCAAAGGAATGGGAGTTTCGGGCGGCCGCCTTTTTCTTGATTCATTCTTTTTCGGCGGCACGAAAAAGAATGAATAATAGAGGGCGTAGGGATACGTTCCTATTTTCTGGCCGTGCAGAAAGAAAAAGTATATACGCCGATGTAAACGGTAAGTTTACCGAATCATATGAGGGTCGTAGGGAACCATCCATCTATCCATACACATCATATGTATAAGAACGGATACATTGTCAGTTGGAAAGGGATGACTTATAATAAAATACGCATAGCGTATTACATGTAAAAGGAAGGAATACATATGAAACATACATTTTTTATTTCATGGGCTGTATTTTTTAGTATGGTATTAGGAAGTACTGCCATGGCAAAGGAAACGACACTGCCGCTGACAACGGCTGTTCGCGTTCATCCGGCGATTACCCAACCATCCAAGGAAATGCCCAAAGCGAAAGTGGTTGTTTCTTCATTAGAAAAACCTGTTGTTACGAGGCATTATACCGCTAACAATCCGGCTGTGGGACATCCGGTACTGTATTGGGGACGCATTGATGGCGCTGTAGGATATGAAGTACAAGTGCTGCAGCCGGACAACCAGGGAGATATTACGGATAAAGCGACAGGAAATACATATACCTTGATGATGCCGACCCAAACAGCGTATACGACGGGCTATGAATTGGCTCTGCCAGCATCGTATATGGGGCAGGTATTTTATTGGCGTGTTAGAGCTTTTGACTTAGACCGGCATCCGATTAGTGAATTTTCTAACGTTGAAGCGTCACATATTGACCGTTTTGAACCGTTTACGGAAAAACCGACGCCGATGGCGTTTTATAATCAGGTTTCCTGCGGCGTTTTATTATATCCGGTATACGACTGGATTGCCGTACCGGGAGCGGCTAAGTATGAATTGGAAATCCTCAATGCACCGCCGGAAAACCCAAATGATATCGCACCGTCTGTATATCGCATTGATTCGTATACGCCGACGAATATCCATCAGTATGACCAATCAGCCCGTATGTCGGATACACCGTTTTACTGGCGTGTGCGGGCGATGGACAGTCAGGGAAAACCGCTTGGCGTGTATTCAGATGCTCTGCCTTTCTTGACTAGTCCGAAAGCGTCCAAAGGTTGTGTGGCTGTTTTTGGCGACAGCATCAGCCATGGCGGCGGCAGTATTTCCTATTCGCCGACTTATTGGGATTTTAGTTATGAAAACTATTTGATGTTCCCAACGGTTAATTTGGCACAAAGCGGTGATACGAGTGAAATGGCTGTAGAACGATTTGACAAGGATGTCTTGCCGTTTCAGCCGTCGTATTTGCTTATTTTGATTGGTTCCAACAGCTTACGTGCCGGTGTACCGGCAGAAGATGTTATTGCCGATTTGAAAACGATTAAGGAAAAATGCCTGACTCATCATATTCGGCCTGTTTTTTTAACGATTCCGCCGCTTAACCCGGCGCATATCAAACGGGCATTTGATGAACCGACAGCAGAAAATTGGCAGTCTTTGATTGCCAAAGTTAATGCGTACATACGTACACAAGTTCATGTTGATATTACGCCGGGCATGGCAGACCGCCATGGTATATTAAAACCGGAATTGGCTGTTGACGGCATTCATTTGGATCCGCCCGGCAAAAAAATGATAGGTGCCGCTATTAATAATGTTTGGAAAGAAATTTTGGCATTGCCGGATACGGCATGGCAAGAAGATTGATGCTTAGATATTGACTTTGACTGGAATTCAGGTTGTAAGATACCTATAGATACGATACAATATATATATGAAAAACGATATCAATTAATACCATAAAAAGGAGGATACATGGCGTGCGTAATGGCAGTGTAGTTTGCTTGACAATCTTATTGGGAATCACCTTGTGTTCTGGATTATTCGTCAAAGCGAGGCAGATTGCTGAGCAAAATCACGTAGTAGACCTGCCTATGGAACAAGCACAGCAGATTTACATTTGCAATACAGCTGATGAAGAGATAAAATCCCAACCGGTTGTCTTGAGCCATTATCCGGCAGATGCGCCTGCGGCCGGACATCCTCTTTTGCGATGGAGCCGTGTAGACGGCGCAGTGATGTATGATGTGCAGATATTGAAAAAACAGGAAGAGGCAGATGAAAAAGCAGCGTATTATGAACCGATTATGCCGTTGCAGCGTGCTTATGGAACTGGCTATGAACTAGCACTGCCTGATACGTTTATGGATGATGTGTTTTACTGGCGTGTTCAGCCAATGGATTTGCAGGGAAAACCGATTGGCCCTTTTTCTGTTGTAGAAGAAGTGCATAGAGATACGACGGCACCTTTTGTAGAAAAACCATATATTGTCAATCACTATAATCGAGGGAATGGCCAGGTATTGCTGTATCCCGTATACGATTGGATTGCTGTTCCCGGCGCCGATCACTACGAAGTAGAAATTCTTGATGCTAAGCCGGAAAACCCTAATGGCACAGAGCCGTCGATACATCGGATTGCTGCGTATACGCCATCGTATGCACAGCAATATGACCAAAAACCGCGTATGTCCGCAGAGCCGTTTTATTGGCGTGTCCGAGCGTTGGACAGCAGCGGGAATCCTATCGGCGTGTATTCAGATGTCCAGACCTATACGACGAATCCGAATGATGCATATGACGTGGCGGTATTTGGCGACAGCATCAGTCATGGCGGTGGCAGCATATCGTATTCGCCGACTGATTGGGAATTTAGTTATGCATCCTATCTTGATTTTCCGACGGTCAACTTGGCCCAAAGCGGTGATACCAGTGCTATGTCTGATGAACGTTTTATCCAAGATGTCGTGCCGTTTCATCCGCACTATGTGCTGATTCTCATGGGGTCCAACAGTCTGCGGGCCGGAGTGAGTGCTTCAAATGTCATTGATGATTTGAAACGTATCAAACAAAAATGTCTGGCTCATGGCATGAAGCCGGTTTTTCTTACTATACCGCCGTTTCATCCAGAGCATATTGCGGCGGCGTTTGACCAGGATACAGATTTGGGCTGGAAAGATGCCGTTGCAGAAGTTAATGCGTATATTTATAGTGAAGTACACATAGATATTACAGAAGGCATGGCAGATGATAACGGGGAATTACGAACTGAACTAGCTGTTGATGGACTGCATCAAGACCCGGAAGGAAAGAAAATCATGGCACAGGCGATTAACAACGCTTGGCCGGCGATACAAGATTTGCCTGACAGTGCGTGGGAAGAAGATGACTGAAAATACGCTCATTTTATGACAATGAGTACGACAAATTAATTAGGTAAAATATACAATAAAGGGGCTGTTCGCTTTGTGCAACAGTCCCTTTATCATGTATATTCTATTGAAAATCAAACGATGTCAAACAAATGGCAGCGATGCGTTTATTCATATCGCAGTGCTTCAATCGGATCTAAGCGGGCAGCTTTGCGTGCCGGATAAATACCGAAAAAAAGGCCGATGCCGACAGAAAAACTGAAAGAAATAAGAATTGGCGCTGCTGTAATGACGGTTTGGAACAAACCTGTCTTGGCAATCGCCAAGGCAATGCCGACGCCGACGGCGACGCCCATCAGACCGCCGATGACGCCGATAACGACGGATTCAATCAAAAACTGCATCATGATGTTTTGGAACGTGGCTCCTAAGGCTTTGCGGATACCAATTTCACGAGTTCGTTCTGTGACAGAAACCATCATGATATTCATAATACCAATGCCGCCGACTAACAAGGAAATGGCGGCAATACTGCCGAGAAACAGAGTCAGCATTGTTGTCGTGCTCGTCATCGTTTCCATCAGGCTGGTCAAGTTGCGGACGGAAAAATCGTCTTCTTTATCACCGACAATATGATGCCGCTGCCGCAGCAGTGTTTCTACTTGCCCTTGTACGGATTCGATTTTATCAGCACTGGATACTTGAATATTGATGGAACGAATATAGGTAATCCCCATGAGCCGTTCTTGAGCTGTTGTCAGCGGAATGATGACAACATCATCTTGGTCTTGTCCCATAGAAGACTGGCCTTTGCTTTCAATAACGCCGATGACTTTATACGGTTGATTGTTGATGCGGATATTTTTGCCGACCGGGTTTTCTGATTCAAACAAATTGGTGGCAACCGTGGTTCCGATGACAGCAACGCGATTGCGGGAATTGAGGTCATTTTGTGTAATAAAAGAACCGGTACCAATCGTCAAGTCGCGGATTTTCAAATATTCCGGCGTAACGCCGTATACAGAAGAATTCCAGTTTTCATGGCCATTGACGATTTGGTACGAGCCGTTGACTGTCGGTGAAACATAATCAATGTTTTTAATTTTTTTCTTGATGGCTTCGGCATCTTCGTATTTGAGCTTTTGGCTGGATCCGGCAGCGGAACGAACGCCGCCTTTGTTGGTCGAGCCTGGTGTGACGATGAGCATGTTGCTGCCTAAACTTGCGATAGAATTGGTAACGTTTTGCTTTACGCCCATACCAATGGAAATCATGGCAATGACGGCGCCGACGCCAATAATAATGCCCAGCATGGTAAGAATCGAGCGGAGCTTGTTGCCAAGCAGTGCCGTAACAGCAATTTGTACACTTTCACTAAACAACATCCATAACCACACCCTTTCCGGCATCCCGTGTCAGTTGACCGTCGCAGATAAGCAGTTGGCGGCTGGCACAAGCGGCAATTTCTGGTTCGTGCGTGACGAGGATGACTGTTTTGTGTTCTTCATGGAGTGATTCAAAAATCCCCATGATTTCTTTTGTGGATTTCGTATCGAGATTCCCCGTAGGTTCATCGGCCATGATGATATGCGGGTCATTGACCAAGGCTCTGGCGATGGCAACACGCTGCCGCTGGCCGCCTGATAGTTCGTTGGGTTTGTGATGCGACCAGGTTCCCAGACCGACGGCTTCCAGTTTTTCTTGGGCCCGCCGTGTTCGTTCTTTGTAGCCGACACCAGCATAGACAAGCGGCAGTGCGACATTGTCTAATGCAGAAATACGGGATAAGAGATTAAAATTTTGGAATACAAAGCCGATTCGTTTGTTTCTCGTGTGTGCCAGCTCATCGTCTGTCAGGTTGGCAACTTCCTTGCCGCCCAGTTTGTATGAGCCGGATGTAGGACGGTCTAAACAGCCGAGAATATTCATCAGCGTTGACTTGCCGGAACCGGACGGCCCCATCAATGCGGCAAATTCGCCTTCTTGGATATTGAGCGTAATGCCGGCAAGGGCGGCGAAATCACTGCCGCCGATATGATAGATTTTTCTTATATCTTTTAATTCAATTACATTTGCCATCAGTCATTCCCCCTTACATTGGCGGAGGTCCTTGCCGCTTGTCATTGGATTTGGAAGAAGATTTGGAGGCATTATATGTAATGGATACCTTATCGCCTTCGGCGAGACCGGAAAGAATTTCTACGTATTCATCACTGTAAATCCCTGTTGTGACGTTGACTTGTTCTGTTTGACCGTTGTCATTGACGCGCATGACATACGAGCCTTTGTCATTGGTTTTTAAAGCGGCAATCGGCACAACTAACGCATTTTCTTTTTCTGATGTGTTGATTTCGACGCGGGCGGTCATGCCTAGTTTGAGAACATCGTCAGGGTCGTCAACATCGAGCGTGACATAGTAATAAATAACGCTGGCAGAAGAAGAACTGGAAGAATTGGAACTGGATGAACCGGTCGTGTTCCATGTATTGCTGGTATCTGTCTGCGAGATTTTGGATACATGGGCTGTAAATGTCTGGCCTGTATACGTATCAACAGTAAACGTAGCATCCTGGCCGATTTGGATTTGACCAATATCTGTTTCATCAATTTTGGCCATAATCTGTTTTTGCGACGTATTGGCAATATACATAATGACCGTTGGGTTGCTGTTGCCTTGCACGGCCATAGTGCCAACGCTTTTCGGTTCGCCAACAACGATGCCGTCCATCGGTGCCGTAATAATCGTTTCGGCCACATTAGACTGTGCATCGGTTAAGGCACTGACAGCCGTGTCGTAATTAAACTTGGCCGTATCCAATGCCTGTTTGGTTCCGGCTCCTAGATTATACAGTTCCTGTGCACGCTGGTATTCGAGTTGTGTATTGGATACTTTTAGCTGTGCTTGGTCCTGCTTTGCCTGGTAGTCTTTACCGTCCAGCACAGCAACGGTTTGTCCGGCTGTGACACGGTCATTTTCTTTGACAAGTACTTGGCTGATGCGGGCCGTGATTTTAGGCGATACTTCGACCGAATCGACAGGTTTGATAGTCCCTGTAGCCGAAACAGTGGATTTTAGATTCATGCGTGTTACTGGTGCTGTTTCCACGGCGGCGACTTGCTTGGCTGCCTGCTGTGTCTGATAATATTCATAACCGCCAAATGCTCCGGCGGCAATCATAATAGCGGCGACAGCTATTTTTACTTTTTTATTCAACTTGATCATAATTAATCTCCCCCATACAGGCGTTTTCAATAGTGCTGTATTCAGTATAGCATGCTTATATTGCAATAATAAAGGAAATAAAGGAGAAATTGGGAATTTTAGTCGAAACTGTAACAATTAAAGAAAAGTTCCCCTTTGCCCTGCGCATGATTCTGTAAACGGCATGTTTACTAGAAAAAAACGAGCAAAGCCAAGACAGCAGATGCTGTTTGTGACTTCGCTCGTTTTTTTATACGATGAAAACTGTAATTATGGTGTATGCGGCTGTTCTAATGCAGCATAGGAGAGTAGTTTTCTGGCTGTAAATTGATCGGTAATGAGGACATTGGCATAACCGCCTTTGAGGGCTGCGTGAATGCTGGCAATTTTAGCTTCGCCGCCGGAAAGAAGAATGCTGTATTCTTTGTGCCGCAGCCATTCCAGTTCAATGCCGACCGTGCGGTCGTTGAGTTCTTTGCTGGAAATATTGCCGTTTTTATCAAAAAAACGGGAGCAGATGTCGCCGACGGCATTAGCTTTCAAATATTCTTTTTCTTTAGGATCGGCATAGCCTAACTGGAAAAAAAGCGCATTATCGCGTACCGTGCCGACACTAAAGACTGCGATGTTGGCATTGCGACCCAGCTCCAATACTCGATGAATATGCCGGTCTCGGTAGACCATTTCTTTTACTTCTTTGGAATCAAACAATACGGGAAGCGGCAGGTATTGGGCGATGGTTTCATAATTTTTGGCAAATCGTTCCAAAATCTCATTGGCATAGGTTTCGCTGCTGGAGAGGGTAATCCCTCCTTCGAGCTGTACGATTTGCGCGCCCCGCAAAGGATGAGATACGAGTGCGTGGCAAAGGCAGTGGAGTGTTGTGCCCCAGCCGACGCCGATAATGTCGCCGTCTTGGACGATGTCGTTGAGATACGATGCGCCGCGGCGGCCGATATATTTTTTTATGTCTTCTTCATTTTCAATCGGGGCATTGGCGATGCAGACGTCTTTCAGCTGATAGACAGCAGTAACTTTTTGTGCTAAATGACTTTGGTCTTCGATAGGATCAAAAATTTCAATGCGGACAAAACCCATATCTTTGGCATATTGCAGCAGGCGGGAAACAGACGGCCGGGACAGGCCGAGTTCTTTGGCAATCTCGGACTGGCTGTAGCCGGATTGGTAATAGAGTTTTGCAGCGCTGATAGCTGTTTTATTTTTATTTATAGGCAATGAAGACACCTACCTTGTCCTGTTATATGGTATACACTACTTTTATATACGTATATTATCGCATTGCTATAATGGAATTGGCAAGAGGCAATTAGACATAATTTTAGAGGTTCGTTCTTGTTGCGCAAAATGGATACAAAGTTCACAAGTTATATCATAAATGCAAAAATGTAAAATTCATATTGCAATTATTTTCACAAGCTCATATAATGAAGGCAACGCGTACGCTGTATGTTTATTGCGAAAGTAAAAAGAGAAGAGAGAATGTAAGGTGTATTGGAAAGGAGAACGAAGTAATGGAAAAGAAGTATGTTATGGCATTGGATGCCGGTACGACAAGTAATCGTGCCATTATTTTTGATGAAGAATCTCGTATTGTCAGTGTCAGCCAAAAAGAATTTACGCAGTATTTTCCTAAGCCGGGCTGGGTAGAACATGATGCTAATGAAATTTTGCATACTATGATGGAAGTTATGCAAAGTGCATTGGAACAAAGCGGCTTGACAGGATCTGATATTGCGGCTATCGGTATCACCAACCAGCGTGAAACGACGGTAGTTTGGGATAAAACAACAGGATGCCCGATTTATAATGCTATTGTCTGGCAGTCCCGCCAAACGGCATCAATTTGTGAAGAATTGAAACAGCAGGGATTGATTGACGAATTTAAAGAAAAAACGGGTTTGGTTATTGATGCATATTTTTCCGGTACGAAAGTAAAATGGATTCTGGATCATGTTGAAGGGGCTCGTGAAAAAGCAGAAAAAGGGGAGCTTCTTTTTGGGACGATTGATTCCTGGCTGATTTGGAAACTGACAGGTAATCAGGTTCATGTAACAGATTATTCTAATGCGTCGCGTACGTTAATGTTTAATATTAAGACACTGCAGTGGGATGATCAGCTTTTGCAGTATTTGACAGTACCCAAGAGCATGTTGCCGGAAGTACGTCCATCTAGTGATGTGTACGGCTATACACAACCGTCTATTCTTGGTGTGCCTGTCAAGATTGCCGGTGCAGCTGGTGACCAGCAGGCTGCGTTGTTTGGCCAGACATGCTATGAACCGGGGATGGCTAAAAATACCTATGGTACAGGCTGTTTTATGCTGATGAATACAGGGACGGAACCCATTGCTTCTAAAAACGGTTTGGTAACGACGATTGCCTGGGGACTGGATGGAAACGTTGAATATGCATTGGAAGGCTCTATCTTTGTAGCCGGATCGGCTATTCAATGGCTGCGAGACGGTTTGCGCATGATTGATACGGCGCCGGATTCGGAATGGGTAGCCAAACGGGTACCTGATTCAGACGGTGTATATGTGGTACCGGCATTTGTTGGTTTGGGAGCTCCGTACTGGGATATGGATGCCAGAGGCTTGATTATCGGTATTACGCGCGGTACGAAAAAATCTCATATTGTGCGGGCAACATTGGATTCTATGGCATATCAGACGAAAGATGTACTAAGCGCAATGGAAGCCGATTCGGGCATCAAACTGGCTTCGCTGAAAGTAGACGGCGGTGCGGTTGCCAATAACATGCTCATGCAGTTTCAGGCGGATATGCTTGGCGTGCCCGTAGACCGGCCGCAGGTTATCGAAACGACGGCGTTAGGTGCGGCATACTTAGCAGGGTTAGCTGTTGGTGTTTGGCAATCAAAAGATGAACTGCGCCATAGTTGGAAATTGCAGAATCGGTTTATGCCGGAAATGAATCCGGAAAAAGCAGCAAGCTATTACAAAGGATGGCGTAAAGCTGTAAAACATGCCATGCATTGGCTGGATGATGAAGAATAAGTTTACTGTACACGTACAAGTATAAATTTTCTCGTATTCAGAAAGCAGGTGTATGATAATGGATAATTTGTTAGGTGAATTTTTTGGTACGATGGTATTAATGGTCTTTGGCTGCGGAGTTTGTGCCTGCAATACGCTGACTGGCTCTAAAGGACAAAACGGCGGTTGGATTTGTATTACTGCCGGATGGGGCTTTGCAGTTACCTTAGGCGTATTTACGGCTACGACGCTTGGCGCACCTCAGGGAGACCTGAATCCGGCGGTTACGCTGGGAAAAACGATGATTGGCATTTATACATGGGAACAGTTTGCTGTAACGGCTGTGATGCAGATTCTAGGTGGGATCTGCGGTGCTGCACTGGTCTGGCTGGCATATTTGCCTCATTGGGAAAAGACGGAAGATAAAGCGGCTAAGCTGGGCATTTTCTGCACAGCACCGGCTATCCGTAATTATCCGCTTAACTTCTTGTGCGAAGTGATTGCGACATTTTTCCTGATGTTTGTCATTTGGATGATTTTTTCCAATAAAGTCGGTGCCATTCCGGCAGGTCTTGGCCCATATATTGTCGGTATTTTAATCTGGGCGCTGGGTATGAGTTTAGGCGGGCCTACGGGATACGCAATGAATCCGGCTCGAGATTTGGGCCCGCGTATTGCGCACGCTATTTTGCCGATTGCTGGAAAAGGCAGTTCGGACTGGGCCTATGCCTGGGTTCCTGTAGCAGCTCCGTTGGTAGGCGCACTGCTTGCCTATGCTGTAGCTGCGGCAGTACATGTATTTTGATATAGTGTTATTCGTGAGAAAAAAGGGGCTGTCAAGCGACAAGCCTCTTTTTGCATAAAAAAATAATTTTTTATGATACACAGCGATATATAGGGAAAATCTTTATGTGGTCCGTTGTAAAATGAACTTGAACAGTTAACCAAAAAACAAAAATCCATAGTGAAGCTTCATGTTAGAATGGTTTTGCTACAAATCATCAACAAAGGAGCAATCACTATGGACCATATCCATT
>JBNMKW010000063.1:0-10990 GCA_050874545.1 Megasphaera sp. | reverse complement strand
TTTCCGTCCCCTTACGGGGATTATGTTTCTTTTCACAAACAAAGGGAGGAATAAGTTATGAATAAAAAATGTTTCCGTCCCCTTACGGGGATTATGTTTCTTTTCCCTGTCTGTATCACTCCGCTTGCCAGCTTATCGTGTACCTCATGTTGCGGCGCAGATGGATTCGTTGTTATCTATTGTGTAAGAAACGCTTTCAAAAACCGTCGCATCCCGCATATACGCTATAACGGCGCAGATTCACTTGTTTGGGAAAAATTATATGCATATTATACCGTATTCATCGGCATCATGCAATAAAAAACAAGTCCCCCCAACACGTCGTCAAGCGTTCTTATTTTTTACTGGTTATAAAAAGTATATATTTTTCTTTTCTTTTTTTATCTCTTCTTATCTCTTCTTATCTTATCTCTTCTTATCTATAAAAGGTAACGCGTTACACGACATAGCTATTACTGTCAAGAATGGCTATTTTCCTCGCTTTTTACAGACTAACGTGCTGCCGTTTTCTAACTATTCTTAACAAAATCCGATGTGTTTCTTTGTAAGAACTTGTTTTCTAATAAAATTTTTTCAACAAAACGCTATAAAGACATACTATAAAACCTAAACCAAAAACGCCAAAAAGCCCTTAGCCATGAGGTTGAACCCATCGCTAAGGACTTTTTTCTAGCTTGCATATATGTTATTGTTTCGTGATAGTATGGATTATTCCCATTCAATCGTTGCAGGCGGTTTACTCGTTACGTCGTAGACGATACGGTTGATATGGTCTACTTCGTTGACGATACGGCTGGAAACTTTGTCGAGTACATCGTACGGGATTCTTGCCCAGTCAGCTGTCATGAAGTCTGTTGTCGTGACGCCGCGCAGAGCCAAGGTATAATCATAGGTACGGAAGTCACCCATGACGCCGACAGTACGGTTGCTCGTAAGAACGGCAAAATACTGGTTGATGGAACGATCTAAGCCGGCATTGGCAATTTCTTCACGGAAGATAGCATCGGCATCGCGGAGAATTTCCAATTTTTCTTTGGTAATTTCTCCCATGACACGGATTGCAAGACCTGGCCCTGGGAAAGGCTGACGCCATACGAGGTAATCCGGAAGACCGAGTTCTGCACCGAGTTCGCGTACTTCATCTTTAAAGAGGTTGCGAAGCGGTTCGATAAGTCCTTTGAAATCGACAACAGCGGGAAGACCGCCTACGTTGTGATGACTTTTGATAACAGCAGCATCACCGGCACCGGATTCGATAACGTCCGGATAAATCGTGCCTTGTGCCAAGAAATCTACAGCACCGATTTTACGGCCTTCGTCTTCAAACACGCGGATAAATTCTTCGCCGATAATTTTACGTTTTCGTTCCGGTTCGCTGACGCCTGCCAATTTGCTGAGGAAGCGTTCAGACGCATCGACGCGGATGAAGTTCATGCCGGAGTTTTTGAAAGCTGCTTCGACTTCATCGCCTTCGTTTTTACGCATCAGGCCATGGTCGACAAAAATACAGGTCAGCTGGCTGCCAACGGCTTTGGAAATGAGCGCCGCTGCTACGGAGCTGTCTACGCCGCCGGAAAGTGCCAATACGACTTTGCCGTCGCCGACAGTCTGTTTAATCTGTTCGACGGCTGTTTTGGCATAATTTGCCATCGTCCAAGAACCGGTACAGCCGCAGACTTCAAAGAGGAAGTTATGAATCATTTCTTTGCCGTGTTCGGAATGAAGTACTTCCGGATGGTACTGCATAGCGTAGAGTTTTTTTGCCGGATTCTGCATCGCTGCAACAGGGCAATTATCCGTATGCGCTACAATTTCAAACCCTGCCGGAATTTTGGCAACGTAGTCCTGATGGCTCATCCATACGATTTCTTTTTCCTGCAGTCCCTTAAAGAGAGGCGATGTCGTATTGACATCAATTTCTGTCTTGCCGAATTCACGCATGTCGGCATGCTTAACTTCGCCGCCCAAGGTTTGTGCCATGAACTGCATGCCATAGCAAAGCCCCAGTACAGGAATGCCCAGATGGAACACTTCTTCTTCAATCGTAGGGGCGTTGTCTTCATAGACACTAGCCGGACCGCCTGTAAAGATGATGCCCTGCGGCTGTAATTCTTTGATTTTGCTTACGGCTTTGTGATACGGGTATACTTCGCAGTATACATGGTTTTCACGGACACGCCGTGCAATAAGCTGGTTATACTGACCACCAAAATCGACAACAATGACGAGTTCTTTGTTATCCATTTCTTCCTCCTCAATTTGTATAAAGTATCATACAGCAAAGGCTGTATGTTGTTGATGATTCTGTTATTATACCATGAATAAGCCCCTAGAAAAAGAGAGAATCAACGATAACCTGCAGATTATGCTCCTCTTCATCGTAAAAAGACTGCCATAAAATGAAATAATCAGCTCATTTTATGACAGTCCTTAGATGAATTCCCTAGCCGTTCGTTATTTACTTTTTTCATCGTCTGTGCCGTATTCACGATACAATTCGCCAATAATATCGCTTCGGGTAATAATGCCTACGACACGGCGTCCATCAACGATAGGAATGACTTTTAGGTGTTCGGCTACCATAACGCCGGCAATTTGTTCGACATCGGCATCCGGCGCGGCAATAATCACGTCTTTGGTCATCATCGCTTTTGCCGTGCAGGCCATCAGTTTTTTGAAGCCTTTGTCGTATTCACTGATGCCGTTGTAATAAATATTGGCACCGAGCAAGTTAACGTAATGAGGAACATGCGGCTTAATTTTTTTATACAGCAAATCAGCGTCTGTTACGATGCCTACCAATTTTTCTTCTCCATCGACAATAGGGATAGCCGTGATTTTATGTTTGACAAACATGTGCACCAAATCAAACACGGACGTATCCGGACTTGCTGTAATAAATACTTTTTCCATAATATCCGATGCTGTACGTACTTCCATACTATCAACCCCTTCATGCAGGATACGGTATAACAACTCCCTCAGTATGGGACTGGGGATTTGCTACATTTGCCTATACTGTATAATTGCATTTCTTATATATAATATTATACATAGTACTGGCAAATTCCTGCCACTGGAAAGAAAATTTTTCTCGTCTTACCAATGATAGGGTTCATGACGCTGGATTTTAATGGCCCGGTAAATTTGTTCCAGCAATATCATACGAATCATTTGATGGGTCAGCGTAATCCGGCCAAAGGAAATCCGGCTGTCTGCCCGTTTGCATACAGCATCTGACAAGCCAAAGGGGCCGCCGATAATAAAGGACATTTCGCTGCAGCCATATAGTGCCAAATCAGCAAATGCAGCTGCCATTTCTTCGGACGAAATGAATTTACCCTGCACATCCAAAACAAACAGATGGGAGCCTTCGCGTACGTGCCGCAGGAGTTTTTCTCCTTCTTTATCCAGTACTTGGCGTTTTTGCGCCGCCGATGGATGTTCCGGCATTTTTTCTTCGGGAAGCACCGTGATTTCGACTTGCCCATAGGGGCGCAGGCGTTTGAGAAATTCCTCAATGCCTGCTGTCAAGTATTTTTCTTTGATTTTGCCAATGGTGATAATATGGTATTTCATTGGTCATCATCCGAATCTGTCTGCGGGCTTTCCTGCAAGACGACGTCTGCTGTTTGTTTAGAACCGCCGCGACTATATACAACGGTCACGGTATCGCCTACTTGGTGATTGTCCATGGCGTTCTGCATGGCTGAGAAATCTTTTACAGCATCATCACCAATTTTCAAAATCACATCCCCATGCTGAATGCCGGCTCTATCGAGTGGACCGCCGGCAACAACTTTATAAACATAGATGCCTTCGACATTGAGTTTCATGCCAAAACGGGCTGCCATTTGCTGATCCAAGCCATACAGTCCTAAATACGGACGGGCAACTTTGCCGTTTTTGATGAGGGATTCCAAAATCGGACGGGCCGCATTAATCGGAATAGCAAAGCCAAGGCCTTCGACACCTTCTTTGGAGATTTTAGCACTGTTGATACCGATAACTTGGCCGTCTGCATTGACCAGCGCGCCGCCGGAGTTGCCCGGATTGATGGCCGCATCGGTTTGAATCAGTTTCATGCTCTGTCCTTCAGCACCAATCGTGCGGTTCATGGAACTGATGACGCCTGCCGTTACAGTTCCTTGAAATTCAAGTCCCAAGGGATTGCCGATAGCAATGGCCGGTTCACCGACCTGCAGGGAATCACTGTCACCAAATTCTGCGACAGGAAGATTATCCATGTTGATTTTGACAACAGCTAAGTCGGTCTTTTCATCCCGTCCGACGACAGTGCCTTCCGTACTCTGTCCGTCTGCCAAGGAAACAATGACTGTTTTGCTGTTGCCTACAACGTGGTTATTGGTGGCGATATAGCCGGCCTTATCAAAAATAATCCCGGAGCCAACCCCTTCACCGACTAATACTTTGCGATTGAAAAAATCTCTATTATACACTTTTGTCGTAATCCCGACGACTGCCGGGCTTACTTTTTTAGCTGCCTGTACGACGGCTGTATTTCTCGCATTGGATATGGATTCTGATTTTGTCGGTTCTTTCAGCTGATTGATCGTTCCCTGATACGATCCGGAACCACGGAAAAAGGTATCATGGATTTTAAATCCGCCTACAGCACCGACGACAATAAGAACAACTGCTACAGCAGCTGTTATGATGTGGCTGCGTTTCATCTACAATCTCCTCCTTCTTGATAGCGTACTTGTCCATGCTGGCATGCCAGCCTCAGCAATATATCCTGGCCGACGACTTTGCCATGCTGCCCTAAAATCGACCGAACCGTATGCAGCGACAGAGCCGGCGTATTGTTTTTTTCACTGCGGTGCGCCAGCAGGACACGCATCATGTGTTTGGTCGGAAGCTGCGCCAAAAAGGCGGCTGCCGTCCGATTGGATAAATGGCCCCAGCGACTGAGAATGCGATGCTGCAGTGCATAGGGATAGGGGCCGTTTTTGACCATTTCCTCGTCATGATTCGCTTCTAAAATCAAAATATCCGCATAAGCCGCGGCCTGTTCGACATCTTGGCTGATATATCCCAAATCCGTTGCCAAGGTAATCTTGCTGTCACCATGGTATACCATATATCCTACAGGACGGGCCGCATCATGAGATATAGCAAACGGCACGACTTGGATGTCTTTTAGGCCGACACGCCGTGTCAGCCGAACAAAACGGTCCGGAAATTCTTCCACTTTCCGTCCCATGGCCTGCCACGTTTCCTGTGTCGTATAGACAGGCATCCGTGTGCGTTTCAACAGCGTGGTAATCCCGTTTACATGGTCTGCATGTTCGTGCGTAATAAAAACGGCATCTAACTCGTTTAAAGAAGTGCCATACTGCTGCAGTCCCTTTTCAATGCGTCGGCAGCTAATACCAGCATCAATGAGAATATGCGTATTGCCGCACCGTATATAGGCAGCATTGCCTTTACTGCCGCTGGCAAGCATACTGACAAGACAATCGTTGTGGCGTGCTTCCCCTCCTACATTCGGAATATCCGCCAGCTCGGCTGTCGTGTCCGCTAATGCCGCACAGCCGGCTTGTCTGCGTGCTTTGCCAATCGATTGGGCCAGTTGCTGCAGCTGAAGTTCGCTTTCCGTCATCCCATGTCATCCTTTCAAATTGATATTGCCTTGGTGATTACGATATTATAGCATATTGGGAGCAAAAAAAAACCATCGTTTGGGAATTTCTTCCAACGATGGTTTTATGGTGGGCCTAGGTGGACTCGAACCACCGACCTCACGCTTATCAGGCGTGCGCTCTAACCAGCTGAGCTATAGGCCCATGTCTGATGACTTGCTTAGTATATCATATCTTAAGCATTTGTCAAGAAAAAAGATTGGTGGGCCTAGGTGGACTCGAACCACCGACCTCACGCTTATCAGGCGTGCGCTCTAACCAGCTGAGCTATAGGCCCATCTCTTAACGACTTGCTTAGTATACCACATCTATAGGAAGTGTCAAGAATATTTTATGAAATTTCCTAAAAAATATGTGCAACATCTCATACTGGCAACATAAAAACTGACGCCTGCAAAATCATTTGCGGCGCCAGTTTGGTTATCTTCCTCTTGTTTACTTATATTGGTCTATCAATGTTTGGAATGCGGCAAAGGAACGGCGAATCATATCCGGGTCTACACAGTAGGAAATACGGACATAGCCGGGGCAGCCAAAGCTGTCAGCCGGAACAATGAGCAGATTCAGTTTCTTTGCTTTTTCTGAAAATGCGTTGGCATCTGGTTCCGGCGATTTGACAAACAGGTAAAATGCGCCGCTCGGATATACACATTCATAGCCCATGTCTTTTAAGCCATTGTATAACAGTTTCCGATTGGCGTCATAGATGTTGACATCAGAAAGCTGTCCCAAGCACTTAAGAACGACATCTTGGAATAAATGGGGCGCACAGACAAATCCCATCGCCCGTCCAGCACCGCAGACAGCCGTGTATATATCACGCGCGTTGGCTGCGCAGTCCGGCACTAAGATATACCCGACACGTTCCCCAGGGAGTGATAACGATTTACTATAGGAATAGCAAATAACCGTGTTGGCATAAAATTTGGGGACATATAAAATAGGCAAGCCATCATATATAATTTCACGATACGGTTCATCAGATATCAAATAAATAGGATGACCGATTTCTTCTGATTTTCTATGCAGCAATGCAGCCAGTTTTGTGTACGTATCAGCGGAGTATACGGTTCCTGCCGGATTATTGGGAGAATTGATAATAACAGCCCGTGTATGCGCTGTAATGGCTTGTTCCATCGCTTCCATCGAAATTTGGAATTCTTTCGTATCCGGCGGCAAAATTACTTCATGCGCTCCGGCGTTATGAATAAACACGGTATATTCCGGGAAAAATGGCGCCACTAAAATGACTTCATCCTGCGGCGTTTCTACCAAAGCCTTTAACGTAATCGTCAAGGACGCTGCTGCGCCGCACGTCATATAAAAATTATCGGCCTTGACATTGGCATCATACGTTTTATTCATATACTCAGCCAATCCCTGCCGTACCGCCGTATCACCGGCAGCTGCTGTATACCCATGAACAACTACGGATTCTCTGGTTTCCAAAATATCTTCAATCGCGTCTTTGACGCAGGGCGGTGCCGGTACTGTCGGATTGCCAATACTAAAATCAAATACATGTTCCGCTCCTACGATGCGTGCCTGCTCTTGTCCATACGCAAACAAATCACGAATGACCGAAGCCTGTGAGCCCAATGCATACATTTCTTTTGATGCCATATTTCATCAATCCCTTCATATGCCTGATATAGTAGTATGATTTATATTATTATATTATACATCATATTTACATAAAATTACAATGTGTATTTTCATTATTTCATTCGTATTTTCTAGATGTACACACAGCCTGCCTGTCGTTTGCAAAGCAGCATGGCCTATGCCATAATAAGATGTACTAGTTTCCAAGGAGGTCTTTATATGAAAAAATTAAATCCCTATGTCTATCTCTTCACAGTAGGGCACTTTTCTGTCGACTGGGCGCAAGGTGCCATTCCGGCCTTGCTTCCTTATTTTATTTCATCCTGCCATTTGAACTATCAAGATGCCGCCACGCTGATTTTTGCCAATATGCTTTTATCTTCTGTATCTCAGCCTATTTTTGGCTATTATTCTGATAAAATTTCCAAGCCCTGGTTTGTGCCGCTAGGTCCCGTGCTCTGTGGTCTTTGCATTACGATTCTAGGATTTACCGATAATTATTGGCTTATCTTCCTTTGTTCCATGTTCAGCGGCTTTGGTTCGTCTATCTATCATCCCGAAGCAGCCCGTATGGTCAACAAAATTTCCGGTACTCTCAAAGGCCAAGCGATGGGAAGCTTTTCCGTCGGCGGCAATGCCGGTTTTGCCATTGGACCGATGGTTGCCGGTTTTTGTGCGTACGTGTTTCATAGTTATGGCTTGATCATTTTTGGTATTGTCAATGTATGTATTGCCTTATTATTATATCATCATATTCCTAAGGTATTACGGCAAGTCCAGCAAGTGGATACGGAAGAAACCAAACAGCATATCCATGCAGAAGAAGAAAATGACTGGAAATCCTTCAGTAAACTCACAGTCGTTATCTTTGTGCGCTCTATCGGCTTTACCATTTGTAATGCCTTTATTCCTATTTATTGGATTCATGTGCTGCATGCCTCGCCTTCTCAAGGCAGTCTGGCGTTATCTATTCTCTTTTCTATGGGTGTCGTCATTACCTTTGTCGGCGGCCTATTATCAGACCGTTTCGGATTTCTTAAAGTCATGCGCGGTTCCATGTGCCTGATGGTTCCGGCTATGTTTCTCTTTGTCAACAGTACCAACATTTGGCTGTCTACGTTATTGCTGCTGCCTGTTGCTTTTTCTTTGTTTGCCGCATACAGCCCCATCGTTATCTTAGGGCAAACTTTTCTCAGTAAAAATATCGGTTTGGCTTCGGGCGTTACCTTGGGACTGAGCACGACTATCGGCGGCTTATGTTCTCCTTTAGTCGGCTGGGCAGCAGACCAATGGGGTATCTCCACGGCGTTGCAAATTCTCTGGATTAGTGCCGTCTTCGGTGCGCTCTTTGCCTTTCTCACGCCGCAGCCAACCGCATGGAAAAAACAACGGCCTGGTACGTAATTTATTTTTCTCGTCAAACAATCTAAATCATGATATAATATGAAAAGTGTTTTCAATATATAGTCATTAGGAGGTTGTTGAATGACAGCTGTTTCTGTAGAAAAAAAGCGGCAACATGAGTTAGACACGGTTTCTCTCATGATACACATATACTGCCGCGGCAATCATCATACAAAGGGAGGTCTCTGTCCTTCTTGTCAAGAACTTGCCGACTATGTCAGTCAGCGTACCCAGCGCTGTCCGCATATGGCAGACAAGACATTTTGCAGTGCCTGCCAAACCCATTGCTATGCGCCGGAAAGACGCCGGCAAATACAAGCAGTCATGCGCTACAGCGGGCCGCGAATGCTCTTTCACGCACCTTGGCTTGCTATATGCCATTTATATATTCAGGTGAAAAGCAAATTCGCTTCTTTATAGTTATGCGCCTCAAAGCAACTCCCCTTTTTGTTTGATGGGGAGCTGAAAAACACATGTATATCACTGTACTACCATACATGTTAGGTTGCAGTGCAACAAAAATAAATCGTCACGCTGCATACGATACACATAAAACAGTATACTAAATGGGCTGTAATACAATGGATTCAAACTTCTCATTGTATTACAGCCCATTTTTCTATTTGCTGAAATGACACATATTCGGCGTGTATGCAGTATGCTGCAAATGTTCTTAATGCAGTCCTAGTTTATAAATACGGTTGGCATTGTTAAAGAAAATGTCCGGCCAGTAGTGTTCCGGAACAAAGGCTTTGACAAACGTTACATATTCTCCTAAGTTTGCCAGCGGCCAATCGGTGCCAAACATGACGCTGTCATAGCGATTAAGATAGCACAGCCAATCACGCAGCATGTTGATATAGCCTTTTTGTGAGTTTAAAAAAGCCTTCATATCATAAATGCGACCTTCCAACAGTCCGGATAAATCAACGGCTACATTGTGATTTTTTTCCAAGACCGCAATGGCATCCTGCAAAAACGGATTGCCAATATGGCACATGACAAACTGCACATCTGGGAATTTGACAGCTGCTTCATCCAGCGTCAGCGGATGACTGTATTTGAGCAAAGCATTGGTAGTTGCTGTCAAGCCGGTATGAATGGCGACAGGCTTTTTATATTTCCGTGCCAGTTCATAAACCGGATCGTAGCGGGAATCCGATACATAATAGTGATTATATCCCGGATACAGTTTAATGCCGCAGCACTGCTTCTTTTTCAAGTTTTCTTCAATAAGCGGCAGCGATTCTTCAATGTGTTCATTGCTGTAGGCACTGTCCAGACCGATGCAGTAACTCAAATAGTCCGGATAGACATGAGCTGCCGGATCCAACGTCTTATTGCTCATGACGATACCGTACACATAATGAAATTTTTTATACGATTCCCGTAAATTTTCTTCTGTATTGACATGGCCCGCTGCAATGGCAATGCGGTCAAAGCCTTCATAATCGCATAAATGGAAATGGCTGTCAATAATCCGTAATGGTGTTCCCTTCATTTGCTTTCATCTCTAATCTTCTAATGCTGTTTCCAAGGCAACATGAATCATATCATCAAAGGATGTCTGCCGTTCTTCCGGCGTGCAGGCTTCTTTAGTTACTAAATGATCGCTGACCGTAAATATACCCAAAGCCTGTGCGCCGTATTTGGCAGCCAATACATAGAGTCCTGCTGTTTCCATTTCTACAGCCATAATGCCGTAGGCGGTCAGTTTGTCATTGTCAATTTCATCATCATAAAAGCGGTCTACAGATACGATATTGCCGACGCGAACCGGAATCTGCTGAACCAATGCTTTTTCATAGGCTGTACGCAGCAGCGCAAAGTCTGCCAGCGGGGCGTAGTTAATGGCACCGCCAAAAATATTGCGGATGATGGACGAGTCTGTCGTCGCTCCCTGAGCAATAATGACATCGCGCAACTGAATATCTTTGCGCATAGCGCCGCAAGTACCGACGCGAATCAGTTTTTTGACGCCGTAATCACGCATGAGTTCTGTCGCGTAAATAGAAATAGACGGAATCCCCATTCCGGTTCCCTGCACGGAAATACGTTTGCCCTTATAGGTTCCGGTATACCCCAAAATACCGCGAATATGGTTATAGCAGACAGGGTTGTCTAAAAATGTTTCTGCAATATATTTAGCGCGAAGCGGATCACCGGGCAGTAAAATGCGGTCTGCAATATCGCCTTGTTTTGCTTCAATGTGTAAACTCATGACATGAATCCTCCCTCATTTTGTATATATGGTATATATGGAGTATTATATCACACTCTTTCCGCGTGCGTGAATAGCCGCTTCAGCGTTTGTT
>JBNMKW010000062.1:0-11389 GCA_050874545.1 Megasphaera sp. | reverse complement strand
GGAAGATATGGTAGAATAAGAATTGTCCATGGTATGGGTCTCCTTAGTAAATATAGGTTTGGCGATTTATATTCTACCAAAAAAGATCCTGCCATGGGCTTTTTTTATTCAAGTGTCCAACTTCATTTTACAATCAACGAACAATTTTAAATTTTAAGAATAGTTTTTTAGAAGCATTTTGTAAATTGAACATGAATGTAACGTGCTATGAAGTAGATGGTGAGAAAAATTTTGATATACAGCGAAAAGAAGCGATGCAGTGTATACAAGATAACCATATTACAGCATGTTTGATGATCAATGATATATCAAGCAATGGAATATTTTTTATGAATGAAGAACTATTAAAAAGCGTCGATTGCTATGTATGGTTCGTTGATGCTGCTTACTGCAATATAAAAGATCCAAATATACCTTTATATAAAGGTGTCTATTCATTTGAGCCCAAAGATATTGCATATGGGCGTAAAACCTATGGAATTGAGTTTACCTATCTTCCTCTCACGGCAGGACAAAGTATATTCTGCAATTATAGTCAAAAAAAAAGAATATATATACGATATTAGTTTTGTAGGTCTTGTAGCAGGATGTGCGAAACGATTAGAATTATTAGATGCTGTGGCGAAATATTGCGTTCAGCATCATAAAAAAATGGTTTGCTATGGACACTTTTGGCATAATGCCCATCCATTGCAAAATGCGATAGAATCCATAAAATTTAAAATCAAACATCCCTATTTATATAAGTTTGTTGTAAATAAACGGATCTGTGCGCAAGATGCGGCGAATATATATCGGCATACACGCATCAATTTAAATATACATATTCCTAAACATACAGGTTTTAATTGTCGTACCTTTGAAATATTAGGTGGTCATAATTTTGAATTATGTGATATACAGAATTTAGAGTATATCAAATTAGAAGATGGCAAACATATTGTATTCTATAAAGATAAACAAGATTTGCTAAAGAAAATAGAGTATTATTTAAAAAATAATACGGAACGAGAAAAAATTGCAACTCAAGGTGGAACATATATCAATGAAAACTATTCTTTTGATAAAATGTTAGAAAAAATTATATGTTCTTGACTTTGTTTTAATTAAAATGGAAGGAAAAGAACAATGATATTGGCTAAAGATATTTTTTTATTTTTTTATGCTTTGTTTTTAACGTCAACATTATCGAATGCAGGTGTAAGTATATCACTTAGTTTATTATGCATTGTTATTATTTACTTATATGTAAATAATTTAAAAAAGATACAATGCCCAGATAAAAAGTTTTTAACAATATACATAATGTTTTTTTGCAGTTTACTTTTATCTGCAGTTATATCAGGAGATTTAAAATCTATTAGAGAAACTATAAAATACATCTATTGGACACTGCCTTTTTGGGTTGTATATTTAGCTGAAAAACAATCATTCTCTATAAAATCTTGGGGATATGGTACAAACTTATCATTATTAGTAATTAGTGTATATTCTGTATATCAATTTATAACATTGCCGTTAGGTACTCGAATTACAGGAACATTTGCTAGCGGTAATGGATTAGCAGGTATTTTAGAAACTTCCTTGCCAATGTTAATGGCTTTCTACTGGATATATGGAAAAGATACCATAAAACGATATCATCAACTTATAAAATACATACTTTTAGGTATTATAGGTATAACCGTATTTGCATTACTTGTAACCCAATCACGAGGTGGTGTAGCAGGCGCGTTTATTGGTGGAATGGTTGTTTTTCTTATGCGCTATAAAAATAAAATAGGAATACGACGCAAAAATATAGCATGTACATTGATTTTGGCAATAGCAGTGAGTGGAGTTGCTTTTTTAGGTCTGTCGACGTTTCAACGAAACTATGATAATGAACGTGTGTTATTGATTCAGGCTAGTTATGCTATGTGGAAAGATCATCCGCTGTATGGCGTTGGATTTTCCAATTGGAAAGAACAATATACGGCTCATTATATTTCTCCTATGGCAAAAGAACCAGATTTACCTATGCCGCATAATAATATTGCTTTTTTCTTTTCTACAACAGGTGTGATTGGTGGCGTGGGATATAGCATATTTACACTTGGTTTACTTTTATTGTTACTAAAAAAGATTGCAAAATACCCGCAAAATGTATATTATCAAGCAGCGTTATGGTCATTTATCGCGATTTCTATTCATGGATTAGTGGATTCAGGGATTACAAATAAGTTTAATATGCAAATATTGTTTTTTTGCTTAGGTATTGCTTTTGCTTCTGAAAATAGCAAAGCTGTGACAAAATAATTTTTGTTCACAGCTTTGTTGCATGTATACAAGAAAATACATATTACTATAATTAAGCTGAGTAAATTTGTTTTTGGTAATAATCACATTGAGATGGGGGATTTTGAGCGTTGTCATGGCATTTTTGATAGAAAAAGTTCATGCTTTTCCTGAGCGTTTTGATTGGTATAACTCGTTCTTCCTGTCGACCTTCACGACGGCTCTCTTCTTTTTTTATCGTGTAGCAATCGTTCGAAATGCATAAACTTACCTTGTATCTTTTTGTCACATTTGATTTTTAAAATTTCTGTGTTGATTTCATCGGTGAACGCATCTGTGATAATGTGTTCGTGAACGTATAGTAAGAAACTTTTGGTATGGGGGGGGGGTGCCTGATACACGTGACGCAGCGTAGCATGATTATATAAAAATCTGACATATGTTCACAAAAATGTCAATGGTTTTTTATAGAAATAGTATGATAATATATGATAAGAGGAATTTGTAAAAAATGCAATACAGATAGTATAATAACTTGTATTTATGTACTTAAAGTAAGGAGTGACGATGGTGTTTGAACAGTTTTTTATGTCCATGCAGCAAGATATAAAACTTTTTCTTTTGTTTCCGGCTATTAGTGCAGTGTTTCGTTTGACTTTTATTTTGGCATATCATCCGGATTCATTGAAGGGTAAAGGACGCGTTATTTTTGAATGTTTTCGATTTGGTTTTTGGTGGGGCATGGATTTTAATGCCTATGTATTTCTGTTTCCCTTGGTGATAGTATCATTGCCGGCTATGTTTTGGGATATATTTGCTGCCTATGGTGATATGATGCGAGTGGGCATAGGAACTGTCTATGGTGTTGTTTTGTATGCGGCTTTTATGGGGAAGATTATTTTTTATCGCCATTTTCATGATACGTACAACTATTTAGTACATATGGGTAAACATGCAGAAAAGCATAATTTAATTGATGTTTTCTTTCATCAAGATCATGGATTAGCCGTTTTGTTGGGATATATTCCTTTTATTCCGATACTGGCGGGTGCTTGTTGGGCTATACAGCAATTGCCTTCGGTTTCGTATCCTGTATTTGATTCTACGATGATGCAGTATGCGTTTAATACGGCTGTTTTTGTAGGAATCATTCTTGGTTTTTATTGGGTTCGGTATGGCGGGACGTTTGATCATCGAAACAAACCCGAATGGGATACTATACCGTCTGTTGTCAAAGAAGATGCTTTTTTAGCTAAAGCATGTATTGATGACTTAATTGCGTTAAAGTGGGTTCGTCGCAGACCGATTGCCGAAGAAATGCAGAAAAGCGATGCAGAATTAGAGCGAGCGGTAACTCGTCTTGTGCCGAAAAATGCTAAAACAGATTGGAAATCGTTGTCTAATCCGCTGTATGCGTTTCGACGAACGGCAAAAGGGGCTGTTATTACTAAGCCCAAGCATATTTTTATGATTGTAGGAGAAAGTGTGCCGCAGTGGGCTATGGATCCGATGTATGCTGTTGTTCATGCATTAGATGGCAGCCGAGAATTGGCACAAGATGAGCATACGGCTTATTTGAAAAATTTTTTACCGGCAGGAAATGTGTCGCGGCCATCCATTGTTTCATTAATGACGGGCATATACGATGCGCAGTTAGAGCTGAATGAAAATGAAGCATTTTGGCATGGAACACTTCCTACTGCTTTAGCATGGCAGATGAAAAAATTAGGATATCAGACAATATATTGGTATGGCGGTAACGCATCTAACGGAAATTTTAATCATTTTGGTAAAGCGCAAGGATTTGACCGAGTAGAAAGTGCTGTTAATTTTTGCGAACCAGATGCGCCGAAGACTTGGGTTGGCGTATATGATCATGTTTTTTTGAAAAAAGCGGCGCAGCTCATGAAGCAAATCGATGTGCCCACCTTTCATTTTGTATATACGACGTCTAATCATGGTCCGTATAAAATTCCCAATAGTGTATTGCAATTTGATGCGGAACATTTGTTGAAGGATGCTGGTGATGATATTCGCTATAATAAAGAACGGTGTGCTGGCTTAGGAACTGCAAGATATGCTGATTTAGCGGTATATCGATTTATACAAGAGATGAAGCAGACATATCCAGATAGTCTTTTCATTTATACAGGAGATCATTCTTCGTTATATACGCCACTTAATCAAACTCAACTGGTTCCGAGGGATTATACATTTAGAGAATTATATTGTACTCCCTTGCTGATACATCATCCGCAAATCTCACAGGAGTTGTTTAACCATACGACTATCGGTACACACCTTAATATTATACCGACGATGATAGAATTGATTGCTCCTAAAGGATTTGAATATTATTCTATGTATCCACCATTAACAGAAAGTCAACCAGATATTTTAGCAACACCTAAACAATGGATTAGCAAAGATGAATTAGGAGAAGTAGCTTCAGGGTGTGTTGAAAAAGTTGGTGAGTCCATTCCGGAAGTACGGGAAAAGTATGTACCCCAAGACGATACAGGTCGAAAGCTGTCCTCCGATATGGTATCACTGACGGCATGGATGGTGAAACATAAAGATACCTGTCTTGACCCGATACCTGAAGATCGAACTTAAATTACCTATCGATTAACGATGGAGTTTTCGTTACACAACAAAGGGATATACTGCAGTGCATATGTCATATGTAGTATATCCCTCTGTTTTTAGAAACTATTTCGTAAAATTAAGAGCTTGTAATGCGAACATAAATTTGTTAAACTATTATCTATGAGGTAGTTCGATGTATTCGGTTTTCCTTGCGGAAGCGAGGTGATCAGCATGAGTGTATATGAAGCATTGTCATTGATGATAGCTTTTGCTACATTAGTAGTGCTGATTATTTCAGTACGTAAATAATACGTAGTATAACTGAAAAAAACCGCATACCTTGCGGTACACGGCCTTCTTCACGATTAAAGAATAGAGGAGAGCCGATGTGTCGCCATCGGGCTATCTCTGTTTTTATTGTATCATATTCGGCCGGAAGTGGGAAGGCAGCAAAAGGAAAATTCGGCAGACTGCGGATAAAAAGCCTGCGATATGATTTTTGCGGTGAGAAATATCTTATAAATACCCAATGTGCAGGGTTCTTTTGTTAAAATTAAAATTAGGCAAATTTTTCTCATTTAATACACAAACAGCCGCCTGTCCATATACGGACAGGCGGCTGTGTTGAATTTTGATTATAAATACGTTAATTCCTGTTTGGCAAATGCGCCGGTAACGGGATGGATTTTTGCCTCTACGACAGCATTGGTTGTGGTAAAATGTGCATCGTAGTGATATGCATGATCGTCGCGGTCTAAGTGAATGATAATGTTTTGCGCATCTGGATAGGCTGCTAAGATCAGCTGTTTAATATCTGCTTCTGATTTTTCTACGACGGAGCTGTCAGCGGTCACTTTGCTTTTGATTTCTACTTCATGGATTTTTTTTGTATTCGTGTAGAGGGTTACTTCATAGGTCATTGCCGTGGCAGCATCATAAAATCGAATTTCTGTTTCGCCATCTTTATGGTCGGTTTTATGTTTGGTTAAAACAGCTGATGCAGGGACTTTGCTGCGAGCAATGGCTGTCAGCGTATCGTCTTGTGTCGTGCTGGTATGGGCGGTCGTTGTGTCATGATGTCGAGAGTGGGACGAATCTATAGACATCGCCATTACGACAAAGGTTAACATCGTCAATAGAGATACCAGTATGCTGATTTTTTTTATCATCGTAAAACCTCCCTTTGATAATCGCATAAAATGATGAGCTATTGATAGTATTATACCACATAGTTTCCTAGCAATATCTACTATAAGATACTAATATCTTATCATATCAATGAATATATTGTCTATATACGGATAGTATATAAGGAATACATGCAACCATTTTTAGCTACTTGTTTAATTTGTACCGGCGAACGATTAGCCTTTTTGCAGCAATTCTTTCTTTAATTCCAGGTAGTGTGTTGTATAATATGGCGTGAGCTGGGATTCGCGCAGGTCATTGCCAAAGGAGCGGCGACTTATGGAAAGAAGCGGTGGACTCTGAATTCGTTTGGCGACGGCGAAACCGGCAATAAGACGCCACCATTTTTCTAAATCGGCAATAAACGATTCGGCAGTGGGGAAGATATCTTTTACGGTGACGGTACAGCCGATTTCTTTTTCTAGTGTACCGTTGGCATACCACTGCAGGATGGATTCAGGCGTAGCCCGCTGCCAGCGTTCGATGAAAGAGGCAAACAGATAATCATGATACGGATAGATAATGGGGTCCCCTTGTCCCTTGTCGATATCCTGATTGGCGGATAGTTCAGCACTGGGGACAATATCGATGCTGCCTTGGGGAACGACTTCTCGTTTGAATACGGAAGCATTGAGGTAACGGGCCAGGTCGTATACTTGATGTTTCCAAAGGTCTGCTGTAGCGGCAAGGAAACCGGCACTGTCGCCGTAGAGCGTTGCATAGCCTACGGAAGATTCGGCTTTGTTGGCGTTGCACGTAAATACACCGCCGAAAGCGGCTGCGGCTGCTGCCAGAATACGGCTGGAACGGTCACGGGCTTGGATGTTTTCTTCGATAAAACTGGTTAGCTGCAGATGACCTATCGCGTTGTCTTTTTGATACAGCATAGCGTTGCTGAACTGGCTGCGTGTTAGTTCCAAACTGTCTTGCACAGGGATGACCGTGTATAGACACCCTAAATTATCTGCCAGTTCTTTGGCAAGCCCTTTGGTTGTTTGCGAATTGTAGCAGCTGGGCATGTTGACGAGCAAAATGTTTTCCGGCGGCAGTACCGTAGCATATAAGGCAGCATTGACAGCCGAATCGATACCGCCGGACACGCCGATGACTACTTTTTTCAAGCCTAAAGAACTCATAAAGGACTGCAGTCCGTAATGTAGACTGTTATATATTTCTTCCGTTGCTGTGTGACGCGAAGAAACATGTACTGGCGAAGTAAACGTATGCGTTGTTTCATTGTATTGGATGATAGCGAGTTCTTCTGCAAAAGGCTGGCATTCATAGTGCAGTGTGCCGTTGCTGTCATAAGCTCCGCTGGAGCCGTCAAAGGTATAGATGTTTTTACCGTTGTTTTGGATGCCGGTGCAGTTGACATAGACTGCTGGGCGATGTATCGTATCGATAGCTTGACCAAACAGGCGATGACGGCGCTGGGTTTTACCTTGCGTAAACGGCGAGTTGGAAATGTTGACGAAAAGGTCAATATCATAATGCTGGCTGAGATAGGTCATCGGTTTGAAGGGATAGTTGTCATCCCAGCTGTCTTCACAAATTAAAGGCCCTACGTGCAGCGTACGGTTGTTGGAAAAAGTCAGGGCAACTGGTGAGAGAAATTCTTCCGGAAAGGCGTGGCGCTCCTGGGCCACTTCCATGAGTGAAGTAAAATACCGAATGTCACTGAATTCGCGGTAGTTAGGCAGCAGAGTTTTGATATAAAATGGATATGGAGAATGCTGCGGCGCGATAAGTTGTCCGTTTTGGGCAATAAACATGGCATTGTATTTGCGCAGGCGGCCGTCCAAATTGACACGGCCTTCTTCTTTAGCTACGTTGCCGTAGATAATAGTAATGCCGTCAGAAGCTGCCTGAATTTCATTGCCGAACCGGACACAGTCATTGATAAAATCAGGCTGATCCCAAACATCACCGATAAAATATCCCGGAATAGATAATTCCGGAAAGATAATCAGGTCACAGCCAGCTTTTTTGGCTTGAGCGATTTGCTTTTTCATAGCCGCCGTATTGTAGCGAGGGTCGCCGGCATGTATTTCTAATTGGGCAAGAGCGATTGTCAGCATAAGCATATGCCTCCCTTTGATAAAGTAATATATTATTTATACTAGCATAAACGGAAAAAAGTAGCTAGTCATTCAGCGGGTGGAAAAAATAAGATAGTGCGAAAATGAGTTGCCTGTAGTATAATTATTGTATTATATTTTTATGAGAAAAGAGAAAAGCAGTTTCATGAAAACGTTATTGACGATTTTAAACGCTAAATTTATTCATTCCTCGCTGGCACTGCGGTGTCTGCGCACGGCATGCCGACGCAACCATGTGGATGTTATGACGGCAGAGTATACGATTAATCAAAATGCATACGATATTTTGCGTCATATTTCTAAATTCCAGGCGCAGGCCATCGGGTTTTCCTGTTATATATGGAATATCGAAATGACGTGTCATATCATTACGCTGATTAAGAAAGTATATCCGCAGGTTATTGTGTTTGTCGGCGGTCCGGAAGTATCTTATACCGCTCGGCAGGTACTGCAGGACCATCCGGATATTGATTACGTCCTTCAGGGAGAAGGCGAAGAAATGGTTCCGGCCTTTTTGCAGGCACTGGCAAACGGAAAGTCTGGTATCGGGATTCCCGGCGTTATGGGACGGCGCGGCGACAACATTGATGGCGACGAAACGTTTCAAGAAATTTCAAACTTGGATACCCTGCCGTTTCCCTATGAAAATGAAAATATGGATGATTTAAATCATAAAATTATGTATTATGAAAGCTCGCGCGGCTGTCCATTTCATTGCCAATACTGTTTGTCCGGCATGAATGATACGGTGCGTTTCCGCTCTGTGCCGTTGGTGCTTCAGGAGCTGCAACAGTTTGTAGATGCCGGCGTTCATCAGATTAAATTTGTTGACCGTACATTTAACTGTAATCCTAAGCATCACCGTCCGCTGATTGAATACATGATACGTGTCAAACAGCCGATTAATTTCCATTTGGAAATTGAACCAGGCGTCATGCGGGATGAAGATATATCGCTGTTGGCAAAAGCTCCTAAGGGACGAATTCAGCTGGAAATGGGGATTCAATCGACTTATGAGCCGACATTGCAGGCAATTCATCGTCATAATGACTGGCCCCGTATTACCTATATTATGAAAAAGCTCCTTTCATATGGAACAATTCATTTACATTTGGATTTGATTGTCGGCTTGCCGTATGAAGATTATGCGCATCTTCGCCAGTCTTTTAATGATATATATGCCCTGCATCCGCACAAGCTGCAGATTGGCTTTTTAAAACTTTTAAAAGGCTCCGGCATTCGGCGCGATTATCCCAATGACTATCGATATGACCCTTGCGGTCCGTATGAAGTATTGGAAACGACATGGCTTCCGTATGAAAAAGTACGGTACATGAAAGTGTTTGAAGATGTGTTTGAACGGACGTATAACGCGGATAAGTTTGTCTATGTCTTGGCTTTCTTGGCCGATATATATCAAGCGGATTATTTCAAGCTCTATGAACGGCTGACCGATGAATGGCTGCGGCTGAAAAATGATGAAAAAGCACTGTCGGATGAACATCTCTGCCAGTTTTTGTGGCACTGTATTCAAGACGTACTCATGTTGTCAGCCGAACAGCAGCAAACGGCCCGCGAACTGCTGATTTTGGATATGCTGACGTTTTTCCGCTTCCGCTATCGTCTGGATTTCCTGGGATGGGAAGAAGCACCGCGCAGTGAAACCGACGCTATATTTCGGGATGAAGCTTGGCTGCGGCAGTATGTGCCGGCGTATACTTTTACGAGCTGGCGTGATATTAAGATGCGCTATCGTATTTGGCGTGTTTCCAAGCCAGCAATGCAGGAACTGCAGCAGTATACCGTGATACCGAATCAGGCAGCCTATATATTGGCAGAAAAACGAAGCCATGATACGACATGGCAGATTATTCCAGAAAAAAACTAGGGGAAGACATGATGAATGAACGATACAATGTATATTCTGTATATTTAAAACAAACATATGGGGAAAAAGTATATAAACTGCCTATCAGTATTCCTGATACATGTCCCAATCGGGATGGAACGCTGGGAATCAATGGCTGCGCGTTTTGCGGCTCTATTGGCGCAGGCTATGAAAATCTGCCGGCAAGCATTACGATTCGCCAGCAGATAGAGGAAAATATTGCCCATATTCAGCCTAAATACAAGGCAAATAAATTTATTGCTTATTTTCAAAATTTTACCAATACATATATGGAACCGGAACGGTTTCGGACGTATCTGATAGAAGCATGTCAGCCCAATATCGTCGGCATTGCCGTAGCTACGCGGCCTGATTGCATCCATCCGGCGTATCTAGATATCATGAAAGAGATAAAAGAAACATATGGTGTCGATATATTGGTGGAATTGGGACTGCAGACCGTCAATTATAAAACCTTGACAAAAATCAACTGCGGTCATACACTGGCAGAATATATTGATGCGATGATGATGCTGCAGTCTTATCCGTTCCGCAACTGTACGCATGTTATTTTGGACTTACCTTGGGATACGATGGAAGACGTCGTGGAAACGGCTAAAGTGATTTCTGCGCTGCCGACACATGAAGTCAAGCTGCATGCGCTGTATATTATCAAACATACAGTGATGGCAGATTGGTATCATGATGGCAGTATACAGCTGGTTTCTGTAGAAGAATATGTCCGTCGCGTTGTAGCATTTTTGGAACATACGCGCAGCGATATTGTGTTTCAACGCCTTATCGGCCGGGCTCCCAAAGAAGCGACCGAGTTTGCTAACTGGGGGATGGGCTGGTGGAAAATCAGGGATATGATTGATGCCGAACTGCTGCGTCTGGATACATGGCAAGGGAAAAAATGCACATATTTACACGGCAAAGCCGTACGCAAATTTATAAAATAAAAGGAGACATAATAGTGCCTATGGAAAAGAGACTTACGTTTTCGGACCTGTCAGAAGCGCAGGCTGTGTTGGGAATGAAAGATGAATTTCTGAAAACACTGCAAGGCGAATTTCCTGCCTGCCGTATTGCTGCTCGCGGGAATGAAGTCATCGTACTGGGTGATGAGCCGGATCTTTCTCATGTTTTGGCCGTACTCAATACGATGCGGTATTTGCAGCGGGAAAATACCTATTTGACGACGCAACATGTGCGCTATTCGGCATCGCTGATTAAAGCAGGTAAAGAAGAACTGCTGCGGTCTATCTATGAAGATACGGTCAGTATTTCTGCCAGAGGGAGATTGATTAAGCCTAAGACTGCCGGCCAAAAACAGTATGTCGATTCG
>JBNMKW010000061.1:0-12170 GCA_050874545.1 Megasphaera sp. | reverse complement strand
TGTGGAAATCTGGTGTAACAGTCTTCCCAGAAAAATTCTTGGCTATAGAACCCCGGATGAAATATTCGAGGAGGAGCTTGATCAAATCTACCAAATTACTGCCTAGCGGAAGGTGTCCAACTTGTTATTGCAATTTACGAATGATTTTCTTTTCATCATAATCCCAGCTTTCTCTTTTTTTGTAATACCACACCAATGATGTCATTACATTACTATGCAAATAATACCACAATATTGTTACAGCATTGTTACAATAGAACTAAAAAGCATAAAAAACGCTGCTTTTTTACAAAAATTCATATTTTTATATGGCTGTATCGCCGATATAAGCAATAATTTTATCTAATACAGCCGGTAAATTTTCCGATACACTGGCAATATGCACACGTTCTGTCCGTTCGTGCAAATCTTTGCCCCATGGCCCCAACAGCAAAAACGGAATCTGTAAATGTGCCATTGCCGAAAAATCAAACTGATACGATTTTCCCCACAATAAAAGGTTGCTTTCCAGCATTTTTTCATTTAAATCCGGCGATACACAGCAATAGCTGCAATCAGAAATACCGTTAAAATAATGACGGAACTGGACATCTGCTACTGTTTGTACAGCCTGCATCAAGCCGTCAAAACGCGTGTCCTTCAATAAACGGCTGTCTGCGGCGGGATAATATGGTGGAGCAAATGCAATTACCACGACAGGTTCTGTCATACCGATGAAATGAAGGATGTTTTCAATTAAATGAATTGTTTCTTGAGCGTATGTACTTTCTCCCTTTTGCAGGGCAATAAAACTGGTATTTTTGACATTTTCATAAAATACATCAAAACCCGGATAAGCCATAGCTCGTTTTAATAATTCAGCGCCGCTGATAACCGGCATTATCAATTGGCTTTGCATTTTTTTCAAAGTTTCATCTACAGCATGACGCGCCGCTTTCATCAATAGATACATAACATCGTCTGGCGTCTTATCGTACATCATAAAGTTGGCACAGGCCGCTGCCCGCTGCGGCAGTGACACGTCATAATGCATTTTGCGATCCCGCAAATAAATCCATGCCGGCGGCGGCGTCATTTCACTGCCACAGGTATCAATCAGTGACATATCACCTTCTGTGTCTGCAATTAAATGGGCTATAACTCCCAACGGATTGATACCTTGCCCGTAATTGCCAATATGAACAGATTTTCCCTGTACGACAACGACCGGGAGCAGTTTACCTACTGAACCGGTATACGAAATAAGAGTGCCTTTTTCTTTATCATTAGGTTCACTATCTACCAAAACCCGATACGACAAACCATAGGACTTTTTCAAATCCTGCAAGATAGATACGGCCATACGCATACCAGCAGAATAGGATTCTTCATCAGGAAGAGAAATATACAAAAGACTAGCCTTCCCCGGGTGAGCTGCATACTCTTCAAACACGGCCAACTGTGCAGCTGCACCGCCTTTCATGTCACAGGCACCGCGTCCAACAAGCCATTCACCACTTTGCAAATCAGCCAGCACATCTTCACTTTTTTCCGATTTCAACAAATCCTGCAGCAGTTTATCCGGCGCAAAAGCATGACTCTGCATACTACCGTAAGGCTCCGTGCCGACGACATCATGGTGATTCATAAAAATGACCGTATCCTTACTGCTACCCGGAATGAGTCCATATACGACTGAACGGTCAAAAACATCATCGGGTATATGAATCATTCCCCCTATCACGCCCGGCATCTGAGACAATAGTTTTTGCAAATACTTTTCCATAGCAATTTCTTTTTTCGTATTGGTTTCACTGTCAACAGCAATCATCTGCCGCAGCAATTCCAATACTCTTTCGTTTCGTTTCATACCCCTGCACCTCATTTCTTATCTCATTTAAAAATCCATTTTTTACGAGATAAATAATTCCACACTGTAACAATCGCACTAGCCATGATTTTGGAAATCATCGGATTCAGCCCCAACAACATAGGCGAAGTAAAAATCCACATCAGCAGCAAATTCCAGCCGAGTCCCATAGCACTTACTAAAAATACCAAAGATACTTCTGTTCCTTTATGATAACGGCTGCCGCTGTCAAAGACAAAACGATTGCATAAAAAATAATGATACAGCGTAGACGTGCCAAAAGCCAGCGTCGTCGCCGCTAAAACAGTCTGCGTTTGCAGTGAAAATATACTTGCATGCAGCAAAACACTAAAAAACACAAAAAACAGTCCCCATTCCAACAGTGCCGCGGAACCGCCGACTAATAAATACATAAAGATTTTCATATATTCATTGTCCGTGTAATCAAATCCAAATATTTTTTTCTGTCTCATGACCTGCTCCATTTAGTATTGTCTTTATCTTGCCATATTCATAATATATTTTAAATTATACGTCATTCAGTATATAAAATCCACATGTCTATCTCTTTATTAGAAAACGACGTCTATATACACACTATGAAATTTTCGTATTACAAATAATTTACCTATGCTATTTTTGGTATTTCATTGCTTTTATTATTGGTGTGTGATATTATGCAAGTGTAATATTTCTTATTGCAAATTATTCTTTTAAAAAATATTAATTTGTAATTTTTATTTTGCCGTTTTTACATTGTTTTTTAAGGAGTGACTGCATCATGAATTTCGAATTAACAGAACAAGAACAACAAATCGTCAATCAAGCTCGTGAATTTGCTGCTAAACGCCTGGCCCCCGGCGTTGTCGAACGTGATGAAACATCAGAATTCCCATTAAACGCATTCAAAGAATTTGGCAGCATGGGAATGTATGGTCTTTGCTACCCGAAAGAATTTGGCGGCACCGGTTTAGGATATGTTCCGTATATTTTAGCCGTTGAAGAAGTATCTAAAGTAGACGCTTCCTTTGGTATTGCTTTTTCCGTTAATACATCTTTATATGGTGGCAGCATTATGTACTCTAATGCGGATGCGGAACAAAAGAAACGGTTCTTATCTCCCATTGCCAGCGGCCAAGCTATCGGTTCTTTTGGCCTGACAGAACATAGCGCCGGTTCTGATGCAGCCGGCCAAAAAACAATCGCTGAAAAAGACGGCGACAGCTATATTCTCAATGGTACCAAAATTTTTAATACCAATGGACCATTGGCAGATTATACTGTTGTTTACGCTTTAACCGATCCTTCCATCGGAACAAAAAGCATGTGTGCTTTCGTTGTAGAAAAAGGAATGGAAGGTTTCCATGTCGGAAAAATAGAAAACAAAATGGGCATCCGTTCTGCTCAAGTTTCTGAAATGGTGTTATCAAATGTTCGTGTTTCAGAGGACCGTATGATTGCTAAACCTGGTGAAGGATTTAAACTAGCTATGAAAACATTGGACGGCGGCAGAATCGGCGTCGGCGCACAAGCTCTCGGCATTGCTGAAGGTGCCTTTAAAATAGCTGTGGATTATATGAAAGAACGCGAACAATTTGGCAAGCCTATTTTCAAACAACAATATTTAGCCTTCAAAATGGCTGAATTGTATGCAGATATTGAAAAAGCTAAGCTGGTTCTTTACAAAGCAGCCTGCTTAAAAGAAGCCGGCAAACCGTTCACTACAGCAGCAGCTGTTGCCAAATTAACATGTACTGACGTGGCCATGAAAGTAACAACAGAATGCGTACAAATGCTCGGCGGCAATGGGTATATGAAAGAATACCATGTGGAACGTATGATGCGTGATGCCAAAATTACCCAAATTTATGAAGGAACCAATGAAATTCAAAAGCTTGTCATCTCCGGCGGTCTTTTCCGTTAAGCCACATCCTTCAATAATACCTGCGTAATATCATCACCTTTTCAACCTATCCCCGTTTTACATTTTTATTGTAAAACGGGGATAACTATTTACATACCAGCTAGATTGTATATATCGCTGAATCAAAAACAAAAGTCTGATATTTTTTTCACAAATTACTCGTCTTTTTCTAGCGAGATGCGTCATAATATGATAAACTATATACAAGTATAATTGGTAATGCGAAATATTATAATGGAAAGGAAGCATCATCGTGGAGTACACAAAATGTATCAATTTTTTATTAACGATTGCCCAGCATGAAGTCTTTCTTATATTTTCAGAAAACCTCTCGCAATTTGGCATTACACCAGGACAATACGGCGTATTAGCCTGTCTTTGGAAAGATGAAACACTGACACCGAAAGAAATTGCTAACATCCTGCGTGTAGAAAACTCTACCATCTCCGGTGTGTTGGATCGCATGCAAAAACGCGGTCTTATCGACCGTATTTTAAATCCCAACAATCGCCGCAGCATCAGCGTTAGGGCTACCAAAGAAGGGCTTGCTCTGAAAGAACCGGTTCAAAAGAAAATTGAAGAACTAAACGACTTGGTTTTACGTAATTTTTCTCCGCAAGAACGTGAAGAAATTCTCTCTTTATTAGGACGTATTGGCCATTTACACTTGGAATCGAACGAATAAGGAAATCGTTTTTCCTTTATGTCACGCTGCACTAGTTCAGTCATACTTACCATAAAGAAATACTGCTGTCTTCTCAAAGATAAGCAGTATTTCTTTTTTTTTAGCAAAGGACATCGTTTACAGTATTACAATTTTTTCTTCCGGCCTCAAAATTAAAAAATTTTTCATGAAACATATTATTTTTTATCTCTTGACCCATTTTTTTAACCATGGTATCATTGGGTTGAAATAATTTCCATTGCGAATTATTTCTAAGTAGTGTCATACTACAAACTTTCAATCTAAATCGTGTACATGTCTTTTCTTCTCGATAATAATGACTTTGTATGTCGGGCTCCCATCCCAACATGCAGCAAATTGTACACACCTACAAAAAACCACCCTTCCTGACCAGAAGAGTGGTTTTTTCCGTATATTAAGAATTTTAGCTTATCAGCATATACCTGTCAGCATATAGAAGAATACAGCAAAGAATGCTACAACAACTTTCAAAAGTGTAATGGCAAACATATCTTTATATGCTTCTTTATGAGTCAAGCCGCAAATTGCCAAGGTCGTAATAACAGCCCCGTTATGCGGCAGGCTGTCCATACCGCCGGAAGCCATCGCAGCAATACGATGAACAACTTCAGGAGGAATTCCTACAGCAGCTGTTTCTGCTAAGAAGTGATTACCAAAAATATCCAGTGCAATACTCAAGCCGCCGGAAGCAGAACCGGTAATACCAGCTAAAATATTAACCATTAACGCTACGTTGAACAACGGCATGCCGTCGCCAATTCCTAGCAGCGCATCAGCAACTTCCAAGAAACCCGGCAAAGAAGAAATAACATTGCCGTAACCAACTTCTGATGCAGTATTCATAATAGCCAGCAAGGAACCTAATGCACCAGCATTCAGAGCAGCTTTGACGCTTGTATTTTTAGATAAGAATTTTTTACCTGTAATGCAGGCAATAATAATAGCAGCAAGTAAGCCAAGAACCAAAGCCCAAATAGCAACGACGTTGTGTACATCTTTTGCAACCAACGGCAAATTCATGGCTTTAAAAGGAGCCAGCAGCGCATTGTCCCATGTGAACACCATGGAGAAATAAAAGTTCATGGCTAAAACGACAATCAACGGAACAACAGATAACTGCCAGGGCGGCAATTTGGCATCCGGATCAATAACGGTTTCATTAATCGTATGATTGCCATATCCTTCCCCGTGTTTCTTGAAGGTTTTACGACGCCATTCCAAATAGAGAAGGCAAAGGACAATCAATAAGGTACCGCAAATAAGACCCAAAATAGGAGCCGCAAACGTTGTCGTTCCTAAATAAATCGTAGGAATAATATTCTGAATCTGCGGGGAACCAGGATAGCAGTCCATGGTAGCCGTAAATACACCAGCAACAAAGCAAGCCGGAATCAAATGTTTAGGAATATCTGCTTCACGGAACAAAGCTGCCGCGAACGGATATACAGCAAACGCGCAGACAAACATGGATATACCGCCATAACAAAGAATCATGCAGGCAAATACGACAGCAAATACGGCTCTGTCTTTACCAATCAACTGAATAGTTTTCATCGCTATACTGCGAGCCATGCCCGTTTCTTCCATAACCTTACCAAATACAGCTCCTAAAAGGAATACAGGGAAGAAGGATTTGATATATGTTACGGCTTTAGCCATAAATAATTCGGTGTAGCCCGGTAAAATCGGAAGCCCCGAAAAACTAGCGGCAAACAATGCAAATATAGGTGCAAACAAAATAACAGAAAACCCTTTATACGCAAATGTTACCAATAAAAATAAACTTAAAACAATTGCAACAATTTCCATACAAACACTCTCCTTTTTTATATTTTTTCATAACGTGTATTCCATGTATTCATCATACAAGAAGGAGATTGTGAATAAAAGACCATAGTCTTGCCCTTTGTTGCTGTTTTTCCTAGTTGTGTCATTCTTGGAATTCCATATTCTTTTTATAAAAAATACAGCAGGTTGTATTTTTCTACCCATATTGTTTTGTTTTTTATATTTATTGAGTATATTATGCTACTTTTATATGTACAAAAAATAACTATATACCCAAAACAAAGGCCTTTATTCACACGAATGTGATAAAGGCCTTTTTGTCCATTTATGGAATTTTTCTGTCTTTTATTTTAATTTAGCAGCTACATCTGCCGTAATGTCCTGAGACTGTCCATCTACTACAGAACCTTTTAAAACGATGTAATCCAGATTTTTTTCCTGTTTTACCTGTTTGGTCTTCGCTAAAATATCTTTCTCTAACGGACTAAACAATTCAATTCGCTGTTTATTCAGCTGCGCATTGTATTTTTGCACTAATGCTTCCTGCGCTTTTTTATCGGTAGTTTTCTTTGCTTCGTTTTGGAAATCTTTCTGCGCTTTCTGAACATCCTTTTGCCATGTCGTTACTGTCTGCTGAAATTTAGGATGGCTCTGCAGCAATGCCGATATGTCAACTGTACCCAATCCAGCAGCAAATGTAGAACCAATAGTTCCCATAGTCATCATAGCAGCCATTACAGTTGTCATTATTTTCTTATTCATAGTACGTGCCTCCTTATACAAAATAATTTTATTTATTCTTCTACGCCTGTGAGTTCCAAGCATTCCTTACGTACGCTGTCTTCACAGGAGCGCATAGCTAAGATAGTTTTATCAAACAAATCCGTTAAGTCCCAGCCAAGCATCTCTGCCCCTTGTTTGATTACGTCGCGTGAACAGCCTGCAGCAAATCTTTTATCTTTAAATTTTTTCTTTAAGCTCTTAACTTCCATATCTTTTGTGCTTTTGGATGGACGCATTTTAGCTGCTGCCCAAATAAGACCTGTCAATTCATCGGCTGCAAACAATACCTTTTCCATTTCCTGTTCCGGTGCAACATCAACACAAATGCCGTAACCATGACAAACTACCGAATGGATAAAGTCATCATTGGCATTGATTTCTTTTAACAGTTCCGGTGCTTTCTTACAATGCTGTTCCGGATACATTTCAAAATCTACGTCATGCAGTAATCCTACAAGCCCCCAATAATCTGCTTGGTCACCATATCCCAGTTCATTGGCATACCAACGCATTACACCTTCTACAGTAAGTCCATGCATAATATGAAACGGTTCTTTATTATATTTCTGCAATAACTGCAACGCTTCTGTTCTGTCCATTCTAAAAATCCCTCCCCATATCTAACTAAAAGATATAGCTTATTATAGCATATAAATGAAATCTGAAAACTCATTTCATTGTAAAATAACCTTTTTTATCTATGTATCCATCAAACAGCAAAAATCCAGGTAGTACCTGCCTATAAAATTCTTGCTGTATTCATACCTTTTCTTGGAGAATTTCTCTGTTCTCTCAATTTTATATTTTCTACTAGCATTTACACAAACTTCGTACAGCAATAACCTCTTTGTCTAGTCTTCAATATAAACACTACTCTTTTTGTGTTTTTTACTTGACAAATATAAAAAATTCATGTATCATCCATTACAACATTGCAATGTAATTCGCTTTATTTTTATATTTTTATTAATTACACAATACATTTAAGGGGTTTTTACTATGGGGTACTTAAAAAATTTGACCATCATGTGTTGCTGCTGCCAGCGAATGTGCAGCAAGCATCACGTATAACATCTACCAAAGAAGTTATAATTTAATACTGCACACTTCATCATCTAGAGCAGCTGAAGGACTGGCCTAATGACGCTGCGGCAACCTCCTATAGGAACGGTGCCAATTCCAGCAGGATTTTTTACCTGACAGATGAGCAGCATGCAAAGTATCTCTTTGCCCGTTTACATACGCGCCATCTGTATAGGTGGCGCTTTTTTAGTGCTGATTTTTATAATAAAAACGCGAGGTGTTCTTTTATGGCAACGGAAACAACTACAATACATCGTTCCAGCCTGCTTCAAAGCGAAGATTGGTGGGCTGTATGGCTGGGACTCTTTATATTCGCATTAGGTGCCGGAAAGATTTGGGGACTTGATTTACTCGGATGGGTAACATCGTTTGGCGTTTGGATAGATCCGGCAAAAGCGATTGCCGCCAATTCCAAAAGTTTTGCTTGGCTCGGCGGCGCTGGTTCAGTTATTGCGACATATCTTTTTACGCTTATCGTTACCTCAATCGGCGCATATTTTATGGGAAATAAGATAAAAAAATTTGCGCTTGGTTTTACTGTTATTTATTGGATTACGATACTTACAAATATTTTTGGCAATTATGCCTATTTAGCAGCTACTCCCAACAAAAGAGAAGTCTTTCATATTGGCTGGTCGCTGAGTTTAGGGGAATTAGGCTTTGTCTTTGCCCTTCTTGCCGGGCTGATTATTGGCAACTTCTTCCCAAAAGTTACCGCCTTTCTTTCTGATGCTGCCAAACCGGAATGGTATATTAAAACAGGTATCGTTATTTTAGGCATGAACATTGGCATCCAAACCATCAGTGCCATGAATCTGGCAAGTACAGTTATCATCCGCGGCATGTGTGCCGTCGTCGAAGCGTACCTCATTTACTGGCCTATCGTATACTTTATTGCCCGTAAATTTTTTAAATTTACACCGGAATGGGCAGCTCCTATGGCTTCCGGCATTTCTATCTGCGGTGTTGCCGCTGCGATTGCTACAGGCAGCGCCATTCGGGCACGTCAAATTATTCCTACCATCTTGGCTTCTGTTATTATCGTTTTTGTTGCTGTAGAATTACTCATTCTTCCATTTGCTGCTGCTTATTTTCTGCCCAGCGAACCCATGGTAGCCGGCTCCTGGCTCGGCTTGGTCGTTAAAAGTGACGGCGGTGCCGTGGCATCCGGTGCAATTGCTGACACACTGATTCGCAACAGCGCCCTGCAGCAGTTCGGCATCAACTATCAAGAAGGATGGATTCTCATGGCAACGACAACATCCAAAGTTTTTATTGATGTTTTCATCGGCGTTTGGTCTTTCATCTTGGCCATTGTCTGGTCTGTATATCATCTTAACAGCCGCAGCGCCGCTACGGATACGAATGTTAAAATTTCCAAACGAGAAATTTGGGACCGTTTCCCCAAATTCATTATCGGTTTTGTTGCTTCCCTTGTTATTATTTTTCTGGCAGGCTATACCCATCCAGATATTGTCGGAGCCGCTAAATCCGGTGCCGGTCAAGCAAATCTCTTGCGTGCTGTTTTCTTCGGTTTTTGCTTTTTCTCCATTGGTTTAGTCACGAATGTCCGTAAATTATGGAACGCTGGTCTTGGCAGAGTAGTCGGTGTCTATGCCATTGCACTCATTGGCTTCATTATTTGGGTCGGCCTCTTTATTTCTTATATTTTCTATCACGGCATTGTACCGCCAACAATTTAAACGATGTTACAACAATGAAAGGAGCGAGATCTCATGGCTACTAATACTATTACTTCATCTACATCCACAGCAGATGAATATTACTACAAACATACCAACAATCAAATCAGCAAACAAACTAATCAATCACAGCTCGATGCAGATGCTGATGAGTATTTTGAACTGCAGCCTATAGAAAAAAAACTTTGCGCGTATTCGTTAGGCTTAGGCATACTCCTCATGGTTATCTTTATTATCAGTTTTGAAGCTCTTTAATAGATAATTTGAAAAGACGCCGTACACTCACCCGTGTCGGCGTCTTTTTATGCCCAAATACCTACTATACGATTAACTGATTATCGCATCAACGCTGTCAGACGATTCATGCGAAATTCTTCTACGACCTGCATAAATTCTCTGCAGTGTATAGGATTGTCTGTAAAGCCAAACAGATGGGCTGCGCAGCTGCAGTCCGTACAGCCAAATCCCCGTATATGCCAAGGAGCAATGGCATCAACAGCCTGCGCCAATTCATGTTCCAAATCCGCTGTCGTTCGAATGGGAATAACTGCGGTAACACAGCAGTGCTGCCGCAAATAATCGATATGCCAATGCATCTGCTTGCGTTTCCGCTGATGCCGAGCCAATCGGGCAGCCAGATTCTTTTTGGCAGAACCAACATATACATAATACCCTTTGGGAAAATGAATCGGCCCTTTGGCCCCAATGCCAATATCCGCATCCTTTGCCAACTGCAGTACAACCAGATAATCACCCTGGTCTTTATTTTCCTGCTGGAGAATTTCTTTGGGATATGTCAGCAGCCGTACCGGTGTTGGTGTCGTAAAACGAGTATCCCAACGCAATGCCAATGCTTTCCAATCCAGTCGAGGAGCTGCCTTGGCAAAAGCACTGGCAAAAGCTGGGTCTGTATGATAATCCGGCAAAAACCAGTGTGCTTTATCCCAATGAACTAAAAATAGTACGCCCGTATGAATTCCTTTGTCATGCATGGCAGCTAATTCCAAAATATGTTTTCTGCCCCGCTCCGTTACGGCATCGGGAAACATAGCCCCATCTTTACCAAAAAGCGTACAAGATTTGACTTCGACATAAAATAATTCATCCTGCCGGCAAAGTAGTAAATCAAAACGGCTGTCGCCAACAGTCACTTCCCGCCGCAGCAGATTCCACTGTTCCCAGCCAGGAATCAAATGCTGCTTTACCAGCCAAGCTGCTGTATCATTATTATACTGTGTATCCAATAACACAGGCATGCCGTCCCGTTCAATACCTACGATATCGTAAGCTGTTTTTCGTCCCGCCTTGGCGGCTTTTCGTAAATATACCGGCACATGAGAAAACAATAATTCCCACATACGGCCCGGATTCGGCATATGACAAATAACTACCTGACCGTTCAATTCCACATGAGCAATAAAGCGATTCGGCCTGTCTACAAAATATCCTTTACAGAGATACTGGTTGATTTCCATGCTGTAATTCCTCTCTTTTTGAATTTCTCTTTAGTATACCATAAAAAGACAGCCGAACCGCTAACGGCCCGGCTGTCTGTATAGGGAGATATAATAAACCAATATAATGGATAGGAATTTTTATTTTATTGAATTTCAATCGTATGTTTTGTTTCCACCTGCTGCTTTTCTTCTTTAGGAAGCGTCATTGTCAGCACACCATTTTCAAAGGATGCCTGAATGCCTTCTTTGCGAATACCGCTGACTGGGAATTGACGGCAAAACGAACTGCTCATCCGTTCTTTGCGAATATAGTTTTTCTGTTCATCTTGTTCGTCTTTGCTTTCTACATGAGAAGCTGACAAAGTCAATACCTCATTGTCATAAGTCAATTTGATATCTTCTTTAGCAACGCCTGGCATATCTGCCGTCAAAACATACGCATCGCCTTTATCTTCAATATCAACTTTAGGTACGTTATACGAGCTGTCTGCCGGCCACATAAAGTTATTGAAGAAATTGTCAAAAACATCAGGAACAGCAAAATCATTTGTATTTACAATAGGAAATAAGCTAGTCATAACGCATACCTTCTTTTCTCGTTATACAACCACTACATCACATATCGATTACTGTACAGCAATTCGATGACTTTCTGCTACTTTCTTCGGATCTTCCTTCGGCATGACAATCGTCAAAACGCCATCTTTAAAGTTGGCTTGAATACCTTCTTTTTGAATATTCTGTACGCTGAACTGACGACAGAATACCTTACTCGTACGTTCCTTACGGATATAATTTTTCTTATCTTTGGCATCTTTTTCTTCTTTTGTTTCTTCATGTTTAGCCGATAAGGTTAATATATTATCATCATATGTTA
>JBNMKW010000060.1:0-12299 GCA_050874545.1 Megasphaera sp. | reverse complement strand
TAAATATTACGTTTGCCAACGGTTCCATATTCCGCGTCCGCTGTGGTATCCAACATTTGTCCCCAGCTTTTATCCTGCAAACCATATTTTCCACGCAATCCTGGATTTGTAACAATAACTGATTCTCCCTCTCCGCGTTCCATTGTATCAGCTACTGTTAAGGTTTTCTTAGAAACACTGTTGCTATTTTTATCCCATACAGAAACCTTAATTTTTTGATTATACCGTCCACCACCACTTGTAATATTCGTTCCCGTCCAATCCCAATCCGGATCTATTCTTTCTCCAGTATTACCATTTATAGCATGATACTTATCATAATTATGGTGCGGATCCGTACCAGTCAAGAAACAATTTTTATACCAGTTCCCACCATACATATCGCCTGCATCATCTGGATATGAATCTGCAATTTTAACTAACATAGAATTGAGTTCTTGAATAATTTGCAGCCGCTGATTTGCTACGTCTACATCTGATACAGAGGTATCCTGAATCCAAGTTCCATCGGCTTGTTGTATTTGACCGGCATGATTCCATTTTTCGAGATAATTAATCGGCATTGTCTTCCATGCATCGCTTGCTAATCCGTCCGGATATTCTGTCGGGCTACCGCCTGGATGTGCTATTCCACTCGCAACGCCAGGATATACGCCAAGTACTTCTGCCAAGGTTGCCGGCCGACTGATAAGTCCCTTTTCGGCATGACTATACGCAGAGTTGGTAATGCCTGTACTCTTACTGAAATCACCATAACCGATGCGAACCTGCGTCTTGTCGCCTGTCCATGTGGCACGAACACCGTCGTATTCTTTGCCAAACCAGTAGCCTGTCACCCCCATCTTTTCAGTCAAACGGCCAATGGTGAAGTCCCATTTATTAGCTTTTTGGTTGAGTTCTGCCCGTTCGAGCCGTGTGTCATGGAGGCCGCGTTTATCATCTTTATTGTATTTAGTGTCCACCGTATTGCCTGAAGAGCCTTCGACGAGCAAATTCATGTTGTCGCCAAGCTGGGCATCGACACCGAGACGCAGCCGCTGTTCCAAACCGTGGTTCGGAGAATCTGCATAGTTCTTAGAAGCGCCTTCATCTGCCATTCCCAGTGACGTCAGCGTCATCGCCGCATTATTTTGTCCGCCAAACATATTGGAACGAACCCGATAATCACCAATGAGCTTGACATCACCCTGTTTGCGAGCTGTATCTTTATCAGACGGACGGTTCAGGAACCAATCACCCTGATTCATAATGACTGTCCCATTATCGGCTGTCGTGTCGACTGCGCTTGTTCCCGGCGCGTTGGCTGCGGTCTTTTTCGCCGCTTTTTCTGCCGCTGCTTTGGCATCATAGCCAAACTTGATATTGGCACCGATGCGGTACGTTCTGTCGGCATAGGCTCTATCGTCATCACGATGATTAAAGAGATTGTCGATGCCTACATAGATAGTCGCATCGGGATTGACTTGCTTTTCTACCATGAAATTCCAAATACCAAAGGTCTTTTTCTGATAGTTTGCTGTTTTCTTCTTCCAGTTACCATTGGCATCTACATCCGCTGACGTAAATGCCGTCGTAACGGAGTTGCTGTCAAGCATATGAATATAATAGTCACCCCAAAGAGCCGCTTTCCAGCCATGCTTTTTATCTTCGTAATTGAAGCTGATGTCTATTTTATGCTGCGGCCGGTCCAGCAATGTCCGTGGCATATCGGGATCGCTCTTATTGATCGCGTGGAGCCAAGCATACCCCAGTTTTGCCGACCATTTGTCATTAAACCGCTGTTGTACTTCGGCTTCAAAGCCTGTAATTTCCGCTTTGCCGATATTTCTAAAACTATAGATACGATCGGCATTGGTTACATAGGAGCTGCCAAACTGATTAAAGTCAATGAGCTGTCCCGTAAAATACTGAGTCATGTAATCATTGATGACATTATGGAAGACTGAGGCTTTGGCATAGGTTTTCTTGCTTTCCCCTTCAAGGGAAATATCGAAATTGACGGATTTTTCCGGTTTCAAGTTCGGATTGCCAATCCAGTACCAGCCATAGCGGCTACCGCCGGAAGACCCATACATTTCCCAGTTATAATAGAGTTCGCCCATGCCCGGTTCCGCATAGCCTGTACCGGCATTGATTTTCAAGCGGCGGTGAGCATTGCCGTTGAGGTTGTGGGTCATGCCCAAATTTGCCGTCCCATGGGTGCCAAATAAATCACTATGGTCTATACGAAGAATCGGTGTAATGATAGTGTCATCGTTGACCTGCCATGTATCTTGAATAAAGGCATGGCGACGTTGAATACGTGCTTCACCACCAGCTACTTGATTATTCCGCGCATCAAAATCTTCGCCATAATATTTTCCATTGTATTTAATATTGTTATCCTGGCCATATGCACCCGTTGCAGTTTTTGCAATAATGCCGTAATATCCTAAGATTGGCATCATTTTATATGCAGTAACAATATTTTTTCCATTTGCTAGATAGTCTTTATTTTGTTCTTTTAAAATTTCATTAAATTGCTCAAATCGCTGCTGTAATGCTTTATCACCTTTCCAATTTATGCCATACTCTGTTAAATCCCTGCCAATAGCATCAGTTCCAAAAAAAGAAATATAACTTACTATTGGTTTAACAAGTGCTGCATCTTCTTGGGTAAACACAGGCGCTGTACCACCATAATATTCCGTTGCTTTATCCCAAATTAAGCCTTTATCTGTTTGTTTAAAAAGATAATTGTGGACATTGGAATCCGGTTCTAAAGACCCGTTGGGAAGCCATAACGATTTATCATAATCCCATGGATTAATTCCTTTTACCCAAGTTTTGGGCGCATTGCGCAAACGCGTGCCGTCAGCCCGTTCATCCGTATAGCCAATGCCATAGGTCAAGAGGTGTTTGTCATTGACCTGTGTATTCATGGTTGCATTGACATCCAACTGTTTATGTTCCAGCCAATCTAACGCCGCCAATGTATTTTTGCCGCTGTACTGATCGTGTCCTGCTCCATAATATGTCGTCAGGGTCGTATCATTTTCTTTCATTTTGCCGTAATTGACATCTAATTTCCAATCATGTTTGTCGTTCTTACCCGTATACGACAAGGCATAGGTATCACGATCGACATTCCGCTTGAAAATCTGCATCGGTTCAAATAAGGCATCCAATCCCTGTCCGGCCGATTTATTGCGGCGTTCCATATCTTCTCTTTCACTCATAACCCGGAAGGCAATCTTATTATTTTTGTTAAATTCTACTTCGCCTGTCGCACCAATATTTTTAATGTCCCCATAATACCGCAGGGATGGCTTAAAGTCTTCAAAGTACCAACTAGCTCCCTTTTTATACGCCCGTTCGTTCGAATATACCGGCATGATTTCCCGTTTGCTGCCAAAGATACTGAATTTGGTGTTGCCTACTTTGCCCGTGTCGGCACGCATGTAGAAGTTCGCCGGCCACATGTTTTTGTTTTCATCCGTACCTTCGTGGTCATGATAGCGGGCTTCGGCGTTGAGCTGAAATGTTGGGTGGTCGGACGGAGCTTTGGTAATAATGTTTATGACGCCGCCGATAGCATCGGGACCGTATTTGGCCGTTGCCGCGCCGCGGATGATTTCGATGCGTTCGATATTTTCCGCGCCGATTCGCATGGCTTCATCACTGCCGCCCATATATTTCGATTCACTGCCCATGACGGGCTGGCCGTCGATGAGCATCAGCGTATGACGCGGGTCTGCACCGCGGATCGCCACGCCGACGCGCCCCATGGCATCGACGGTTCTCGTGACACCTGTTTCACTAAAGATAACATCTTCTAAGGACTTGGCTTGTTTCTTTTCGATGTCTTCTTTCGTAATAATCGTCGTGCTTTAGCTTTCATATTTTGCTTCTTCTTTCGCCCGATTGGCTTCGACGTTGACATCTCTCGTGGTAATCGTCGTATCTGCATCTGCCGCAAATACCGGCATGGCAAGCCACGTCATGACCGCGCAGGCCAACATGGCATACGTACGTTTGTTGTGCATGGGTCATCTCCCTTTCTGTATTCCCGATGTTCTCATACGTTATAAGATACGACCTCGTATCCTCTCTCCATCGTGAATACATTAAATGATTGTTATTATTATTTAGAAAAATTCACGTACTTAAAATACCACAGGTATAGGATAGCTGTCAGTCGCATTGATTCGTTATTCTCATTTTCATTTAAAATAAATGGTACTGGAAAAAATTTTAAAGTTTTTTATTTTTTAGTACATATGCCGTTTACATATATTATTCACTTTTTCTTTCTGTGCGACCAGAAAGAAAAAGTACATAGCATATGTAAACGGCAGTTTACAAAAACATTCTATTGGGCAACTAATGATATAAACAACCGGCATCATCAGCCTTCGTTCTTTCTAATGATGCCGGTTGTTGTATTGTTATAAGCAGATGTCTTACCATCCCATAAGCCAGCTGGCTGCACCAACTAGCCAAGAAGATACAGAAAAACCGGCTTCGATAGGTTCTGTCTTCATGTCCACACTGCCTACGGGCTGACCGTCGTATTGGATGATAATATGGCCTGCAACACCGTTTTGGATATCTTTCGCCGAGATGACTTTTGGCACGTCATAGGACAGGCTATAATGCGACACATCTTCGCCGTGAATCAAGGGATAATGGATATCGTGGGCAGCTTTGACTTCCGTACGGCAGGATGTACCGTCTTTGACCCAGACTGTGTGTTTTGTTTCTTCGGCTTTGGGACCGTCTGCCATTTTCACTTGCGAAAAGCCATAGTCCAGCAAAGCACGAGCATCGGTAAATCGTCCTGCCGGTGTCGGCGAAGCCATGAGGATAACGAGAAGATCGGCACCGTTTCGTTTCGCTTCCGCAGCCAGACAGCCGCCGGCCTCGCTGGTCCAGCCCGTCTTGATGCCCACGGCACCGGAATAGGAACCTAAGAGTTCATTCGTGTTTTTCACGCGCAATGTCTTTCCGGTAGGATGCGTCCAATGAACAACGCCATTTTTACGAGCCACCATCTTGCAGAATGTTTCATTTTCCATGGCATAGCGTGCCAATTTCATCATGTCTCGTGCTGTCGAATAATGCGTCGGCACAGTCAGGCCATTTGGGTTATCAAAATGCGTGTGCTCCATACCTAGCTCTTTAGCTCGGGCATTCATGCGCTTGGCAAAAGCAGGCACACTGCCGTCTATACGGTCTGCCAAGGCCACGGCCGCACCGTTGTCAGAAACCATAAGCATGCCGCCTACGATTTCATCGCGCATAAATGCATCACCTTTGACAATACCCAGCGAGCAGTCTTCAGTATTGGCTGCATCCGTCAAGATGGAAATCTGCGCATCAGGACGCAGCTGTTCCAATGCCAAAACTGCCGTCATCATTTTGGTCATGCTGGCAGGATATTTGATAACATCGGCATCTTTTTCCAAAATCACGCGTCCTGTCGAAGCTTCAACGAGAATATACGACTGTGCCGACACAGCCGGCCCATCCGCTGCGGCTGTTCCCGAAATTTGTATTATACTCAGGCAAAAGAGCAAGCTCCCTGCCAGCCATTTTTTTATTCGTTTCACTGCATTTCCCCCAAAACTACGCCAATTTACACTACAAAAACCATCTCATTATAGCATACATTTTCGCTTGAATCGAGATTACAAAAAAACAATTGCGCCAATACGTTCAGCAAATTTTCGAACTATATTTGCCTGTGTTTGGTATCGTTTTGGGACTCAATGTGTTTTACCCACAACTAGGCGAAATCTATATATCTATATTGCATGACTAGTAACACCGCCCGTTACGAGTGTGCCAACCGGTTAAAAAGTTTTTAGTTGGAAATTTGAAGAACATCAATCATCATGTTGCAAATTTGCATACAGGACGTATCAAAAATCCGGCACCATTAGCAATTACGCTAATGGTGCCGGATATGTTGTACTGTCTAAGACAGGTGTATATATATTATTCGTTTACTTCCAAGAGGCAGTCGCCACTAATAATGGCTTGTCCTTTGGTAACATAGATTTCACCGACTGTGCCATCGATTGGCGAGGTAATGGTCGTTTCCATCTTCATGGCTTCGGTTACGACGAGGTCGTCACCTTTTTTGACTTTCTGTCCCTGCGATACGATGACTTTGACAACAGAGCCGGACAAAGTAGCTGCAATGTCGCCAACTTTAGTCGGATCGGCTTTGCGGCGTGTCACGGTCTTCATGTCTACGCTCTTATCCTGTACCTGGATTTCACGTTCTACACCGTTGAACAAGAAGGTAATCGTACGCATGCCGCTTTCATCAGGATCGCTGATGTTAATCAGCGTAATGATGAGGTCTTTCCCTTCTTCAATTTCAACATGAACTTCTTCATTCTGCTTCATGCCAAAGAAGAACGTCGGTGTATCCAAAACGCTGACATCGCCATACTGTTTTGCCCGTTCGTTGTAGTCTTTGAATACTTTCGGATACTGGCAGTATGCATTGACATCTTCATCTTCATGCTTGTAGCCTGCGTCAGACAATTTTTTACGTACTGCTTCAAAGTCTACCGGTGCTAAGGATTTACCCGGACGTTCAGTAAGCGGTTTCTTCCCTTTCAAAATAATTTTCTGTAATTTTTCTGGGAAGCCTTGATACGGAATACCCAAACGGCCTTCGAAGAATTCGACAACAGACTGCGGGAAATCGAGAATGTCGCCTTTTTCGTAAATATCTTTTTCCGTAAGGTTATTTTGTACCATGTACAGCGTCATATCGCCGACGACTTTGGAAGACGGTGTAACTTTAATAATATCACCAAACATCATGTTTACTTGATGATACATCTTCTTAACGTCATTCCAGCGTTCGCCAAGACCGACAGCTTTTGCCTGCTGACGAAGGTTGGAGAACTGTCCGCCAGGCATTTCGTGCTGATATACTTCCGTATTCGGATACGGTTCTGCTTTATCCACGCCTTTATAGTACGGGCGAACCGTAGCCCAGTAGCGGGACATTTCTTCCATTGCATCCACATTAAGATCCGGTTGACGGTCTTTGCCACTGAGTGCATAATACAATGTACTCATGCTCGGCTGGCTCGTGCCGCCTGCAAAAGCAGAGTATGCCACATCGACAATATCGACACCGGCATCAATAGCACGGCTCAATGTAGCTACGGCATTGCCGGAACCGTCGTGTGTATGGAGATGAATCGGCAGGTCAACAGCATCTTTTAATGCCGAAACGAGCTGATATGCTGCTTCTGGTTTTAAAAGGCCAGCCATATCTTTAATGGCTAAGATGTTGGCACCTGCTTTTTCCAATTCTTTTGCCATTGTTACATAGTAGTTGAGGTCGTATTTTTTGCGGTTCTTATCCAAAATATCGCCGGTGTAACAAAGTGCTACTTCGGCAATCTTACCGGTACTGCGAACAGCCTGAATTGTTTCATACATGTTGTCAAGGCTGTTGAGGCTGTCAAAAATACGGAATACGTCAATGCCGTTTTTAGCAGACAATTCGACAAAGTTTTTAACGACGTTATCCGGATAGCTGGTATAGCCTACGGCATTTGCACCGCGAATCAGCATCTGCAAGAGGATATTCGGTGCTTTTTTGCGCATCTGGCGAAGTCGTTCCCACGGATCTTCATCAAGGAAACGATAGGCTACGTCAAACGTTGCGCCGCCCCAGCATTCATAGGAGAAGAAATTCGGCAGTTTCTTAGATGCCGTTTCCAGCACGCGGAGCATATCAATAGAACGAACACGAGTAGCCATCAGGGACTGGTGCGCATCACGCATAGTCGTATCTGTAAAGAGTACCTTTTTCTGATCTAAAATCCACTGGGAGAATTTTTCAGCGCCCATGGAATCAAAAATCTGTTTTGTCCCATCAGGATATGCACCTTCTACTGGTTTTGGCAGTTCCAACGGGTCAAACGCCGGTTTGTCTTGATGGCCTGCCCCTGCATAGCCGTTGATTGTCGTATCGCCAATGTATTTCAACAGTTTGGTACCACGGTCTTGTACGACAGGAAGGTTAAACAGTTCCGGATGGTCATCAATAAAGTTGACGTTGTACGAGCCATCAATAAAGGACGGTGCTTTCAATACGTTAATCAAGAAGCCGATGTTGGTCTTAACGCCGCGAATACGGAATTCTTTCAAAACGCGCAGCATCTTCTGCACAGCACCTTTATGTGTCAGTGAGTATGCCGTAGCTTTGACCAGCAGGGAGTCATAATACGGGGTAATAATCGCACCCGTATAGGCATTGCCGCTGTCAAGACGGATACCAAAGCCGCCGCCGCTGCGGTATACCATGATTTTACCGGAATCCGGCATGAAGTTGTTCATCGGATCTTCTGTCGTAATACGGCACTGAATGGCATTGCCCAAGCAGCGAACGTCCTTCTGCGATTTGATGCCGATTTCATCGCTGTCCAGCGCGTAGCCTTCAGCCACTTTAATCTGCGTCTGTACAATGTCGATGCCTGTAATCATTTCTGTTACGGTATGTTCAACCTGTACACGCGGGTTAACTTCGATAAAGTAGAACTGGCCGTCCGGTGTAACCAAAAATTCAACCGTGCCGGCGTTGACGTATTTGACATTTTTCATGAGTTTGATAGCTGCATTGCAAATGTCTTCACGAAGCTGCTGCGGCAAAGCAAATGCCGGTGCAATTTCTACGACTTTCTGATGACGGCGCTGTACGGAACAGTCACGTTCGTATAAATGAATAACATTGCCGTGTTCATCTCCCATAACCTGTACTTCAACATGTTTAGGATTGACAATGCATTTTTCCAAATAAATTTCATCACTGCCAAAAGCGAGTTTCGCTTCAGATTTGGCACGGTCATAGGCATCGCGCAAATCTACCATACGGTTGACCATACGCATGCCGCGGCCGCCGCCGCCATTGACTGCTTTGAGCATGATAGGAAAGCCGACTTCTTTGGCAAATTTTTCGACTTCCTGATAATTCATGACAGGGCCGTCACTGCCTGGAATATATTGAATACCAGCTTTTTTAGCTTGGATACGAGCATTAATTTTATCGCCGAACATAATCAAATGTTCTACTTTCGGGCCGATAAAAATAATTCCTTCTTCTTCACAGCGTTTTGCCAGATCTGCATTTTCGGACAAGAAACCGTAGCCCGGATGGATAGCATCAACGTCGTGTTCATGGGCAATCCGGATAATATCTTCAATATCTAAATATGCATCAACCGGTTTTTTACCTTCCCCAACCAAATAGGATTCATCTGCACGGAAACGGTGCAGCGAAAGTGAATCCTCTTTGGAGTAAATAGCTACTGTACGAATTCCCAGTTCGTTACATGCACGGAATACACGAATAGCAATTTCTCCGCGGTTGGCAACTAAAACCGAACGAATCTTTTTCATGAAAATACCCTCCTGCGTACTAATTTTGCAATACATACCAATAACTGATATATTATTTCTTACTCTTTTTCATTGTCTGTTTAATTATAACAAAATGGCAAAACATTACAAGGGAAACCGCCTTTTTCTTGCCTATAAATACTGTATACACGATATGCATGTCTACAGACCATAAAAATAAGAGGAAAATTTGCGATATATTTTAATTTCAGCACGCTTTTATCCCACACCTCTTTTTACATGGTTGTCGTATACTGTCTTCTGCATGAAAGATATATGTCACAATGCATAAAGCCTGTCACATCAAAATGACAGGCTCTTTCTGTTTATATATAATCATTTTCGAAGTATGTATTGTACTAAATAAATACTGACTTCATACAACACAATCATCGGCACGGCAATCATCGTTTGCGTAAAGATATCTGTTGTCGGCGATATTACACCGGCAAAAACAAAAGCCAGCACAATCAGAATTCGCCGTTTGCGTTTTAAAAAAACAGAGGATACGATACCAATTTTTCCTAAAAAGAAAAGGATAAGCGGCAGTTCAAAAACAACGCCAAAAGGCAGCATAAAGGCAATAAAAAAGGATAAATACGAGTTAAGGGAAAACATAGGCTGCAGCGTATCTGTCGAAAACCCCATAAAAAATTGTACAGCTGCAGGCAATACTAAGAAAAAAGAAAAGGATAATCCTGCATAAAACAGTAAAACGGCAAACGGCACCAGCCACAAGACGGCATGACGTTCTGTCGGTGCTAAGGCCGGGCACACAAACTGCCAGATTTCATAGCAAAGAATCGGAAGCGTCACCAATGCACCCGTGCAGACCGCAATTTCCAAATAAGAAAAAAAGACTTCCGTCGGATTGAGAAAATATAATTTGCCTGCCGGCGCAGAAATCATCGCAATAATATCATCAACAAACTGGTAGGCAATACCGCTCGCTATGGCAACAGCTGCCAAACATATAATCAGCCGTTTGCGAAATTCCTGTAAATGACCACTGATGGGCATTTCTCCATTTTCTTTAGCTTGTTGGCGTACTTTATCCTTTGTGTCCTTTTCCATTCGTATCTCCTTTTTCTTCCGGTTCTTCTGCCGCTTCCACTACCGTATTCATGGCTTTGCGGAATTCTCGTATGCTCTTGCCCAATGCACGGCTTACTTCTGGCAGTTTCCCTGGGCCAAACACAAATAACGCCACAATAAAAATGACAATAATTTCACCCATGCCTAAGTTAAACATGGCTCAAACCTCCCTTTTATGGCAAAAGCAGGCACTTGATAAGTCAAGTACCTGCTCATAAACTGTTTTTGTGCAATTAAACCAACTGCATGGCTTAGAGATAGTGTACGCGGGATGCGTCATAACGGTCTTCTTTAAGCCGTTCGTCACAGACTGTTTCTTTAGGATAACCAAAAGAAACGATAGCAAACGCCGTCAATCCTTCTGGAATGCCTAAGGCGCGGCGAACAATGATTTCTCTAGCTTTATACGGGGACACGCCCAGCCATACGGCACCTAAATCCAAATGTACCGCTTCCAATAAAATATTTTCAACAGCGGCGCTCAAATCCAACGGCACAAAAGCCGGAAAACGCTGATTCGTGTCACGGCTGCAAACAACGATAGCTGCCGGTGCATTAGCTGCACAGCCTGCATATGGGCTGCAATGCGCCAAATCCTGAATGATGCGTTTGTCACGAACCACATAAAATTCCCAAGGCTGCTGATTTCCTGCTGAAGGGGCAGCCATAGCTGCACGTAATAATTTTTCTATTTTTTCGTCTTCCACTACGGTAGGCAAAAATTTTCTTACACTATGTCTAGCAAAGATTTCTTCCATGTTAAAATTCACTCCCTTGTAAACACTGTATGGTATCTTATTATACCATACCTATTTACAAATAAAAAGAAAAAAGAGTATCTCGATGTTCGAAATACTCTTTCACATGGTGCCGGAGAAGGGACTTGAACCCCCACGGTGTTACCCGCCTGATTTTGAGTCAGGTGCGTCTGCCATTCCGCCACTCCGGCATGTCTTGTGCTCTGTCGTTTTCTCTAACTCCTTGGCACAAGAAAGATTATATCACAATCTGCCATTTCGTCAAGAGTTTTTTGTAATTTTTTTTTAGTATTAGAGATATTTCATATTGTCTGTACTTTTATCCTGAACTATAATCCCCCAAAACAGTCTGCCCAAAAATAGAGGATAAGCCAAAACACCGATGTAATTTCTAACCTTTGAGAAAATACACATTCTTACTTTTGTTAACATACACTAGAAATCGATTGACGTTACGCAGGACGACAAACTAGCATAGAAAAAGACACTGCAACGATACACGGTTCTAGTGTCCCAAATATAATGAGCAAAATAAACCGCCGTCATAGTTGGTCACTAGATTGGGTGGTTTATTTGCGTTTTGAAACAACAATTATCACAATCAGTAACATCATTATCACTCCCCATTCTATACAGAATGAGGAACACAAGAACCGTCTACTGTTATTTGCAGTGCCTTAATTATCATTCCACATGATGCCTAACATATAAGCCAACCGTGTATAAATAAATGCGTTCTGCATTACGTATAAAAAAAGAACCTCATGCATTCATGAGATTCAGCTCGTCTTGTTGGTGCGGTCGATGGGACTTGAACCCATATGAACTTTCGTTCACTACCCCCTCAAAGTAGCGCGTCTGCCATTCCGCCACGACCGCATATATAGTTGTTGGTGCTCAGGGACGGAATTGAACCGCCGACACGGGGATTTTCAGTCCCCTGCTCTACCGACTGAGCTACCTGAGCAAATATGGCGACCTCGATCGGATTTGAACCGACGATCTTCGCCGTGACAGGGCGACATGTTAAAC
>JBNMKW010000059.1:0-12430 GCA_050874545.1 Megasphaera sp. | reverse complement strand
CATATACATCTAAAATATCTTTTGTTTTTTCATTTATTACACCATCTTCTGTTAATATCGGTGCTTTTATTATTTCTTTCATAGATTTTATAAAAGCACATGATTTAACTATTACCTTTTGTTCATCACTAGTACATTCATTAATATCTATTTTCCCATTTCTAGCCCTTCTATTATTTATATATTTTAATTTTCTTTCATTATTAATTCTCCCCAAAATTTGTATGCCGTTTTTTACTGCGTGTTCAGAAAAAACTTCAGGAATACGTTGAAAAATATCTGACCCAACCATATTTCCATTTCCTTTCCCTAATCTTAAAGCTGCAGTAGGAATTTCATTAAAAAAATCTGGCGTAAATCTATATGAACCACGCGCAGAAACAATTGAATCAAATTTAATTTTGTTTTCATCATTAGATCTAACTTTTTTTAGGACAGTTGTCATTTCACTATATGCAGTAAACACTTCGATAGCACCATAATTTACTTTTTCATTCCGAATGGTTATAGCTACCCCTCCTTTTATATCTGTACTTGGGAAAATTTTGGTTGCATTGGGTTCATATAGTACAACTTTAAAATGTTCATCATGCAATTTTTTATTGTTCCATTCTTTTGGAGTTTGCCCTGCGTTAAACAAAAATCGAGCAGGGGTGATTAATTCTACAACATATGCAACCTTTTCAGCTTCATCCATGAATTCATTATAAATAGGTGCTTGTCGATTATTATTTTCTGTATCCTTTTGGTATGGCGGATTACCAATTACATAATCAAATTTCATACCCGTCTGCCTGCCTTTCATGTTTACAAATACAATACTTTTCTTCGTATTTCTCCAGTCATAAATCTTACATAATACTTGTGTAACGTTTTTAATCGGTTCATCAAAAAGAGAGATTTCTTCTATGGAATCCATATGACAAGGAATGGTATCAGTTAATCCATCCATTTGCCACAAGTTCCACGTAACTTTATTTGCCAATCGTTTCAAAATTTTTATGTCCGGTATCTCATTCCATCTATGTGTATAAAATTCAATGATCGTTTTGATAACATTCACTCTAGCAATCAAAAGATTATCCCCTTGATACTCATATCCAAACGTTGCCTCCAAAGCACGAGTAGCCCAATGAATCCATTCTTCTCGTGTTGTTGTACAAGCAGAGACGACATGGAGCTTTCTATCTAAAATTCCTGTTCGTTCTTCTACAGGCATCATATTTCCATTCGTTCCATCATATCGTTGTATGAGGTACGGTGCTTCGCCACACGTAATTTCCAGTCGTTTATTATCGACATACTTCATCCAATATTTTTTTGTTTTCTGGAAAAGAATATCTATATGCTGCCAAGCATCATTAGCCAATTTTTCTATCCCAAACCAGTCGCAATCAATAACATCAATCATCTTATTGCATACCCAAAGCGGCGTAGCTACTTCTCCATGAAGTTTCGTCCGATCCACTTGCTGTTCAACGGCTTTTCTTGCTCTCGTTTTAATGACATCGAACGGATCAAAAAGGACTAGGGTTATAAATATTTCACTGTCTTGCGCATATCGTTCTCCATATATACGGTATGCATTCGTTCCCCACAAGATATGCTTTTTAGTCGTTTTATCAACTAAAAGTGCATCTAGCACCCCTAACTGTTGTAATTCCATCATGTCATCTTGTATATTAACCAGCACTACTTAGATACCTCCTTTCTCATTTTTTGTGTAATAAGTTATATATTTCAAAGTCTTACAATAATGTGTACTTTATTGTAAGTGTACCATAATTTTTCTTTCAAGACAAAAAATGCATGTTTTTAAACGAATTACATGAATAATGTGAATTTTTATACTATAAATGCAGCGTTATAACAAAGTACGATTTATGGCAATAATATGCTAAAAAAGATATTTCTCATAACACACAAAAAAGAACGATATACTGATACTTTTTTACTTATCAACATATCGTTCTATTCATATTTTATTAGATTTTTATTCAATTATGTTTCTAGCCATTTCTTGGCTTTGTAGCGAAATGTAGACAAAGGCATTTGGCATGCCTTGGCAGCTTGTACGCCTGTTATTTCTCCATTTTTCCATTGGGCTGCAATGACTGCAAAATGGTCGGGCAGTGCCTTTTCCGGTCTGCCAAATTTCTTGCCGTTGGCTTTGGCCAGTGCAATGCCTTCAGCCTGTCGTTGGCGAATCATGTTGCGTTCGTTTTCTGCGACAAACGACAAGATCTGCAGCACTACGTCGCTTAAAAAGGTACCAATCAGATCTTTTCCCCGTCGTGTATCCAAAATAGGCATATCCAGTACGACAATATCTACTCCTTTTTCTTTTGTCAAAATGCGCCATTGTTCCTGAATTTCTTTATAATTTCGCCCCAACCTGTCAATGCTTTTAATATACATGATGTCATCTTTTCGTATTTTCCGCATCAATTTTTGATATGCCTGCCGCTGAAAATCTTTTCCTGATTGCTTGTCAATAAAAATATGCGTATCCGGAATTTTCATCTCTTGTAACGCTTTGATCTGCCGCAGTTCATGCTGTTCTTTGCTGCTAACGCGTACATATCCATATTGTTTTTTCATGAAATCTCATTCCTCCTTACTAAAAAAGCCAAGTGATATATCTATACTTATATAAGAGAAATGTATCCGCATTTTTTTCTTATTTTTACCATTTTCCCAATACAAATTTTGCAATTACAGGTGAAGTAATCAACCAGTAAAAATGGTACTCATGATAAAATATAAAGAGTGATGGTATGAAATCAGTTGCTCATTGATGAACGGCTGGGCATCTTGATGAAAAAATACAATAGGGGCTTCTAAAAAATTTACACAAAATTATTGATACCTTTTGCGAACATATGTTATATTTCAGATATAGTCATGCTGCACAATGTTATTGCGTATCAGGGCTCGTAAGGAACGCATTCGTTCACCACAGATGTATATCTGTATACGATATGATCTTTCATCGGTATATCAGATATATTCTGTGGTTTTTTTTATGTTATAATTAAAGGAGGAGACCTGCATGTCCACTACGTTTGACCAGCTTACCATTACCAATGATTTTCTTTTTTAAAAAGTCATGCAGAACAAACGCATCTGTAAACATCTCATTGAAGAAATTCTCCATATTCAGATTGAAACCCTGACCTTTATTGAATTAGAGAAAACCATCGACATTTACCACGGCAGCCACGGTATCCGCCTCGATGTCACGGCACACGATGAACATCACACGCGGTACAATATCGAAATGCAGGCTTCAGATGTCATCAACGAAAATACAGGCCTGTCGGTACTACCCAAACGCACACGGTATTACCAAGCCATGCTGGATATGGATTTATTAAAAAAAGGTCAGCCCTACGACAAGCTCAATCTGACGTATATTATTTTTATCTGTAACTTTGACCTTTTTGGCAAGGGACTGTATTCTTATACCTTTCAAAAACACTGCCAAGAAGACGCATCCTTGATCTTGCCTGATGACACCACTGTTTTGTTTCTTAATGCAACAGGTACACACGGCACCGTGACGCCCCATACCAAAAGTTTCTTACAATACGTCCACGAACACATTGTCACAGATGCGTTCACCGATGAAATCAACACGGAAATTTTAAAAATCAATGTGACGAAAAAATACGAGGTGAGTTTATGCATTTCGAACTGTTACTACACGATACAAAAGAAGAAGGACGGCAAGAAGAACGAGTCATACTAATCAAAACACTCATGGAAAGCATGAACCTTTCTGTTGAAAATGCTATGGCAGCTCTCAAAATTCCTCCGGCTCAATGGGAGTATTACAAAAAACAAATTCTTTCATAAACGCATACAGATTCTACACGGCTGGGTTCTTATGGACAGACTTGTTCATAAGAACTTTTGTTTTATCTCGAAAATTCAATTCTTTATAGTCATTTGGGTTCTTTTCTCTATCTTTTTCCACCACAATACACCCAACATGTTTTTGCTGGCCCGTCTGTCATTCTCATCTGGTAAATACATCGCCTGGGAACATTTCTTCTGCCTATTTGCTAAAAATTTTATCCTTACAGCAGCTTTTTTCCATTGTCAAAACGCCAAAAATACGCTACGCTTATGTTAGTTTTATATAGTTTTATAGTTGCCAAGGAGGTTGTATCATGGATAGAACAAGCATGATGTATAAAATGTATGATAAAAAAGGGCCGAAAGTTGCTGAAAATTTCAATAAACGTGGTTTTGAAGCGTATTACTGTCCTACGAAAGACGAAGCGCTGCAAAAAGCGATTTCTCTAATTCCGGAAAATCATGTTGTTTCGTGGGGCGGCTCTGTATCGATTAATGACATCGGTCTTCGTCCGTATGTATTAGAACATCGTCAGGTCATTGACCGAGATACGGCTAAAACACCGGAAGAACGCAAAGAACTACTGCGTAAGGCTTTATTATGCGATACATTTATTATGGGTACAAATGCAGCTACGGAAGACGGACAGCTGTACAATATTGACGGTACGGGCAATCGTGTTGCCGCGCTCATTTTTGGGCCGAAGCAGGTCGTTGTGGTTGTCGGCATGAATAAAGTCGAACCTACCTTAGAAGCCGCCATCATGCGAGCTCGTTCTGTCGCTTCACCGATGAACATGCAGCGTTTCAGCAAAAAAACGCCCTGTGCTGTAACCGGTATGTGCGCCGACTGCCTCAGCCCGGACAGCATCTGTAATCAAATGGTTCGCACTAGACGTTGTGCGCCTGCCGGCCGCATCAAAGTCATTTTAGTCGGAGAAAACCTGGGTTTCTAATCTTAGAGCGTATTTTATCATCTTTACGTGAAATTCTTTCCGACTGCTTCTGTTTTGTGCTATACTAAAGCCTGTTATTACAGGTTGCAATAGGAAAGAGAATGAGCTATGGAAAAATATTTTGATATTAATACAGAAGGATATAGTGTCCGCTGCAAATTGCTTTGCAGTGACCATGACAAAACAACGCGCACATTTGACAATGTCGTCATCGTCACACATGGATTTGGCAGTAATAAGGAAACAGCCGGTACGCTTCATTTTGCCGAACATTTGACATCGAAATACAAAGGCTATGCGGTCATTGCGTTTGACTGGCCCTGCCATGGTGCCGATGCGCGCAAAAAATTAACGGTGGAAGAATGTTTGCTCTATTTAACGTTCGTCACGACATATGCGAAAGAAACGCTGAAAGCTGCGCATATCTATAATTATTCTTCCAGTTTTGGTGCCTACCTGACACTGCGCTATATCATTGAAGTCGGTAATCCGTTTACCAAAATTGCCTTGCGCTGTCCGGCGATTCACATGTATGAAACCATGTGCCGTCATATTCCCCCTGCCGACCATGCCAAATTAAAAAAGGGTAAAGAAATACAAATTGGCTTTGAACGTAAAATGAAAATCGACCAATCGTTTCTCGAATCGCTGCAGCAATTTGATGTCATGTCACAGGAATACTTTGATTATGCCGATACGATGCTCATTATTCACGGCACGAAGGATGAAATGATTCCCATTGAAGATTCGCTGGCATTTGCAGAAAACAATGTCATTGAATTTATTCCCGTAGACGGAGCAAATCATCCCTTTCAAAATCCAAACCATATGGCATTAGCCATTCATAAGATTATTGAGTTTTTTGCGTAATACGCTGGTTTCCTCGTATTGAAAAGCAGACATACCATGAAATATACATCACGGTATGTCTGCTTTTTTGTGTTGTAAGAAAATGATTTTTTTCACAAATTATATTTTGTCAATACATGAAGCAGCCATTTTTTAATTTTGATTATACATTTTTCGCAACACAATTCTGACTATTTCCTCTCAACTTTCCACTGAACCCCCTATTTTTACCCATTTTTTCCTTTTTTATTTATGCTATAATGGAATGACTTTTTCTATTGAATCATGCTTATATTTTATTGTATACTATTGTTATGATTTAATCGAATTGAAAAGTTGTTGTTTCAATAACTTTTTAGAATATACATACTATATTTACGCTTCCGTAACACATGTCATGTTGTAACTTGCGTATTTATTTTTTGTTATGTATAGGAATTTTTTCACACACTTTTTTTATTTTTTCAGAAAGGAAGGATTTTCGTCATTATGATTTTTTTACTTGCGCTTTCTCCGATTTTATGGCTTGTTATTTCCTTAGGCTTTTTAAAGATGCAAAGTTTCAAGGCTTGTCCGATTGCCTTGCTTATTTCCTTTGCTGTAGCCTTGCTTCAATATCATATGTCCGGCACGGATGCCGTAACGGCAGCGGTTGAAGGGGCTGCGCTGGCATGCTGGCCTATTTTATTAGTTATTATTGCTGCTATTTTTACATATAACTTGACAGTCTATACCAAGTCGATGGACATTATCAAACATATGCTGACAACGGTAAGCAAGGACCGCCGTGTATTGGCTCTCCTCATCGGCTGGGGATTTGGGGCATTCATGGAAGGTATGGCTGGTTTTGGTACAGCGATTGCCATTCCGGCAAGTATGCTTGTCGCCCTGGGTTTTGACCCGATTAAATCCATTCTTCTCTGTTTAATTGCCAACTCCGTACCGACAACATATGGCTCTATCGGTATTCCTGCCAGCACGCTGGCTAATCTGACAGGTCTCGACCCCGTCACGTTATCGACGTACATCAGCCTTCAATTATTACCGTTAAATATTATTTCTCCGTTCTTGATGGTTATCGTCGTCGGCGGTTCTATCAAGGCATTAAAAGGTGTTTTTCTTTTGACGTTATTATGTGGATTAGGCTTGGCTATTCCGGAATTATTGATTTCTATGGTAGCTGGTCCGGAACTTGCAGTCATGATTTCTTCCATTGTCATTTTAGCTATTATCGTTGCCTATGCAAAATTGCGTCCTACAAACGACCCGACCTATTTCATGGATATCAATCCTGGCCATGTTCCCTTCCACGGCGGTCTCTTGGCTTGCCTGCCTTTTATTTTAATTTTCGTATTCTTACTTCTCACGTCTAAATTTGTTCCCGCTATTAATGTACCACTCAGCGCCATCAAGACCTCGGTTCTTATTTATACGGGTGCCGGTGCTGCTCCGTATACCTTTGTATGGCTCGCTACACCAGGTGTCTTGATTTTCTTGGCCGCTTTTATCAGCGGGCGCTGCCAATCTGCTTCCTTTAAGGAAATTTTCACCGTGTTAGGACAAACGATTAAAGGACTTCGCAATACGATTATTACCATTATTGCCGTCATCGCTACAGCAAAAGTCATGGGTTACAGCGGCATGACATCGGATATCGCCTCGACGGCAGTTGCTGCCACCGGCACGATGTATCCTATCATTGCACCGCTCATCGGCTCAGTAGGTACGTTTATTACTGGTTCTGGTACATCCAGCAATGTCTTGTTCGGCAACCTGCAGACCGATGCTGCCAGTGCCATCAATGCCAACAAAACTTGGCTCGCTGCGGCTAATTCCACCGGTACTTGCGCCGGCAAAATGATTTCTCCGCAGAGTATTGCTATCGCTGTCGGTGCTATTTCTTTAGTCGGCAAAGATAGTGAAATTTTAAAATCAATTCTTATCGTATATATTCCGTATATTGTCGCCTTAGGCTGTATTGTATATTTCGGTCAGTTATTTATTGGCTGATATATACCAACAAAGAGGTATCGCACAAAAGCGATACCTCTTTTTCTTTCACATGATAATTTCGTTAATTTGACAATTTCGCACAGGATGGCTGTGCCGAAACATCGCCATATATTCGTCTACCGTTCTGCCGGGGTTTTGATATACCAATAAAAAATTACGTATAAATTGAGCATGCGTAAAGAGCAGAATAAATTTTTCTCTTCGTCTTTGCAAAATGGCTATCGTGCGTTCAATCCGTTCTATCAGCTGTCGATAGCTTTCAGCGCCATCACCATCGATATAATCTGGGTCGAGTTTACGCCAATACGCTATGACGCGGGGCCGCCGCTGGGCAAATGTCGTACCCACACACGTAGCCGGTGCCAAATAAACAAATTCATGAATGCAGTCCCAAATGCCTGTCGCCGCGTTGGGAAAACGGCCAATCGTCAGCATAGCAGTCTGCTGCGCCCGCAAATACGGAGAAGTAACGATTAATTCTGGTTCTGCTGGTATTTGCAATGCTAACGCCTGGGCTTGTTTTATTCCTTGGGTCGATAACGGAATGGTACTATGATCTTGTGTTGGCTCACCCGCATTGGCTATGCTTTCTCCATGCCGAATCAACCAAATTTTTTTCATGGACATCACCTGCTTTTACAGTCTTTTTTTTATTGTATCATGGTCAGCGCATTCGGTGCAAAGAAAATATATGCAACAGCATAAAAATCAAGCAGCGGTTTCCTTTCTGCATCGGAAACCGCTGCTTGTATTCTATGGGACTGTCACATCAAGCGACAAGCTCTTTTTACCTTTAAGTCTTGGCGTGTAGTAGTATTCATATAAAACTTCATGTACCAGTCCGATACAAATTTAGTTATCTTCATCAGCTAAGCCTTTATAAATTTCATATTTTTTCTTTGCAAATTCTTCGGCTTTAGCAAATAATTCTTCTGCAATATCCGGGAATGTCCGTGTCAATGCGGCATACCGTGTTTCTCCCATCAGATACTCACGGAATGATTCTTTAGGTTCTTTCGAATCTAATATAAACGGATTTTTCCCTGCTTTTTTAAGCAACGGATTGTAACGATACAAATGCCAATAACCACAATCGGCAGCTCGCTTCATTTCCGTCTGTGCATTCCCCATGCCGCCACGGATTCCGTGATTAATGCAAGGAGAGTACGCAATCAGGATAGACGGCCCATTATACGCTTCAGCTTCTTTAATCGCTTTAATAAGCTGATTGGGATCTGCGCCCAAAGCAACCTGAGCGACATAAATATGCCCGTATGTCATCAGCAGTCTGCCTAAATCTTTCTTATTAAACTTGCGTCCAGATGCTGCAAATTGGGCTACAGCCCCTACCGGTGTGGCTTTAGAAGACTGTCCACCTGTGTTGGAGTATACTTCCGTATCGACGAGCATAATGTTGACGTTCGCATTCATTGCCAATACATGGTCTAAGCCGCCGTAACCAATATCATACGCCCAGCCATCACCGCCGTACATCCAAATGGTTTTCTTGATAATGTGTTCTTTATGTGCCAAAATATCCTGCTGCAAGGAAGCCGCTTCTCCGGAAAGATTTGCTTTTGTCAGCGCATCCATGTACGCACGACTGATGCCTTCTGTTACTTCACCTTCATTATCTATGCCAATCGAATCCAGCCATTTGGCAATCGCATCGTGCAATGTTCCCGTTACCAGCGGCAATAATTGCTGTGATTTCGCACAAATTGCATCACGCTGCTGTTCCATAGACAATGCCATCCCCAGTGCAAATTCAGCATTATCTTCAAATACAGAGTTGGACCACGCCGGGCCAAATCCTTCTGCATTCGTCGTATACGGCAGACTTGGCATAGCTGCTCCCCAAGCCTGTGTACAACCGGTCGCATTGGCTACTAGCATCCGCGGGCCAAACAACTGCGTCAAAATTTTCATATAGGCTGTTTCCGCACACCCGGCACACGCACCAGAGAATTCCAATAAGGGCTGCTGAAATTGGCTGCCTTTGACAGAGAATTTATCCAGTTCTGTTTGTTTGGGCTGCAATGTCTGTGCATAGTCCCAGTTCGTCTGTTCATGCCGCTGTGTGTCCAACGGTTTCATTACCAGTGCTTTATTTTTAGCCGGACAAACATTGACGCAGGTTTCACAGCTATAGCAGTCAAGAGGCGATACTTGCATACGGAATACATAGCCTTCCATCCCTTTGCCGCTTGCTTTTTTAGTCACAAAGCCGCTGGGAGCCGCTGCCGCTTCACGGTCATCTAATAAATACGGCCGAATGGCTGCGTGCGGACAAACAAGCGAACACCGGTTGCACTGAATACAATTTTCAGGAATCCACTGCGGTACCGTCGAGGCAATGCCCCGTTTTTCATATTTCGTAGAACTGAGCGGATACGATCCGTCTGCATAGGGTACAAATTCACTGACTGGAATTGTATCGCCGCGCTGTGCATTAGCCGGTTCTACAATGTTCTTAATAAAATCCGGTACCATTTTTTCTGTTTTACGTACATCGTCCGGGAGATTTTTCCACGAAATAGGCACATCAATAGCTGTAATGCCCTTAATGCCTTCATCTACCGCTGCTTGGTTCATGGCAATGACTTGTTCCCCTTTCGCCAGATACGTCTTGGCGATGGCATCTTTCATATACTTGACAGCATGATCAATCGGCAGTATATGGGTTAGCTGGAAGAAGGCTGCCTGCAGCACCGTATTGGTTCGATTGCTTCCTAAGCCAATTTCTTCTGCAATGTTAGTGGCATCAATCGTATAAAAACGTATTTTCTTTTCTGCCAGCTGCCGTTTTACTTTGTTGCTCAAATGCCGTTCTAATTCTTCTCCTTTCCAGCTGCAGTTGAGAAGGAAAATGCCCCCTTCTTTGACTTCACTGACAATGTCATACGAATCCATATACGCTTGTTTATGGCATGCCAGAAAATCAGCTTCTTTGATATAATAGGTAGCGCGAATCGGATGTTTGCCAAACCGTAAGTGCGATTTTGTCACGCCGCCGGATTTTTTCGTATCGTATTCAAAATAAGCCTGCACATACATATCCGTATTATCGCCAATAATCTTGATAGAGTTTTTATTGGCACCTACTGTACCATCTGAGCCAAATCCCCAGAACTTGCAATTGACTGTGCCTTCTGTATCAATAGTAATAGGGACATCAGGAATCGAAAGATGGGTTACATCATCAATAATCCCCAAGGTAAAATGATTTTTCGGCTGCAGAGAAATCATATTTCTAAAAACAGCATGAATCGATGCCGGCGGTACATCTTTGGAAGATAATCCATATCGGCATGCTAATACAGATACTTTTTTATCGGCATGCTGCATAGCCGCACAAATATCTTCATACAACGGTTCTCCCAAGGCCCCCGGTTCTTTCGTCCGATCCATGACTGTAATGCATTTTACCGTATTGGGCAGCGACTGGAAGAAATGATGCAGCGAAAATGGCCGGTACAGATGAACTTGTATGTACCCGACTTTCTTTCCGGCTTTATTCAGGGCATCAATTGTTTCTTCAATGGCTCCCGTAACAGAACCCATCGCAACAATAACATATTCAGCATCTTCTGCCCCATAATAATTAAAGAGTTTATACGTCCGTCCTGTCAATTCGCTGATTTTATCCATATACGTTTCCACAATATACGGCAGGCGGTCATACCAAATGTTGCTTGCTTCACGCGACTGGAAAAACATGTCCGGATTGGTAACAGTACTGCGCATAACAGGATGTTCCGGATTCAGTCCATGATGTTTGAAATCGTATAAAGCATCTCGGTCTATCAGTTTGCCAAGTTCTTCTTCCGGCAGCATGTGAATTTTTTGAATTTCATGAGATGTACGGAACCCGTCGAAGAAATGCATAAACGGGACATGTCCCTTGATAGTCGATAAATGCGCTACCGCTGCCAAATCAGCACATTCTTGGACACTGGCACTGCAAAGCATTGCAAAACCAGTATTACGACAGCCCATGACATCTGAATGGTCGCCAAAAATGGACATCGTATGAGTCCCGACTGTACGTGCCGCAATATGCAGAACTACTGGTTTTAGTTCCCCAGCCAATCGATGCATGACAGGAATCATCAACATCAAACCTTGAGAAGCTGTAAAAGACGAACACAAGCTTCCTGCTTCGGCTGCACCATGGACAGCACCAATAGCACCGGCTTCTGACTGCATTTCAACCAATTTGACCGGCTGTCCAAAGAGATTTTTACGACCATTGGCAGCCCACACATCTACGTGTTCTGCCATTGGAGATGACGGGGTAATCGGATAAATCGTAGCAACTTCAGTAAAAGCATACGCCACCTGAGCCGTTGCTTCGTTGCCATCTAATGTTCTCGTAATTTGTTTAATCATAGTAAACACTCCTTTATCATGACATAGACAAAAACGATATAAAGGTGCATGCGCTTTTTCGTATAACGTTTAACGTTTTTCTTTATCTTAAGTATATTCTCATTTATTATAAATGTCAAGAATAGTAAATATACTTTTTTATCATAGATATTCACTGTAAAGCACTACACCTGCATATACAATATGGTTGTATGTGTTTTTTTCTTATTATATTTCTGTACAGCAGTTTACAACTTTTTGAACAAATAAATATCGCGTAACCCCACTTTGAAGTATAATGAATCTGCTAAAACACATCATCTCAAAGGAGTTACGCGATGAATTCATTATACCTTAAAAATTCAACGATGGGTAGTCTG
>JBNMKW010000058.1:0-13060 GCA_050874545.1 Megasphaera sp. | reverse complement strand
CATAATCTGTAGAAATACTGTTTTATGGGGAAAGGGGCTTTGCGCCCATTTTTCAACGGCCATTCTCTAAAAAAAACAAAATGGGTATGAAAAAAGAAGGTGGACAAAATACTTTCGCATTTTGTCACACCTCCTTTTTTGCATACTCTTATTTTTTTATAGGCAGCGGATCGACCCGTCCAACTAGGAACAAATAGGATAACGCTCCCAAAATGCATAATATACCAGCTGTTGCCAAAGGCACTAAAAAGGATCCCTGCGTCAGCGTAAGCATAACACCTGTAAATGTCGTAATAAATATACCTGCCAAATTGCCCGCAAAATTCATGATGCCGCCAATAGATGCAACATGTTTAGGTGTCGGTGAAATTTCCCCTACGATAACCCATGTATTAGAGCCAGCAAAAGACAGGGCCGCATAGGATACAGCAAAAAGAGTTAAGCACATGTAAATATTTTCTGTCCATGCACACAGCGCAATGCACGAAGATAATAGCATGCCGCCAACCAAACAGCTTTTACGCGCAAACGTCGGTGTATGCCCATGCCGTACCAGCCAGTCTGATGTAAATCCGCCAAGCCAGCCACCGGGAATTGCAAGCAGTGCTGGCAGCATTCCCAACGTTCCTAAAGCACTTAAGGAAAATCCTCTCGTTTCCATCAAATAACTTGGGAACCATGTGATAAAGAAATATATAGCAAAATTCAAACAAAACATGCCAATCATCAATCCCCAAATGGTTCTATAGTGGAATAGACTGAGCCAGGATACTTTTCCCTGCATTTCTTGCGGTACAGACGTATCTTGTATTCCTTTATCTGCCAATAAGGCTTCTACTTGTTTCGGTGCAATATCCCGGTATTTTTCCGGATCTCGATAAATAAACCACCAAGCAATAGCCCATACAATTCCGATAGCACCAGTAATAATAAACGAGCCGCGCCAGCCCACATAGGAAATAATCAAAGCAATTAACGGCAATGACAAAGCAGAACCGACACGTGAGCCGCTGTCAAACAAACTGCAGGCAATGCCTCGTTCGCTGCGGGGGAACCAGTTATACGCTGCTTTATTAAATGATGGCATCGCTGCGGCTTCACCAACACCTAATAGCAAACGAGACCCTACCATATGTCCAAAGGTATGCACCAAGCCGGTTACAGCCGTGAAAATAGACCACCAAGCCACGGCAAATGCCAAACTAACGCGAACCCCTACTTTATCAATAAACCAACCAGCCGGCATTTGGCATAATGCATACGTCCAAAAAAAGGCACTCATAATAATCCCCATTGTTGCCGGATCTAATGCCAGTTCCGCCCGAATATGAGGAGCCGCTACAGCTAAATTTGCCCGGTCAATATAATTAATGGCATTGGCTAGAAAGCACAGCGCGATAATTAGCCATTTCATATTTTTAAAAGGTAAACGCATGCTGACACCTCCTATTTTACGGTGCGCGTTACAATCACATCACTGCCCAATCCCAATACATTCGCTATAACAACCGTTCCTGCCTGAATAGGTGCCTGAACCGTTACTTTTTTTATTTCCTCCATAACTTCAAAAATTTTATCTTTAGGTATCGCTTTCGTAGTCCGTACACTAGCCAGCGGCAAACTGCCTCCTTCGACTAAAACAGAGGAAGCTATCGTCCGGCGTGGGTCAATGATTTCTTGCCGTACATATTCTTCCCCCTTGGGGCAAAGATTTCCCGTTACATTTTCAACTTGATTCGCATCATTTATCTCTACTTCTATTTCGCACCCATTTGGGCAAACAATACAGGTATATTTCTGCATCATGCCATGGTCACCTCCAAATCACCAGTATGTTGTATTTTTGATTTTTGTACGTTAATATGCATCATTTCTGCCGGAACAGCCCGTTTAAATGGTTTTGTTAAAATAACCTTTCCATCTTGTGTAATGATAATCTTTCCATCCCGCTTAGGCGATCGCACCCGAAAAGCCAAAGTAACATCTTCATTTGCGCTAATTCGCTGTGGCACTAGATTACCTACCCCTTGTCCGCAATGAACAGATATATCACATGTATTCAATACATCGCCACGGACATACGCTACTGCACTATCAGCTAATTGTTCTGCTTCGTTAGATACAAAATCGACTAAATCATGAACATGGAGTACATTGCCAGCTGCAAATATGCCCGGTATTTGTGTTTGGAAGTATTCATCTACTACCGCACCTTTTGTCTGTCCATCCAACGCAATTCCTGCTCGGGAAGACAATTCATTTTCCGGAATAAGCCCTACTGATAAAATCAACGTATCGCATGTATATTCTTTTTCTGTCCCAGCAATAGGCTGCATACGTTCATCTACCTTAGATACGATGACACTTTGCAAACGAGAATTCCCTTTGATTTCTGTCACTGTATGGCTTAAATACAAGGGGATATTGTAATCCTTCAAACATTGTTGAATATTGCGCGGCAATCCGGCTGCATATGGCATAATTTCAAATACTGCTTTAACGTGCGCTCCTTCCAGCGTCATGCGTCGCGCCATAATCATGCCGATATCCCCAGAGCCTAAAATAATTACGTTTTTACCTGGCATGCGATTGTAAATGTTCATATATGCCTGTGCGGTTCCTGCCGTGAAAACACCGGCCGGGCGTTCCCCAGGAATTCCCAACGCTCCACGAGGACGTTCGCGACATCCCATCGCTAAGACAACAGCCTTTGCCTGCCAAGTCTTTAATCCGTCACGGCATGCTGCCGTGACTACTTTATCCTTAGATATATCTAAAACCATCGCGTCGGTCAGATACGGAATCTGCAGCGTTTCCACTTCATCAATAAACCGTTGTGCATATTCCGGCCCGCTTAATGTCTCGCCAAATCGGGTAAGGCCAAAACCATCATGAATACACTGTCGTAAAATCCCGCCAAGATACGCTTCCCGTTCTAAAATTAAAATATTCGTAATGCCTTTTTTCCAAAGTTCAACGGCTGCTGCTAACCCTGCCGGGCCACCGCCGATAATGACAACATCTTTTTCTATCATTTTTCTTCACGCACCTTTCCTGTAAGAACCCAAGAACCAGGCCGACAATATCTGATTGCTTCCGGTTTCTTATTCAATTCTTCTTCCAGCATTTGTTCTATTTTCATCTGGCAGTACCCACCTTGGCAGCGTCCCATCATGCAGCGCGTCCGATACTTAATACCGGTCATGGTTCGCACACCTAAGGGATTATGAATCGCCTGTAATATCTCTGCTTTGGTTACTTTTTCACAGCGGCAGATAACTTCACCATAATCAGGATTTTCTGCAATTAACTGTGCTTTTTCTTCTGGCGATGCTTGGGCAAACCGTTTAACACCCTTACGAACTGGATTAAATGCCAGATTTTTCTTAAATGTCTCTCTTTCCTGCATCATGTCTACCACATATTCAGCAATAGGTACTGCCGACGTAAGGCCTGGCGATTCAATACCTACTAAATTCACGGCCTGCGGCGCAATGTCATCGCGAATTTCAATTTTATAATCCTGAATCTTTCCATTATCATCTACCCATTTTGGTAAAATGCCGGAGAAATTGCGAATTTGATCTTGCTTATGGATATGCGGCCAAAGGCGAGATGCACTTTCCGCAAGAAAATCTATATTGCGCTGCGGTACACCGTAATACGCAAAATCAGTAACATTTTCTGCATTGGGACCTACTGTAACATTGCCATCAATTGTATTCGTAACATGCACACCCATGTATGTGTTGCTGGGAACAGGATATACCGGCATAGGCAGCAATTTTCCCATTTTTTTATCTAAAATAATATAATCACCTTTAGAACCAATCACCTTATATCCTGTTATTCCTAACATATCCGATATTTCTTTACAGCCCAGCCCTGCCGCATTAATTACCCAGCGGCTCATAAATAAGCCATGATTGGTCTGAACATGATACAATCCATCTTCTTCTCGATGAATGGCTGTCACCTTTTGATTGAAAAAGAACTGGACACCATTGGCATGCGCATTTTCTGCCAACGCAACGGTAAATTCAAAAGGATCCATAATGCCACTGTTATGGGACCACATAGCAAACTTACCCACGACAGCCGGAACCAGTTCATGCAATTTTTCTTCACCAATAATTTCAAGTTCTGTAGCACCGTTCGCCCTTCCCTGTATCATCGTACGTTTAAGCTGCTGCATATCTTCTTCTGTATTACCGACCAATACTTTACCGCAACGCTTAAACGCAAAGTCTAATTCATCTGCCAAATCTCCCATTTCCCGATTGGCTTTAACACAGAATTTTGCTTTTAGCGAACCCGTATCATACGCAAATCCGCCATGAACAACTGCCGAATTGCGACCGCTCGTTTCGTTACAAACATCCAGATTTTTTTCCAATACTCCAATCTGTAAGGTGTATCTTGATAATTCTCTCGCTATCGCACTGCCAATAACGCCAGCACCAATAATCAGCACATCATATTGTTCACTCATACTCTCTCTCCTCATTATGTATTTCAATACATGTAATATATTTCGTTATTTGAATTATATCACCGTTGTGTATCTCAAACAATATCTATCGTCGTGCTAAATTTATATGGCAAAAAACGATTCTATTATTTTTTTTGCATATACAATAAAAAAACGAACACAAGAGCCATCGCTTTACGCGACAGCCTCTTGTGTTCGTTTTATTTTTCAAAATAATTTGGAAATGTTTGCTTCATGGCAGCTATATTTTCATGGTATCGTTGCAAATGGTGGCGAGCAATACAATATGCTTTCTCTGTATCTTTATTTTCAATCGCATCAACAATTTGTCCATGATCTTGTAAAATATGTATCTGCGGCTGACACCGAAAACTAAGCACGGTGGTCCGGTCAAAATGCGGCGAAACCGCTTGTACAATGTCATACCAATACATTTTATGACATATAGCATACAGCATAGCATGGAACTTTTTATCTAATTCAAAAATTTTTCGTTCTTGTTTTTTCTCTATATAGTACTTCCAAACGATAACGTTTTCCCGCAGTGCATCAATATCTTCATTCGTACAAACTTCACAAGCTGTCCGCACAATTTCAGCTTCCAACACTTCTCGCAGCTGCCGTACCTCTTCTACTAAGTCCTCGTGAATTAATGAAATATATGTCCCTTGTTTTGGCCGAATATCAATTAGTCTATTCTTATTCAGCTCTAAAATAGCTTCCCGAATCGGCGTCCGACTCATTTGAAATATATCACATAATTCTTTTTCTATTATTTTTTCTCCTGGCTTCAACTCCATATTAACAAGATTATATACCAATACCCGCCGTACATATTCTTTTGCTGATTCTTCAGATTTTTTGCACAATAATTCCATGCCGCATATCACCTCTTCGTTTTTTCTTTTTATTGTAATATATTACAGTGTTTTTTTCTACAAAAAAAGCAGCTGTATAATACAACCGCTTCTTTAATCATTTTACGTTTTCTTCTATTTAAAATAATCTGGATATTGTTTTTTTAGTACTTCTACATCACCGATGACCTTATTAATATGTTCTGTCATAATAGCAACGCCGCGAACTTCATCATGACGCATAACTGCTTCTACAATCGCACAGTGCTGGCTATATATCATTTTAATCTGCTCATTGGCTTTCGTTATATTAAGGACTCGGGCACGCAGGTAATCGGCATTCGCATCTTGTACAATATGCCAAATATGTGATTTATTGCATCCGGCATACAATAATTCATGCATGGCGTTATCACTTTTAAAAAAGGCTTCGGCATCTTTCGTTTCCATTAAATATGTCTGTTCACGAAGACACGCCTGTAATCGCGCCAACCACGGCTGAGGAAATTCTTGACATGCTAATTGTATAATTGCTTTTTCCAATGTTACTCGCAAAAAACGAAATTCTGATATTTGATCTGTATTAATTTTAGATACGAATGTACCTCTCTGTGGCAATATATCCAATAATCCCTTTTGCGCCAATCGAATAAATGCTTCTCGCACAGGCGTACGACTTACACCCAATATATTCGATAGTTCTTGTTCTGACATGGCCGTTCCTGGGACAAGATGCATAGTCATGATATTTTGGTATAACACTCGATAGGCATACTCTCGAACATTTTCCCTCGGTTCTTTTTCTACTAATTGTAATTGCTCCATCATTTTCTCCATTATCGCCTGCTTTTTATAATCTATCTCATATATTGTATCATACATTGTATATATTTTAAATTTACTTTTTTTATTTATAATAAAAATACTGCCTGCTATCTTCATAACAGACAGTATGTCAACATCTCTGCAACTATGCTCTTGCTGCTTTTACAGACGCAATAAATTTCTTCGCTGCTTCTGTAATTTCTGCTGCTGTTTTGCCGCCGCCGGTCAACGCACCGCCAGCTCCTACAGCTACGCAGCCTGCTTTAATCCATTCGCCTGCATTTTCTGCGTTAACACCGCCTGTCGGCATAAGCGGTGCCTGCGGAATCGGTCCGTGAATGGCTTTGATGGCTTTCATGCCCAAGATTTCTCCCGGGAAGATTTTGACAACGTCTGCACCGGCTTCTAAGGCTTGCAATACACCATTAAGCGTCGTTGTGCCAGGCATAACGGCAATACGATACCGATTGCACAATTTGACTGTTTCCAAATCAAATGCCGGCGATACAACAAACTGAGCACCGCTCAAGATAGCAATGCGTGCCGTAACGGCATCCAATACCGTTCCTGCCCCGATGATAACATCCGGATTATCTGCATATTTTTTGCTCAAGGCTTCGATAGCTTCATGCGCCTGCGGCGTCGTGAATGCCAATTCGATAGCCGTTACGCCTCCAGCTATGCAAGCGTCAGACATGGCAATGGCTTCTTCCGGATTTTTTCCGCGAATAACTGCTACTACCCCAATATCTTGTATTTTCTTTACTACGTCGATTTTATCCATCTTCTATTCCTCCTATACCAATTACTGATGGGTATCCTGAAATTCTTTTAACTGTTCCCGGTTCGGCAAGCCTTCGTTATCGCCAGCTACCTGAATCGCCATAGCTCCGATAGCTGCCCCGCGGCGAGCGGCATCTTCCAAACTCAATCCATCCAGCAAGCCGCTTGTAAAGCCTACGGCAAAACCATCGCCGGCCCCGACCGTATCCACGATATGGTCAATATGATAGCTCGGTACGTATAATTCTGTATCGGCTGTCCGAATATACGTCCCGTTGCTGCCGCCCATCTTGATGACAACCGTACCAATACCGCGCTGCAAATAATAATCTGCAATATTCTTTTCATTATCCCGGCCTGTCAAAATCTTTCCTTCGCCAAGACCTGGCATGACGATATCGGCATACTGAGCGGCATCATTAATAACACGGGCCATCGTTTCTTGGTCCGGCCACAACATGGGACGCAGATTCGTATCAAACGAAATACGTACGCCTTCACTGTGCGCTTTTTTCATCAATGTATAAATCGTTTCTCGGCAAGATTCCGAAAGTGCCAGCGGAATCCCTGTAACATGCAGATGATCAACGCCCTGCCAATCTATTCCGTCCAAATCACTGGGCTGAAAATGAGAAAAAGCTGTATTTTTCCGAATATTGGCTACTGTCGGATCTCCTTCAAGAACTTTTTCTTTCATCTGAAACCCGGTCATATGGTCGGTATCACTCCAGACATACGTATCATGAATACCATTATCCTTCAAAAAATTGCAAATACTTTTGCCAAAAGGATCGTTGCCGACTTTAGAAATATACGATACGTCATTACCCAATCGCGCCATGCCGACAGCATAATTTAATTCTGCCCCACAAACATGACGAGAAAATTGTTCTACCTGTTCCAGTGAACCCGTTTCTGTTGCTATCAACAACCCCATAGCTTCGCCAATCGTCAATACTTTGCTCATACTATATGTCCTCCGTAAAACGGGATAAACCGCCGCATAGAGCATGCAACGGTTTTCCTTTGAATTATAAATTTTCTTTGATTTTTTCAATGATTTGGGCATATTCCTGATCCGTCAAATGAACACGTTTCGGATCCATGGCAAATGTCGTCCCCCATTCGAATTCATCATCTTTGTATTTAGGAACCAAATGGAAATGTAAATGATGACCCGTATCCGCATAAGCACCATAATTTACTTTATCCGGATGGAATGCGGCGTGGATAGCTTTAGACGCTCTGGCAACATCTGCAAAAAAAGCATTGCGTTGTTCGTCGCTAAGATCTGTCAATTCACTGACATGTTCTTTATAGGCTACAATGCAGCGGCCGCGATGGCTTTGTTCTTTAAAAAGAACGAGCAAGCTGACAGACAAATCACAAATATAAATACCAAACTTATCCAAAGGTTCACCCTTTACACAATAGCCACAATTTTGATCTACCATATTATATCACCTCATTATAAAAATAACGACAAAATTAATACCATAATCAAACCGACAACAGAGTTTACCAACTCCAGCAGTCCCCAAGTCTTAAAGGTCTGTCCCATTGTCAAGTTAAAAGTTTCTTTCATCATCCAAAACGCTGCATCATTAGGCATCGTAATCGTATTACTGCCGGCTGCAGTTGCTAACATAAGCAAAGTAGGATTTACATTAAATACCGGAATCAACGGTGCTACAATACCTGCTGCTGTAATAGCCGATACAGCCCCTTGGCCGGTTGCCCAACGAATGACAACAGTAATGAAAAATGCCAAAATCAACGGAGAAATAGACAAGCCTGTAACAGCTGCCGCAATATGCTGTCCTACGCCAGCATCAACAATGACCTGTTTGAAAACACCGCCAGCACCAATAATCATGACAACTGTCGAAATGCTTTTAATGGCAGACGTAATAGAATCAGACGTTTCCGAAATCGTACGACCGGCACGAACGCCAAATACATATATAGCAACCAAAACAGCTAATAGCAAGCTGACATTCGGACTGCCCAAGAATTCAAAAACAGTATATACCGGTGTGCCTTTTGCTACAAAATTAGCAATAATTGTATGACCAATCATCAGAATAGCCGGAATTAAGGGGATTAACAAGCAAATCATAAAATTCGGTAATTTGAACGAACCAAGCGATGTTTCATCAATATTGCCCAGTTTAGGAGCTGCAAACGTATCCAGCCCTTTTACAAATTTTGGTAAAATAATGCCTGCACAAATAATAGACGGAATAACAACTACCAATCCTAATAAGTATACCATACCACCGTCAGCACCGAAAGCATCTACCAATGCAACTGGTCCTGGCTGCGGCGGAAAAATACTATGAGACTGTGCAACTGCTGCCAATACCGGAATAATCAAGAACATATATGGAATCTTTGCTTCTCTGGCAATACTAATAACCAGCGGCACAACAACCATAAAGGCTACTTCAAAAAACATAGAAATACCAAAGATAACACCGACAGCCAGTACGCCCCATCTCAACATGCGGACACCGCAGTGTGCAACAATGGTATCGGCAATCTTTTTAGATGCGCCGCAGTCTGTCATTAACTGCCCTAATGCAGCACCTAAAACGATAATCAGCCCAACACCGCCTAAGGTACTTCCTGCACCTTTTGTAACGGTTTTAACTAATGTCGTCGTATCCATGCCTTCCATAAAGGCTACAAAAACAGCAATCAGCAATAAGGCGATCATACTGTGTATTTTAACTTTGACAGTTAAAAATAATAATAAAGCAATTGCTATAATTACCCATATAACAGGCAATACATGTTCCATAATATCTCTCCTCACAACATAATTTTTAATCAAGATTTTATATCTTGTTTTTTTTTATGATGTTTGGCAAATATAGTTTCTATAGTATGTCCAAAAATCAGGCATGAACATGATAATACTGCATAGTACCATCATGCTCATACACTTACTATTAGTAAAAATTAAAGGATTGGTTTATCCGGCCAAAGTTTATCATACGGATGACCTGTTAATTCTTCAGCTACTTTCTTGGACGTTGCAGTAACATCTTGTTTGCTGCCACCATTTTCCAATCGTTCCATTTCATTTTTCAAAATTTCGTGGGTTTCACGATTCAATTTAAACCGTGTGGATAATAAGAAGGCTGCGGCAATCAAAATAACCGGCCCAATGAAGAACATCAAAACAATGCCATGTTGAATAGCAAACGGTGTCGTAGCTGCATCCAACATAGTCTTAGAATTAAAGCCCATTTCAGCCAACACAATGCCGGCAATCCAAGAAGCAACAGCACCCGTAGATTTACGGAAGAACGTCATAACAGCTGCATAAATACCAGCACGGTCACCACGTGTAATCATACGGTCAATATCCGGGATAAAAGGAAAAACATTCCAAGGTGTAAATTCCAAAATGCCGCGAGCCAGCTGATAGACAACAGAAATAATAATCAGCATCATGAGCGGATTGGAAACATTGAAAAACCATACAGCTGCATAGCCTACCATCGTTACGATAATAGCAAGATAACTCAGCGAATATAAGAACCGCGGGCCATGAGAAATCATCAGTTTGGCAGCTGCCAATGTAGACAAAATACCAAAGATAGATAATGCCTGTAAGGTCCAAGGCCAATCACCCTGCGCGCCTTGAATGCAGCAAAGAATAAAAGTCGGAAGCATGGTGGAATAAAAATCTTTGCCTGTAAACGACAATAAGTAAATAGCCAAATGCTGACGGAATGCTTTATTCTTAAAGGTAGAGCAGTAGTCGTGAACCATTTTGCTTAACATTTCACCAACGCTCATTTTCGGACGGCTGTCTAATTCTTTAATAAATTCCGGTGTCAATGGCCGTTCCCATGTCGCACGGTAAGAAATAAAAATAGCAACGACAAATATAACCGTCCAAATAATCCCGGTAATCAAATATGCATCCGGATTCTGCATCCGTTTTAATACAGCTAATACAATAAATACAATGGCAGTCCCTGTTGCCGAAATAAACATACGTGAACCAGAAAGAACCGTACGAAGTTTGTAGTCATTGGTCATTTCTGTCGGCAATGTTTCCCATGCAATCAAAATCATGGCAATAACTAATTCAATCGCAATATAAATGACTAAATAATACCGCCAATCATCCGATTGTACCCAAAACAGCGGGAATAATACGGCAAATAATACGCCGCCGATAAGCATAAAGAAATGGCGACGACCAAACCGTTTACCTAAGGAAGTACGATAAAATCCATCGGTGATGCTGCCAAAAAACAGTGAAAACAATGCATCAAAAATACGGCCAATACCGGTAATAGCCCCTGCAAAAGCCGGACTGATCCCTTGACTCAGTACAAAAGCAAAAATAACACCCGATACGATATTATTCCAGCCACCGCCCATTAAGTCCGTCAAGCCATAGCCAATACCGCGCTTAATGTTAATCTTTTTAGGCGTGTATACCCATTTTTTTTGCTCACTCATATTTTTTTTACCTCATTATGCGTTTACAGAAAACCGAAAATACGTATTGGCATTATTAAAGGAAATATCTTCCACGATTTTGCCAAGGTAATCATAATCTTCAATAACCTGGCCCCGTTGAACCCATTCGCCAATAACGTTGCATAATACACGGCGGAAGTATTCATGACGAGGATAGGATAAAAAGCTTCTAGAGTCTGTCAACATGCCAACAAAATTAGCTAATAAACTTTGCTGTGCCATGGTAATCAGTTGATTTTGCATGCCTTCACGCGTATCATTGAACCACCATGCACATCCCAACTGAAGACGTTGTACACAATCACCTTGGAAGGACTGCATACCTGTTGCTAATTCCATCCAGTCATTCGGATTGGTAGAATACAAAATCGTTTTCGGAATTGCATTCGCTTTGCTGCCTTCATTTAACAGTAAGAGGATTTCTTTGGCAATACCTGTTTGTGAGCCGACAGAATCAAATCCCTTATCAGCGCCGATAGCATCAAACATCGGTTTATTCATGTTGCGCAGTACATTCATATGAAGCTGCATAACCCAATCATACTTTTTATTTAACCGCATAAACATCTGTAATAAAGCAGTCTGATAGCCAAATACTTCTTTATCAGTCAATGGTTCATTGTGTAATCCTTTCACAATGATTGCATTTACTTCTGCATCGGATAACTTGTAATAATAATAGGTATTTAAGCCAAAATCTGATACATGTCCGCCAACTTCATCAAAATATGCAAAACGAGTATCTAATGCTTTTTCCAATGAGTCAACATCTTTAACATCAATGTGAGTTATTTCACTTAATTTGGCAATATACTGTGGATACCCATTATTCGCAATGTTAAATAATCCATCAGGACGCATCGACGGCAATACTTTAAAACGTTTTTCTTCTTTTGCCAATAGTTTATGATAGTGCAAATCTGAATTGACATCATCTGTCGTACATACGACTTTAACATTGGCATTTACAATTAAATTCCGCGGCTTAAAGTCTTCAGTCTGCAGCAATTCATTGGCTTTTTTCCAAATCGTTGGAACATGTTTTACCAATACAGGTTCCTGAATGCCAAAAAAGCGTTTTAATTCCAAATTAGCCCATTCATAAATCGGATTGCCAATCGCTTTTTCCAGTGTTCCAGCCCAAGCAACCATCTTTTCATATTCATCACCGTCACCGGTAATTAATGATTCAGGTACACCATTAGCTCGTTCCAAGCGCCATTTGTAATGGTCACCCAGCATGCCGTCATTGAGCCAAACTCTGGTTAAATTTGGATAATTTTTATTTTCATAAATATCCTTCGGTTCCAAATGGCAATGATAGTCAATGATTGGCATGTGTTCTGCATGTTCATGATACAATTTTTTAGCTGCTTCACTTGTCAGCAAAAAATCATTATCCAAGAAAGACATTGTATTCACCCCTTATATTGTAATATTTCAATCCATTTTTTATACGTAAATTGCAATAACAAGTTGGACACCTTCCGCTAGGCAGTAATTTGGTAGATTTGATCAAGCTCCTCCTCGAATATTTCATCCGGGGTTCTATAGCCAAGAATTTTTCTGGGAAGACTGTTACACCAGATTTCCACAT
>JBNMKW010000057.1:0-13211 GCA_050874545.1 Megasphaera sp. | reverse complement strand
TATCAATCCGAACATGTCAAAGGATTTCCCTGACGTACCGGACAACCACTGGGCTTATGAAGCCGTATCCCGTCTTGCCGGCAACGACATCATTCAAGGCTATGAAGACGGCAAGTATCATGGTGAACGGACAATGACCCGGTATGAAATGGCTCAAATTATCTATAAAGCATTGCAAAAAGGCGCGAAGGCAGAAGCCAAACTGGTAGAAGAATTCAAACCAGAGCTGAAAGCCATGGCAGCTCATGAAAAAGCATAACAAAAAACAGTAAGATAAAAGACACTCCCTGTTAGACAGATACCCCCTTTACCGCAAGTTGGTAAAGGGGGTATTTGCATAAGATTGTTTGGTTGTGCCATGTATTAGGTATTAAGAATGGGGGGGGGGATTTAACAATATGCGGCACTTGCAGATAGGTCTTGAACCAGCCGTTTTCCTGCGTGCAGAGAATGGTCGCATCGTATTTTTCCTGAAATTGTTTCAACGAACTCATGCCCAAGCCGTGTCCTTTGCAAGTCGTCACAGGAAAGCCGTCTGCATCTAAGGGGACGGGCTTGTCAAAGCGGTTTTGAATGCAGAGAGCTAATACAGATGCCTGCTGTTTGGACATAATCTGAATTTGCTGTCGGGAAGCGGGCTGTTCCTTGCTGGCATGAATCGCGTTTTCGATGAGATTGGCAAAGACCATGGACAAATCCGAATCCATCGTGGTTTGGAATGGCACATCGACGGATACGGTTATGGGGATGCCAAGCTGCCGGGCTTTTTGGATATAGACAGTGAGCGTGGCATTCAGCAGGGAGTTTAGGCAGAATCGTTCAATTTTTGTTTGTGAAAACGAAGAATCCAGTTGCTGCAGCAATGCCGAAGCGTCTGCAAACTGCTCAGCTGTAATCATAGATTCTAGTTGAACGAGGGTTTTTCGTTTATTTTTCAATAATTGATGAATTTGTTGCTGTGATTGCTGCAGTGTTGTTGTGTATTGCGAAATAGATTTGACCTCTGTTTGCAATTCGGCATGCTGTTTATATTGAGTTATTTCCACTTCCATTTGCGATAAGCCTTTGAGGATGCTTAGGCAAAACAAAATAGTTGCCAAGGCAATAGCCGTGCGGGGGAAGAAAAATGGCAAGGCTCCCTGTATGGGACGGGACATGACAAAATAGATTTCGTCCATAAAGAGGGCGAAGGCAAAAATACTGGTGTATTTCCAAAAATAACGCGTGCTGAGGTGATGATACCGTATAAAGATAATGTGAAAATAGGAACGAATCCACGGAAACACCAGTGCATATAGTCCAATATATAAGATAATATGTACGGGAAAATATGCCGTGTGCTGTGCCGGCGTAGTGAAACAGAACAAAATCCGCATGGTCAGTGTATGCAGGGTAATGGTGAGAATCGAATAGAGACTGAAAATGAGGAGATGCTGGAACCAATAGGGACGGAAGGTGTAAATCGTCAACAGAAAATAGGGTATCCAACACGTCACGGCTAATATTTTGTAAGAATACAGCGTGTAGGATAAGGTACCGCTGAAAAAAAGGTATTGTGTCAGCAGAATATCAATAACGGCAACACAGCCATAGCCGTACAGCAGATGGCGACGGGCTGCTGCGGATGCAAACGGAGACAATGCCAGATAGTGCAAGGCGACAGACGGCAGTTTGGAAATAGTAAATAAAAAAGCTGTGATGGCAATAATCATGAGGAACGCCTCTTTTCCGTATGCGGCGGCAGCTCTTGCTGTAGCGTGTGAATAAAGGCGAGGGCTTCATCGGTGTTTTTTTCCTGCAGCAAAGCCGAAAGGATGCGGATTTGATGTCGTGTGTCATGGCGCAGTACGGACATGCGCCGATACGATGCATCCAGCGAGCGGGTATATTGCTGGAGTTGCTGCAGCTTGTTTTGCAGCAGAATATTTTTCTTGTGGATGATAAGCCGCTGGGATAGGTGTGAAATTCCCTGATAGACAGCCATGGCGAGGGTAATACCGGCTAGGGCATTGAAAAAACGCGGCCAAATGTACAACTGAGATAATGGTGCTGGAGATGTCATGAAAAAGCCCTGATTGACAGAAATCAGAAGGGGAATCAGACAACAGTATTTCCAAATATAGGGCCGGTGAATGGCTTGATGTTGTAAAAATATTTTCAAGAAAAACCAGCGTATCCCAGGCAGAAAGAGGATAAATAACGCAATATACAAGGCTTCATGAGCGACAATATACGCATCAAATTGGGCAGCAGGTACCCATGATAATATGATATTCATAGAAAGCGTATGCATGGAAATCATGTAAATCGACTGCATTCCCAAGATAAAAATATGTTGGGGAATATACGAACGAATAATACATAGATTGACAAGAAAATAAGGAATCCAGGCAAACATCAGAAAGAATTTGCAAAACAGCCAGGTAGGAGCAAGGAATGCAGTATAGAATGCTGCATTCATGCCCAAAAATTCACAGAGGAAGATACACATATACATGCCGATAAGTATGCGCTTGGTATGCGGCGTAACGATAGTCTGAAACGGTACGTAGCGGATGTAGGCAGGCGGCAGCAGACTGAATGCCAAGAGAAAGGCTAGGATGAGAGAGTAAGACATAGGATACCTTCTTTTTAGTATAGTATGATATAACGTATGTTTATCTGTATTGTACTATAAAACCACCCCCATGCATATACAAACAGAATTTTGTAGATTGGTTATGATATGAGGAAAAATCAGAGATAGGTATAGAATATGATATAATACTATATATGACTATAGGAGGGATTGTGCATGAGAACGTATCATCATGTCCAAAAAGATACGATACAGGCACTGCAGGAGATTGTTGGTGCTAAATATGTTTATACAGATAAAGATAAAAAAATTCCCTATGCCAGCGATGAAGGTGTAGGCAAAGAATACGAAAAAATGCCGGAAGTCGTCGTGCTGCCGAAAACAACGGAAGAAGTCGCGGCGGTCATGAAATTGGCAAATGAATCATTGATACCTGTCATTCCCCGTGGGGCTGGAACCGGACTGGAGTTTGGCGCGGTCGTTAATGAATGGGGCGGTATCGTGCTGAGTACGGAACGCATGAATCGCATCTTAGAATTTGACGCTGACAAGATGTATATGGTTGTTGAACCCGGTGTCATTACGGCACAGCTGCAGGCCATGGCCAAAGAAAAAGGGTTGTTGTATGCCGGCGATCCCTGCAGCGGCGACAGTTGTTTTATTGGCGGCAATGCGGCTACCAATGCCGGCGGCAACCGAGCTGTCAAATACGGTACGACGCGCGACCAGATTTACAGTATCGAAGTCGTTACGCCAACGGGGGACATTGCGCATTTTGGCAGCCGACTGAAAAAGGTGACGGCTGGGTATCCCCTAGAGAAAATTATTATCGGCTCGGAAGGTACGCTGGGCATCATTACCAAACTGACGCTGAAACTCGTGCCGCTTCCGAAGCATACCATGGATATTTTGGCAGTATTTCCGACATTGGACCAGGCATTGTCATTGGTGACGGCACTGCCTAAGGCCGGAATTACGCCGACGTGTCTGGAATGTATGGACAATGAAGTCATTCGCGTTGTAGAACAGTATTTGGATGAAAAACAGCCGTATTCGGATACCGGTAACTATATGATTATTCAGATCGATGGCAAAACGGAAGAAGAAGTGGAAGATGCCTGCATGGCGATTGATGATATATGTCGTGCTCAGGGTGCATTGGAAGTGTTTGCGGCAGATGCAGACAAAGTATGGAAAGCTCGCGTCGCTTTTACGGAAGCCTCGGCTGCGGAATGCCCTGTAGCGGCGATGGAAGATTATGTGGTACCGCCGGATACGTTGATGGAGCTATTACAGCAGTTAGATGCCATTGGCAAAACGCAGGGTGTGCATTTTCGCGGTGTCAGCCATGCTGGTGACGGCAATTTGCATTTAGATGTTCTGCGCCGCGGTTTTACGGCTGATGAAGAAGATACGAAAATAGCCGCCTTTGAAGACGCAGCCTGTCAGGCAGTCTACGAATTAGGCGGCAGAATTTCTGGGGAACACGGGATTGGCCAAAAGCGCAAAGCGTTGTTTACCAAATATACAGACCCAGGCGCATTGGCTTTGATGAAAGCCGTAAAAAGGGCGTTTGATCCGCATATGATTTTGAATCCCGGTAAAATTTTTGATATAGATGATTAACTTACTGCGGCAAAACGCCTTCGCCTTGAAAACTGGGGATGAAGGCACTGCTGGCACTGTCTTTTTCTTGGACGAAACCGTCTTCGATGCCACTGTCAAAAAGGTATTGTTCGGCTTCATTGTATTCTTCGTCCGTCAAGGGCCGATTGATTTCTGGATGCTGTGCCGCGGTACCGCAGGGAACGTACTGACGCATTAAACTAAACAAAACCTGACCGTCATCGAAATGGGAACGAACCCAGTCGATGACGGCTTTTGTGTTGTCAATGCAGCCGGGCAAAATGAGATGGCGAATGACGACGCCGGACTGCAGTATGCCGTCTTCGTCAAGCTGATACGGGCCGACTTGTTCGTACATGCGCAAAATAGCTTTTGCGGCGACGTCCGGATAGTCTTTTGCGGCACTATAGGAGGCAGCTAAAGAAGAATCCATGTATTTGAAGTCGGGCAGATAGATTTGAACTTTTCCGTTTAGGGCATCAATCGTTTTGGTGGATTCATAACCGCCGCAGTTATAGACGACAGGAACGGAAAGGGGCTGTTCCAAGCTTTTTAGGATTGCCTGTGTGTACGGTGTAGGCGTGACAAGGTTGATATTATGCGCTCCCTGGGCAATGAGTTCCGTATAGATTTCACGCAGCCGTTCGACCGTAATAGGGATACCTTGACTGCCGCTGCTGATGACGGCGTTTTGACAGAAGCAGCAGCGAAGATTGCAGCTTGTGAAGAAGACAGTGCCGCTGCCGCGACTGCCGCTAATACAGGGTTCTTCCCAGTGATGCAGTGCCGCTCTGGCGACGACAGGCTGCAGCGATGTATGGCAGTATCCCGGCATAGGGGTATGCGGTGTATAGACGGCACGGCGGACGACGCCGCAGCGACGAGGACAGTCATTACAAACAGAATCAGACATGGTGTATCACTCCTTGAGATAACTATTGTATTTTCTTATTATAGCATAAACAAAAAGAGACCATGCAGTGGGGATAACTGCATGGTCTGGATATATTACATGGCCTTAACAGGGATAAGGCCACGAGATAAAGAAACAGTCCCAGTACGGGCAATTTCCAGTATCTCATAGGGAGTTAGTACTTGAATCAAGGCATCGACGTGGTCTTCGCGACCTGTGACGCGCATGATGAGTGAATTTAGGTTGACATCGACGACTTTGGCGTGAAACAGGTTGGCAATACTGGCCAGTTCGTCGCGAATCTGCGGCGTGTCATAGCGAACTTTAATCATAGCCAATTCGTAGCTGATAAACGGAGCGTCATCTAAGTTGACGATTTTGATGACATCAATGAGTTTGGCCAGCTGGCTGATAGTTTGCTTCAATTCTTTATCGTCTTCAATGCTAATGACGATGTTGAAGCGGGTGACACGCGGTTCTTCTGTATAGCCTGCGGTCAAAGATTCAATGTTGATAGCCTTGCGGCTGATAAGACCCGCAATGTGCGTCAAAACGCCTGGCTTGTTGTCTGTCAAAATAGCTAAATGTTGTTTTCTCATGACGCATCATCTCCTAATATCATATGACTTAACGGTTGACCGCCGGGGACGGTAGGATATACGCGGTCGTCTTTAGAGATGCGGATATCAATTAACGCGGGGCCGTCATAGGCCAATGCTTCCGGCAGTATGGTATGCAGTTCGTCCCGCGTGTTGATGGTATAGCCTTTGACACCCAAGGATTCTGCAAGCATAGGAAGATTTTTTCCTTTGTACAAGCGGCATTGGGAATAATGTTTGTTGTAAAAGAAATCCTGCAGCTGTACAATCATGCCTAATACGTCGTTATGCAGGACGATGACTTTGACGGCGATGTGATGTTCTGCCAACGTCGCAAATTCTTGGCAGTTCATCAAAATGCTGCCGTCGCCAGTAAAGAGAACGACTGTTTTTGAGGGACAGGCAACTTTGACACCCATAGCGGCAGGCAGGCCAAAGCCCATCGTCCCCAGTCCGCCAGACGTAATAAAATGACGGGGAAACTGGGTATCGACAAATTGCGCGGCCCACATCTGATGCTGACCTACGTCTGTAACGACGGCTGTATCATCCGGCGTCAGGTCATTGACTGTTTCAAAAATTTCCTGTGGCGAAATATAATCAGAATGTTTTACTGTAGAGAATGGATGTGCCGTTTTTAATTCGTTGATATGCGTACGCCAAGAGGCAAACTGTGTGGTATACGGACAGGTGCTTTCCCGTGCTTTTTGTGAGAAAATAGGTAAAGACCAACGTAAGTCGCCTTTGATGCCGAGATCAATGTCGATAATTTTATCGATTTCTACATCGTCGATTTCAAAATGAATGATTTGTGCATGCGGCGCGAAGACATCGGCTTTGCTGGTCAGGCGTTCATCGAACCGGGCACCTACTGCGATGAGCAAGTCACATTCTGAAATCGCCATATTGGCTGCGTAAGAGCCGTGCATGCCGCCCATGCCCAAGTGTGTAGGCAGTGAATCAGGAACGGCACCTTTGCCCATCAGTGTAGTTACAATAGGAATCTGCGTCGTTTGGATGAAATCCAGCAGCGGAGCCGTTGTTTCGGATAAGACAACGCCGCCGCCGACTAATAAAACGGGACGCTTGCTCTGTTCCAGTGCGGCAATCGCTTTGTCAATCATAAAGGCTTGTCCTGTTGTTTCTACAGTATATCCGGGGAGATATACTTCTTGGGGATACGCATAATCAATCTCTGCTTCTAACGCATCTTTGGCAATATCGACTAGTACCGGACCAGGACGGCCTGTAGACGCGATGTAGAATGCTTCTTTCATGACACGGGGAATGTCTGCGGCGTTTTTGACTAAATAATTATGTTTAGTAATCGGTGTGGTAATGCCGGAAATGTCGGCTTCCTGGAAGGCATCGCGACCGATAAGACTAGTAGGAACTTGACCGCTGATAATAATCATAGGGATGGAGTCCATGTTGGCAGTGGCAATGCCGGTAACCATGTTGCAGATACCGGGACCGGACGTAGCGACGCAGACACCGGGTTTTCCGGTAATACGCGCGTAGCCGTCAGCCGCATGGACAGCACCTTGTTCGTGGCTGGTTAGAATATGTCTGAAATTGGCTTTATAAAATTCTTCATATAATGGCAAAATTGCACCGCCGGGATAGCCAAAAACGACATCCACACCTTCTTTTTTTAAACTTTCCAGTACAGCCTGCGCACCTGTCATTTTCATGTAAACTTCACCTCTTTGCATACACTAGGAGAACACGGCAGAGGATGATTGATACAAATACCATCCTCTGTATACGCGCTCTGGTTAGTAAATTAATCGTTCTGGTCGTTGTTGTGGAGCCACGGCATCATGTCACGCAGTTTAGCACCTACTTTTTCAATCGGATGTTCTGCATGGTTTTTGCGCATTGCCAAGAAATGAGCACGACCGCCGGCTTTGTTTTCCAGGAGCCAGTCTTTGGCAAAGGTGCCGTCTTGAATATCGCTCAAAACCTGCTTCATAGCGGCTTTGGAATCTTGGGTAATGACTCTTGGACCAGCTGTGTAATCGCCGTATTCTGCCGTATCGCTGATGGATTTGCGCATCTTGGCCATGCCGCCTTCATACATGAGGTCGACAATGAGCTTCATTTCATGGAATGTTTCAAAATAAGCGATTTCCGGCTGATAGCCTGCTTCACACAATGTTTCAAAGCCATTGGTGATGAGCTGGCAAATGCCGCCGCAGAGAACAGCCTGTTCACCAAAGAGGTCTGTTTCCGTTTCTTCTTGGAATGTTGTCTGGATAACACCGGCACGGGCGCCGCCAATACCGCGGGCATATGCCAAGGCAATATCAAAACATTTGCCGGTAGCATCTTGTTCGACAGCAAATACATCCGGTACGCCGCCGCCTTCTGTGAATGTACGGCGTACTAAATGACCGGGGCCTTTTGGCGCAACCATGAATACATCGACATCAGCCGGCGGAATGATTTGTTTGAAATGAATATTGAAGCCGTGGGCAAAGGCTAAAGCACTGCCGGATTTCAAATTCGGTGCAATTTCTGTTTTATAGACATCGGCTTGTTTTTCATCCGGAATCAAAATCATTGTGATATCTGCTTCGGCAACTGCTTCGCCAACGGATTTGACTTCGAGACCAGCTGCTTTTGCTTTTTCAATAGATTTGCTGCCTTTATATAAACCGACGACGACATCGACGCCGCTTTCTTTTAAGTTCAAGGCGTGGGCATGGCCCTGACTGCCGTAGCCAATGATTGCGATTTTTTTGCCGTTCATTACATCCCAGTTTACATCTTGTTCATAAAATACTTTTGCCATGATACATCTCTCCTTAGAAACTAAAAAATATGGGGTTGGAAATGCGTTTGGTTGCAGGAGATAGTCTCAAGAGGGCAATAAAAAAAATCCGTCCCTCTTGTACTGAGGGACGGATATACTCCGCGTTACCACCCTGATTCCTGCGGCATTGCTGCCTGCAGGCTCTCTACAACGTACTAACATACGCGTTTCCTGTAACGGGGAAATCCCGTCGGTGCCTACCTAATGTATTCAGCACCGCTCTTCGGGGAGGAGCTTCATCGGACTGCATATATCGGCTCACACCTACCGCCGACTCTCTGAGATGATACAGATAGACTACTTTCTCCCGTCATTAGATTTACGAATTATTTGTATTCGCTTCTGTCGTGAAGCTTGAACATATTGTACGCAATTAGAATAGTCTTGTCAACAACTTTTTGTGAAAAATTTTAACTTTTTTGGGGTTAAACGTTACACAAAACGGTTAAACGTTTTATAATTTTAACATAATCATGAAAAAGGTTGTAAAAAAGCGATTCCCACACGATACTGGCGGGAATCGCTCTTTTTATAGTTCAGAAAAAACTAATGGTTGGAAATGGTTAATTCTTTAAATTTCTTAGCTTTTATGCCTTCTTCGTCATCTTGCTGACAAAGGGCGTTCAAATGCTGTAATTCTTCTGCTTCCACGGTTTCACTGGTAGTATAGCTGGGAGGAACTGTTTTTGCCAGATATAAGCATTTGCGAACAGAAGCCACGCTGACGATAATAACGAGAATTGCCATAATTGCTGATACGGCAAAGAGGAGTATTTCACCTTTAGGCAGATAGATGTTAAACATATTGAGATAATCAGCCCAAAAGATGACGACAGTCAGGAATACCCAAGGAATGACGGTAACCCAAGCATAGCGGGCTTTGCCCATACTGCAGATAACGACTGTAGAAATAGACAGTGTAATAATGGCGAGCAGCTGATTAGATACACCGAATATTGGCCAAATGGTGGATAAATTGCCCTGCAGTACGATGTAGCCCCAGGCGCCGGAAATAATGGCAGAAGCAATAATGCCGCCGGGAGTCCAATGAGGATCACCGAATTTAGACCATACACGGCCGATTAATTCTTGCAGCATATAACGGCCGACACGCGTGCCCGCATCGATAATGGTCATGATGAAGAGCGCTTCAAACATGATGCAGAAATGATACCAGTAGTTCATCAGATGGTCCAAGCCGGGGATGCGGGAGAAGATATGTGCCATGCCGACAGCTAAGGAAACGGCGCCGCCCGGGCGGTGGGCAACATTTTCACCGACCATTTGATTTAATGTAGGCAAATCGACAACCTGCATGCCTAATGCCTGAAAATGCGCGGCAGAAGAGTTGATTGCAAAGTAATCAGCAGGCTGCAGGGCACAGGCGGCAATTAACGCCATCATGCCAACAAAGGATTCAGTGAGCATCGCACCATAACCCACAGGGAGAATCGAGCGTTCATTCATCAGCATTTTAGGTGTAGTACCTGTAGAAATCATGCAGTGGAATCCGGAAACGGCACCGCAGGCAATAGTAATAAAGATGTACGGTAATACCGGGCCGGTAATAACCGGGCCGCCGCCGGCACAGAATTGTGTGACTGCCGGCATAGAAATCATCGGACCGACGATAATAATGCCCAGTGCTAAGGCACCAATCGTACCAATTTTCATATATGTAGATAAATAATCACGGGGAGCTAGCAATAACCAAACAGGAAGAGCAGCTGCCACAAAACCGTAAATAATCAATGCGATGCCAATACCTTGGGCACTAATGGTAAAAAACGGGGACAGTGTCGGTGAAGCTGCAACCGATGGGCCAAGGACGACGGCCAGCAAGGTTAGTGCTACGCCGATAATGGTTGCTTCCTGGATTTTTCCGGGACGTAAAAACTGCAGATATAAGCCGATAAAAATAGCGATAGGAATGGTCATGCCAATCGTAAACGTACCCCATGGGCTGTCATGAAGGGCATTGACGATAACGACGGCCATACCGGCCATGGCTAAAATGTTAAGGAATAATACAGCAAAAGATGTAGCCAACCCAACTTTGTCGCCGATTTGCGCTTTGGCAATTTCGGCAATCGATTTGCCGTCGTAGCGCATAGAGGCAAATAAAATGACCATATCATGGACAGCACCGGCTAATACGCCACCGATGAGAATCCATAAGGCGCCAGGTAAATACCCGAACTGTGCAGCGATGACAGGACCTACTAAAGGACCTGCGCCGGCGATGGCTGCAAAATGATGACCGAATACGACGTATTTGTTCGTAGGAACATAGTCGTGCCCATCTTCAAAACGAAATGCCGGCGTGACTTTGTACTGATTGACCGTAAGTACTTTGGCAGCAATAAACGCGCCGTAAAAACGGTATGCAAGTACGAAAACTAATGCAGAAATGATAACTAGATACAAACCGTTCATACAAAACAACCTCCTTTTTATAAAAATAAAAGCCGTCATTGGCTTGTTAAGGCGGTATTTTACATACAAGTGTATGTGATATATTGTACGCATTTTCTATACATTTACTATAGCGCACTTCATTGACAAATTCAAGAAAATTATATATAACATGATATAAAAGCATTATTAAAAAAGCAGGTGCGTAGTTTATGAATGGTTATAATGCCTAACGAAGAGATCGTTTTTGTATAATTTGCTGCGAGATATAAGCAGCTTTTTGTAAATAAACAAAAAAACGGCTGCCGCTTACGCGACAGCCGTTTGAATAAGCTAATCAATCATTAGTGATTAGAAATGGTTAATTCTTTAAAACGTCTTGCACGAGCACCTTCATCATCTTGTTGTGCAACGAGTTGGTCAAGATGTTTGATTTCTTCAGATTCTACGCTTGCTGTGGTATCGTAGTTGGCAGGAACTGTTTTAGCCAAGTAGATACATTTGCGGATAGCACCAATAGCAACGATAAGAACCAAAACAGCCATGATGATGGAAACAACGAACATAGTCCATTCACCTTTTGGCAGGTAAATTTCAAAGATGTTCAAGAAGTCAGCCCAGAAAATCATAACCATTAAGAATGCCCAAGGAAGACCTGTAACCCAAAGGTAACGAGCTTTGCCCATGGAACAAATAACAACGGAAGAAATGGAAAGTGCGATGATAGCCAGCAACTGGTTAGATACACCGAAAATCGGCCAAATTGTAGACAAGTTGCCGTTTAATACGAGGTAGCCCCATGAAGCGCAAATCAAAGCGGAAGCAATGATAGCACCCGGTTTCCAGTTCGGGTCACCAAACTGCGGCCATACATGACCGATCAGTTCTTGGAGCATATAACGACCAACACGTGTGCCGGCATCAATAATAGTCATGATGAAGAGTGCTTCAAACATGATGCAGAAATGATACCAGTAATTCATCAGATGATCGAGTCCTGGAAGGTTGGAGAAGATGTAAGCCATGCCGACAGCCAAGGAAACAGCGCCGCCTGGACGATGGGCAACATTTTCACCGACCATTTCGTTCAGATGAGGCAAGTCAACGACTTGCATGCCTAATGCCTGGAAATGAGCAGCTGAAGAGTTGATGGCAAAGTAATCATTTGGAACAAGAGCACAAGCAGCGATTAAAGCCATCATAGCAACGAAGGATTCCGTAACCATAGCACCATAACCAACTGGCAGGATGGAACGTTCATTCATCAGCATTTTTGGTGTAGTACCTGTAGCAATCATGGAATGGAATCCGGAAATAGCACCGCAGGCAATAGTAACAAAAATGTACGGCAATACAGAACCAGTAATAACTGGACCGCCGCCAGCGCAGAACTGTGTAGTAGCCGGCATTTGAATTTGCGGCCCTACAATAAGAATACCAAGAGCTAATGCACCGATAGTACCAATCTTCATGTATGTGGAGAGGTAATCACGCGGAGCAAGGAGCAGCCATACTGGTAAAGCAGCTGCGATAAACCCATAAATAATCAGAGCAATGCAAATGCCGTTGTGGCTGATTGTGAAAATCGGAGCCAGTGTCGGAGATGCCTGAACCATCGGGCCTACAACAACGGCAAGCAAAGTAAGAACAACACCGATAATAGTGCCTTCTTTAATTTTGCCGGGGCGTAAGAACTGCATGTAAATCCCGATGAAAATAGCGATTGGAATCGTGGAACCAATGGTGAATGTACCCCATGGGCTGTTTGCCAAGGCGTTGGCAATAACGACGGCCATGCCGGCCATGCAGAGAATGTTCAGGAAGAGGACTGCAAACGAAGTAGCAATTCCTGTCTTCTGGCCAATCTGTGCTTTTGCGATTTCGGCAATCGATTTGCCGTCATACCGCATGGAACAGAACAAGATAACCATATCATGAACTGCACCAGCGAGAACACCGCCAATTAAAATCCATAAAGCACCGGGCAAATACCCAAACTGTGCGGCAATAACAGGGCCTACCAAAGGACCTGCACCGGCAATGGCTGCGAAATGATGACCGAATACGACATATTTGTTCGTAGGAACATAGTCGTGACCGTCTTCAAAGCGGAACGCCGGTGTAACTTTGTACTGGTTGAGCGTTAATACTTTGGCAGCAATAAATGCGCCGTAAAAACGGTATGCCAGCACGAACACGAGAGCAGAAATAACAACTAAATACAAACCGTTCATACTAAGACCTCCTATATGAAATTTATAC
>JBNMKW010000056.1:0-13225 GCA_050874545.1 Megasphaera sp. | reverse complement strand
TTTCAAATCAGCCGGTTTAAAATCGGAAAAATCTGGTTTTTCTTTTAACACTGCCAGTACGTATGCCAAAGCACTTTCTACGCCTGTTACCAACCCTTTTTCACCAATATCAAATTTGGCGTTATGATGATTAGCCCCGCTGCCAACTTCGGGGTCATTGATGCCGGTAAATGCCAAGATGCCCGGATATATTGCCAGTGCTGCACCAAATGTTTCTGAAGCCATCCAATGGCTTGTCGGATACAAAACATCTTCTCCCAGCGTCGCTGCAATGGTATCCCTAGCTAATGCTGCACATGTTCTATAATTCATTGTAACCGGCAGGAACTGTTCTTCCTGCATTTCTGCGGTAACACCATATTCTTCGCATATATTATCTAATATCTGATGGAATTTTTTGCTGAAAAATTCGCCGTCGTTGTTGTCAAAGAAACGGCACGAACCGGCAAAGGTTAAGGACGGCGGAATAATATTCGGTTCCTGACCGGCATGCAGTGAGCCAAAGGAATAAGTCAGACAGTTATCTGGTGATACAGCACGCATGCGCAGCGACTGCAGTGCCGCACCAAAAGCAATAAACGCATCAATTGGATTAATCGACAAATCTGGACGTGAACCATGACCGCCCTTGCCGTTCAATTGGACGCGGAAGAAAAATGCACCGGACATAACACCATCATCCAATACAGCCATTTTTCCAACTGGGATATCCCAGCGGACATGCGTAGCATAACATGTATCCACATGAATTCCTTGTTCCTGTATGTACTGCAGTAAATGTTTACCGCCACGTTCACCAAATTCTTCGGCTTGTTCAAACATGAGAATAACTTTCCCTTCCCATTCATCTGTATGTTCTGCCAAAATTTTACCTTCCGTAAGTAGCATAGCGATATGGCCGTCATGACCACAGGCATGACTATACCCCTCATTTTTAGAAACAGCCACTTTAGGTTTGGATAAATTGACAGTATCTTCCTGCACCGGTAATGCATCAATATCAGCACGCATAAGTACCGTATACCCCGGCTTGCCGCTGTCAATCGTTGCCAAAATTCCCCCGCGCGGCACGCGAACACAAGAAAGCCCCATATGCTTCAGCTTATCTTCGATATAATCCATCGTCTTAAATTCTTGTTGTGAACCTTCCGGATATTCATGAAAATGACGACGCATTGCAATCAAATCAGATACTTCTGCTTCTACATATTTTTTAATATCCATTATAATGTCCCCCTTATGGTATGAACCTATACTCATTTTTCATTATAGAATGGTACCTGCAGACCGTCAATCCTTTTGTCCGTATTCAAGTTTTTATTAATCGCTGCTAATTAACAAAAGTTTCCATTGACAACTATATGTGGAATGCGTAGGATAAGTATGTTCACTAATTTATTGTACGAATCAGCAAGGGGGCCTTTCTTATGAAAGAATTATCCAGAAAAATGCCGCTTTTTACGGAATCTGTCATTCGCCATATGACCCGTATCTCCGATGAATGCGGTGCAATCAATTTATCCCAGGGATTTCCAGACTTCGACCCACCCAAACCGATTTTAGACCGTCTGGCCCAAGTAGCTTATGAAGGGCCGCATCAATATTCTGTCACTTGGGGGGCTGAAAACCTGCGCCAAGCAATTGCAGAAAACCGCACGCACCAGTTAGGCATGCCGATTAATCCCAATGAAAATATCGTTGTTACCTGCGGCAGCACGGAAGCTATGATGGCATCTGTAATGGCTATTGTCAATCCCGGTGAAAAAGTAATTGTCTTTTCGCCGTTTTATGAAAACTACAGTGCCGATGCGATTCTTTCTGGCGCCGAACCTATTTATGTACCATTAGTACCTCCAGAATTTAATTTTGATCCGGCTGTATTGGAAGATGCCTTCAAACAGAATCCAAAAGCAATTATTATTTGCAATCCGTCCAACCCGTGCGGCAAAGTATTTACACGCAGCGAACTGGAATTTATTGCCACACTCGCTAAAAAGTATGATACCTATGTCATCACCGATGAAGTATATGAATATATCCTCTATAAGCCAAACGTGCATACCTACTTTTCTACACTGCCCGGCATGTTTGAACGGACAGTCAGCTGCAATTCTCTTTCCAAAACGTATTCCATTACCGGCTGGCGCCTTGGCTATGTTCTTGCTCCACCCAATATTATCGACTGTGCAAAAAAAGTACACGATTTCTTGACAGTCGGTGCTGCCAGTCCCCTGCAGGAAGCAGCCATTGTTGGGCTTAAATTTCCGCAGTCTTATTACGACGATTTACAGGAACTCTATACCAAAAAGCGCAACCTGTTCTGTGACGGCCTGACTCGTTTGGGAATTCGCCACACAAAACCCCAGGGTGCATACTATGTACTGGTTGATATTTCGGAATTTGGCTGGGATGACGACACGGCATTTTGTGAAGAAATGACCCGTAAAATCGGCGTTGCTGCCGTTCCCGGTTCTTCCTTCTTCCGTGAACCGGTCAACAATCTCATTCGGCTGCATTTTGCCAAAAGCGAAGACATGCTCAATGAAGTCCTGAATCGGTTAGAAAATTTAAAATCGTTAAAAAAATAAACGCAGCAGGCTGGTATATGAACGCGTTCCATATGCCAGCCTTATTTGGGTATAAAAAGCAATTTCTTGTATATTTTCTCTTGCCATTTTATGATACACTGCCTATATACATTATAGAATAGGAGAAGTGGCTATGAAAAAATTAATACTGTATGGGTTCGCTGCATTGGCATTGTTGTGGAGTTGTATGATAGCCTTGCCTGTGCAAGCTGCCATTACGCCGAACTATGAAGTAAAATTTTTACTAGATTCTCAACGTGTGTTAGACAATGCACAGGCACTCAACACGCAATGCCGTTCCCTCTTCCGCGTGCAGGAAGAGCCGTCTGACGTGCAAGTACAATATGTAGACACATCACATCATGCTGTTTCCTTAGCTGGCTGGACACAGCGCATGCGCCATAAAGAAGGAAAAGACAAACTGGAAATTACCTACAAAAAACGGTATCCTATTGTGAACGGTGACATCGATGCCGCATTACAGCAAGCTGCCCAAGACGGGTTTGATACAACAAGCACTCCCTATAAAGCACAAATCGACTGGGGATACCACAATATGACACTAAGCCTGAGCTATACGCAAAAAATATCCGGTTACGATGTTTTGCCATCTGCTGCCCAGTCCAAACATCTAACATCTGTGTACATGCCAGCTGAAGAACGGCAACAAGTTCCTTCTACAAAAGAAGAAACTAGGGTATACGGCCCGCTCACATACCAAAAATACGCAGGAACTTTTGCCGGACAGGCTGTGGATATCGAAGTGTGGCCTATTCCTAATTCTTCCGACTATATTGTCGAGCTTTCTTTTAAAGCGTCAACCTATGCAGATGCAATCAAAAAACGAAACAACATCCAACACCTATTGGAAACACGCCAAATCGTAAAAGCAAATGATTCCTTAAAAACAACAAAAATCTTAAACGCCTATTAAAAAAATGAGCTGTAGCATCACACACAATGCACAGCTCATTTTTTCTCGCTTTTATTTTTTTAATTTGTTTTCTTCTATATATCGAATGACCATTTCTGCCGTTACCGCCATCAGTTCTGCACAAGATACTGGACCGCCGTTGGCAGGACTTTTTAAAACGCGGCAGCACGATGCTTTGAACCGATTCATCCATTGCTGATAAAAAACCTTGACAGGCGCATTCATTTCAGGCTTTGTTTTTTCCTGCGGATTTACCCTCCCAACTAACGCCCCCAGTACAAGACAAGCCCCATTCAAGGCACCGCAAATACAGCCACTTCCGGCTACACCGCCGCCCATCACAGAAACCATGCGAAATACTTCTTCCGGCAATTGCAGCGCTAAATAGTCATTACAGACTTTAACGACCGTTTCGGCACAATTATTGCCTTGCTGCTGATACTGCTGTGCTAACGTTTTAATATCTTCCATTGGTGTTTCCTCCTCACACTATTTTTTATCTTATTATATCATACACCTTCAGGTATCATACTATTTGCTTAATTGCTGCTATGTATATGACAATATTGCATGCTATTTGTATAATTCATGCGAATTTGCTATTTGGTTGACTGTTACTTTTATGTTATACTTTTTTCAAGTCAAAACTATATAATTTTTATCCAGAGCGGTGGAGGGACTGGCCCTATGAAACCCGGCAACCGGTATCTATCCGGTGCTAATTCCTGCGGAATTATTCCGAGAGATAAAGATGACGCTGTACACCTCTTTTCTCGGATGAAAAGAGGATTTTTTATTTTAGGAGGTACGTATTGTTATGAATCATTTCAAAAAATTAAGTGTTTTAGCTGCATCTGCTCTGCTGGCCGTTGCTGTATTGGCAGCTGGCTGCGGCAGCAATACGCCGACCGGCGGCAAAGAAGTGTCCAAAAATACAACAATTACAGTCGGTGCCACGCCAGTTCCTCATGGTGAAATTTTAAATGAAATTAAACCATTACTTGCGCAAGAAGGCATTGATTTAAAAATTGTCGAATTTACAGACTATGTAAAGCCCAACTTAGCATTAAACGATAAAGAATTAGATGCCAACTTCTTCCAGCATACGCCATATTTGGACAAATTCAATGCGGAACGCGGCACTAAACTCAAAGCCATCTGCAAAGTGCATGTCGAACCAATGGGTATTTATTCCCATAAAATTAAAGATTTGAAAGATGTGCCTGACGGTGCTAAAGTTGCCATTCCTAATGACCCAACAAATGGCGGCCGCGCCCTTCTCGTACTGCAGAGTGCCGGACTGATTGGCCTTAAAGACGGCGGCTCCATTACCTCGACAATACAGGATGTCGAAAAGAATGACAAACATCTGCAGTTTGTTGAGTTAGAAGCAGCACAAGTTCCCCGTTCTGTCGATGATGTAGATATTGCCCTCATCAATACGAACTTTGGCATGGAAGCCGGATTCAATCCATTAAAAGATGCACTTTTCTTGGAAGCGAAAGATTCGCCATATGCCAATGTCTTAGTAATTCGTGAAGGTGATGAAAACAGACCGGAAATTCAAAAATTGGTCAAAGCATTACAGTCTCCGGAAGTCAAAAAATTTATCGAAGATAAATATGCTGGTGCCATCTTACCAAGCTTCTAATTTTTAGCCCAAAACCCAGTGAAAAAAGATATTTGTATCTTTTCACTGGGTTTTCATTTTCCCTAGCAGGTATTCATGATATAATAACATATATATTGCAGATTTCATGGTCATGCCGAAATACTGAATGTATTACAGAAATAGACCTGTTTCTGCAGCATTACGACGATAAGGAGAGTTTTTATATATGCATACCAATACACTGTTTGCCCAAAAAACTGTTTTTTCTTTCGAAGTATTTCCTCCCAAGCGCGATATGCCTTTGGAAACAATTTACAGTACGCTCGATGAACTCAGCCAATTACATCCTGATTTCATCAGCGTTACATGCGGTGCCAACGGTCAAGGCGGTAATCGTACTGTCGAAGTTGCTTCAGCTATCAAGAACAAATACGGCTGTGAAACGGCTGCACATATGCCTTGCATCTATTTGACGGAAGAAGAAGCACTGCATACATTACAGGAATTAAAAGAAGAAGGCATTGATAACATTTTAGCTTTACGTGGTGATGAAACACCTGGCAAAGAACGTGCTCATGTTTTTGAACATGCCAGTGATCTCGTTGCATTCATCAAAAAAAATGCGCCTGAATTCAATATCATCGGTGCCTGCTATCCCGAAACACATACAGAAGCCAAGACACCAGCTGCCGATATCCGCCATCTCAAAGCAAAAGTGGATGCCGGTGCCAGTGAGTTGATTTCTCAGCTTTTCTTTGATAATACCATGTTTTACCGTTTTCTCGAACGTTGCGAAATTGCCGGTATTAATGTACCTATCGAAGCCGGCATTATGCCCGTTACCAACAAAAAACAAATTGAACGTATGGTATCCCTTTGCGGGGCTACGCTGCCTGTAAAATTCCAAAAAGCCATTGCTAAATACGGCGATAATAAAGAAGCCATGCTGGATATCGGCATTGCCTATGCTATCGACCAAATCGCCGACCTATTATCCAACGGCGTAGACGGCATTCATGTCTACACGATGAACAACCCATACATTGCTAAAAAAATTGCAGAAGCCGTTAACCATTTACTATAATACATATACCAAAAAATCCTCTTTGCCATAAAAAACTGCCATCTAATTGTTAGACCAAGTATCTAACAATTAGATGGCAGTTTTTTGGGTGCGAAATGCACTAAGGCCTTATCTTGTTTATACACTAAAAATCCTGCCTTTTGGCTGTTTCCATCAGGCAGGATTGATTTTGTTTTTAGAACATTATTATTCTTTTAATACATAGCCATATGCATGAATACGTCCATCATCTTCTTTTTCCAGGTATACTCCTTGGATTTCCGATGCAAAGCCCGGAAGCTCATTTAAGCCTTCTTCCAGTGCTTTAAAATACTGTACCGCCATATGAGACCACCGTTCACCCGGCACGACGCATAAGACGCCGGGCGGATACGGAAGAGCCCCTTCCAGCGCGACGCGTCCTTCAATTTCATCGAGTGGTACCAATTCCCGCTGACCGCGAATAAATGCATACTGTGCATCTTGCGGCTTCATGACATATTCCGGAAAATATTTTCTCCGGAACAATTTTTTCTGCAGCTCCTTAACATTCCGTTCTTTATAGAAATCATGCATTTCCTGACACAGCTGCTGAATCGTATAACCAGCATATCGTGCCGGATGAGAATTATATACCCCTAACAAAACTTCTTGCATGGGAACGTCATTATCGACAAAGCGTTCAAACCGCACGAGTTGGGACGTCAAAAAGCGCAGCTTATTGCGGTTTTCTGCCGGCGTCAGTAAAAACAAGATAGAATTGAGATCGCATTTTTCCGGAATAACGCCATTGCCGCGCAAATACGTTGCCAAAATGTTGGCATGAATACCGAACGCTTCATACTCTCCTGTTTCAGCATTAATTCCCGGCGTAGTGAGCAGCAGTTTACAGGGGTCTACATGGTATTGCTCCGGTCCGTACCCTTCAAAAGCATGCCATTTGGCTCCCGGCTCAAACGTAAAATACGCAATATCGTCAGCCATGGCATCGGTATCGCCGTCCTGCCATGGTTTTCCGTGTACTACAGGTGCCACAAACGGTTTGATATACTTACACCGCTTAAGGATACTCTTGCGGGCATCAATGCCCAACTTTACGCAGTCACGCCACATTTTCCGTCCGGCATCGCCGGCGTGAATTTTAGCATTGACAGCAATCGTAGCAAACATCGGATAAAAGGGACTGGTCGAAGCATTTGCCATAAACGCGTTATTAAACGTCTTATGATTGCAGTAGCGGGCCTGTCCATGAATATGATTGTCCTTTTTATGAATCTGTGAAGCCTGTGAAAATCCCGCCTGCTGTTTGTGAACAGACTGCGTCACCATAATTCCAGGATCATCTGCATGCAAATCCAGCAGCAGCGGCGAACAATCTTTTAACATGGGAATAAACTGTTCATAGCCGGCCCATGCCGAATCAAACAAAATATAATCGCAAAGGTGCCCGATTTTATCGACAACATAGCGGGCATTATACAACGTGCCGTCATACGTATCCAGCTGAATGACAGCTAAACGAAACGGACGCTTTGCTTTGGCTTTTTCCGGATCTCGTTCAGCTGCTAATTTGCGCAAATACGCTTCATCAAAACAATGGGCATCAATGCCGCCAATAAACCCATATGGATTACGAGCTGTTTCCAAATAAACCGGCGTAGCACCGGCCTGAATCAACGCCCCTAAGGCTACAGATTTGTGATTGTTGCGGTCATACAGCACCAAATCACCCGGCGTAAGCAAGGCATTCGTAACAACTTTATTGGAAGACGAAGACCCGTTTAAAACAAAATACGTCTTATCGGCATGAAAAACTTCAGCCGCAAAATCTTGGGCATCCAATGCCGGTCCTTCATGAATCAGCAAATCACCAAGCGTAACGTCGGCATTGCAAATATCCGATTGAAAAATATGAGGCCCATAGAAATCATAAAGATAACGTCCAGCCGGATGTTTTTTGAAAAACAATCCATCTTGATGTCCCGGACAATCAAAGGGATTATTTTTTTCACTGACATATTCTACCAAATCCGCAAAAAACGGCGGCAGGACAAATTGTTCATAATTGCTGGCCAATCGTTCTGCTGTCGCAATACAGCGGCTTTTATTGACCATTTCCTCTGTAATCACAGCATCTACCTTGCCGACATACTGTGACGGCAGTTTCTCTCCGCCTGGCATAATGACCATAATCGGAATCCCAAAACCAGTCGCATCAATTTTATCAATATACGAAAAGTCTTGGTCTGACAATACGGCAACGGCAACATCCGTAAAATCCGTTTGCTCTACAGGTACAATTTCCCTGTCACTGTCTACAAAGTAATACTGTACATCAAAGCTGTACGCTATCTTCAAATGTTTCATGTCTACGTCTCCTTATCCTCTTCCTTTTCATTGTAAATTTTTTATAGCCTTATTGTAAGCAACTTCAAACGTTTTATCAAGTAAAACATCTCTAAATACACTCTAAATTCTGACAAATCAGAAAAAACAAGTATGCCGAAAATAAAATCACGGAAAGTTTGGCATTCGTATCGTTTTATGGTCATACATAAATCAAATGCAGCACAAAAATAAACGTATATATACTATGTTATCAGCATGCTAAAACAGGAAGCTGCACACAAACCATCGTATGCACAGCTTCCTGTTTTTGCGTTATCTTTATGATGATGGCATATATCCTATATACTAGATAGTTGTATGCCATCTATAATAAAATCAAATAACTCGTTTGGCTCCCACATAATGCGAAGACCAATAGCGGCTGTTAAGATCAGCTACACTGACGCCGTCATTGGAAGCATTGATAAACTGGTCATTGCCAATGTAAATTCCGACATGAGATACGCCGGGCATATAGGTCGAGAAAAAGACCAAATCGCCAGGCTGCAAGTTGGACATGGATACATCCGAGCCGACATCGTATTGTTCATCTGCCATACGCGGCAAGTCAATGCCTACTGCAGAATAGACGTAGCGCGTAAAGCCGGAGCAGTCAAACCCGGATGGGGTCGTGCCGCCAAATACATAGGGAACCCCTTTATATTGGTTGGCAATTCCTAGCAGCTGCTGTGCCAATGCAGAATTGGCAGTACCCGTACGGCTGCCATAGCCGCCGTTGCCAAAACGGCGCACTGGACCGGTCGGCAGTACTTGTCCCGTCAATTCATAAAACGTAGCGCGGCCGACGACACCATCGACTTCCAAGCCGTGGTGTTCCTGGAATTTGCGGATAGCTTGTTCTGTACCTACACCAAAAACGCCATCGACATCGACATTGTATCCTTGATTTGCCAATGCCTGCTGAATGACCCGAATTTCATTATTGGCTGTTACGATAGGAAATACCATATTGCTGACCATGCGTTCCGTAATCGCATGTTTTTCTTCAAAATGGCTGCTCATATTTTCCGGCATAGCCGTACCCATCAGTGCTTCATACGTCTGTTCACCAACAATGCCGTCCACTTCCAAACCGTGGTTCATCTGAAATGCTTTGACAGCTTCCTGCGTGCCAGTGCCATAATCACCATCGACTAAAATATCACTGCCATTTTGTACTAAGGCTTGCTGAATTTCTGTAATTTGGTTTCCCCGGTCACCGGGATGAAACGTTGCCCCAACAACTGATACTGACGCCATCATCATCAATCCCGCCATGATGGCTATTTTTCTGCTACCCCGCATCAAATACTCCTTCCCCGCTGTTAGATTAAAGTATATACTTCACAACACCTATTAACACCTGTTACTATCCATGGTTACATGAAACGAGCTATCCGCAAAAGAGTACATATCATTCTTCTTGGATAGCCCGCAGACTGTTGTATATTTTTCAATGCTATTATATCACGTCCCTTTAGACACGTCAAAAAACGCAGTTTCCGAATTTGGAAACTGCGTTTTGCATATTGCGAATATTTTTTATTTATTAGAATTTACCTGCTTTCGCTGCGCCTTCTACAGCTACAGCAACAGCTACGGATGCGCCAACCATCGGGTTGTTGCCCATGCCGAGGAAGCCCATCATTTCTACGTGTGCCGGTACGGAAGATGAACCTGCAAACTGTGCGTCAGAATGCATACGGCCCATTGTATCGGTCATGCCGTATGAAGCCGGGCCTGCTGCCATGTTGTCCGGATGAAGTGTACGGCCTGTGCCGCCGCCGGATGCTACGGAGAAGTATTTCTTGCCCATTTCCACACATTCTTTTTTGTATGTGCCAGCAACCGGATGCTGGAAACGTGTCGGGTTAGTAGAGTTGCCTGTAATAGAAACATCTACGCCTTCATGATGCATGATGGCTACGCCTTCACGAACATCATCGGCACCGAAGCAACGAACAGCTGCCCGTTCCGTCTTGGAATACGGAATTTCACGAACGATATGAAGTTCGCCGGTTTTATAATCAAACTGCGTCTGTACATACGTAAAACCGTTAATACGGGAAATAATCTGTGCCGCATCTTTACCAAGACCGTTGAGGATAACGCGAAGAGGTACTTTACGTGCTTTATTAGCATTGCGGACAATACCGATAGCGCCTTCTGCAGCAGCGAATGATTCGTGGCCTGCCAAGAAGCAGAAACAGCTCGTTTCATCCTGAAGCAGCATTGCAGCCAAGTTGCCGTGGCCGCGGCCTACTTTACGGTCTTCTGCAACAGAGCCGGGAATGCAGAATGCCTGCAGTCCTTCGCCGATAGCTTTAGCAGCTTCTACAGCTGTACGTGCATTTTTCTTAATAGCGATAGCTGCCCCTACCGTATATGCCCAGCCTGCGTTTTCAAACGCGATAGGCTGTACATCTTTTACAATTTTATACGGATCCAGGCCGGCTGCGGCGCAAATGTCGCGGCATTCTTCTACACTGCCAATGCCGTATTCTTTCAGTACGCCGAGGATTTTATCTATTCTTCTGTCGTAGCTTTCAAATAATTCCATGGTTTTCTCCTCCTATTGCTGTCTTGGGTCGATATATGAATCTGCTTCATCAAAACGACCATAATGACCTTTAGCGTCTTCCATTGCTTTTGCCGGTTCTACGCCTTTTTTAATAGCTTCCATCATTTTACCAAGATGAATGAATTCATAGCCAATGACCTGTTTTTCTTCATCAAGTGCCATACGAGTAACATAGCCTTCTGTCATTTCCAAGTAGCGAGTGCCTTTAGCTTTGGTACCAAACATCGTACCTGTCTGGCTGCGAAGACCTTTGCCAAGGTCATCCAAGCTAGCACCAATCGGCAAACCGCCTTCAGAGAATGCAGTCTGTGTACGGCCGTATACGATTTGGAGGAATAACTGACGCATAGCTACGTTGATAGCATCGCAAACCAAATCTGTATTGAGAGCTTCAAGAAGTGTCTTGCCCGGCAGAATTTCAGAAGCCATAGCCGCAGAATGAGTCATACCGGAGCAGCCAATCGTTTCTACCAATGCTTCTTCAATGATGCCGTCTTTGACGTTCAATGTCAGTTTGCAGGCACCCTGCTGCGGTGCGCACCAGCCAATACCATGTGTCAAACCGCTGACATCTTTAATTTCTTTGACCTGTACCCAATTACCTTCTTCCGGAATTGGTGCCGGTCCATGATATGCACCCTTAGTAACAGGACACATATTCTTAACTTCTGTTGAATATAACATGATGTTTCACCCTTTCAGAAAATATATAAATTTCTCAGTACAGCACCTTGATTATCAGCCTTTTAACTTTTCATATACCTGCTTAAACAAGGCACTATAAATGCTGCCTTTGCGCCACAAAAAAGTAAACGCATGCGTCACCGAAAAATCACGAATAGAAATTTCCCGCAAAATACCTGCAGCAACTTCGTTTCGCACTGATTTTTCATACAAAAAAGCAATACCGCAATTTCGGCAGGCTAATCCTTTGACAGCCTGCGGACTGCCTACTTCATGCCGATAGGAAAAATCTTCGACAGAAAGCCCATGCTCTGCCAAGCTGCGTTCCAACAACTCTCTGGCACCTGCGCTTTTTTCCCGCACAATAATACGCTGCTGCCGCAGTTCCGTCAGTGTCATAACCGGCGGTGCATCATATGCCGCGCCGCATACAGCAATCAGAGGTTCATTGGAAAAAAGCATCGTTTCATACAATCCCTGTTCAAAGAACCCTTCTACTACACCAAAATCAATACTTCCCTGATCCACAGCCTTCAACAGCTCGTCTGTATCCGCAATTTTCATCCGAATATTAACGTTGGGATTGGTATGTAAATATTCTGCAAGTTTGTCGATAATCTCAAACTCGCCAATCGTATGGGTCGCACCAAAAATAAGCGACGTACTGCTCTGCTGCAAATCATGCATTCGCTGTTTAAGCATTACGTTGTCATGATTAATCGTAGTTGCCGCATTCAGTAAAATTTGTCCTGCCTGGGTCAGTTCCAGGCGTTTTCCGGCATACGTAAACAATTTCGTCTGAAATTCGTTTTCCAAATACCGAATATGCTGGGATACTGCCGGCTGCGTAATCTTCAATTCTGCCGCAGCTCTTGTATAGTTCATGTGTCGGCAAACGCATAAAAATGTATGGATACGAAAATCTAACATATGAACCAATCCTTTCCCCAATATACGCGATGGTCATCAAGAACTTTATTCAACAGTCTTTTGGATTTACGTTTTCCATAAAAACATTCTATGATATTTCCTTCAATTCTGCAAGGCTTGCCCTTCGCAAAGAGCGTTTGAATCGGGACTAATACGTTCCCACATGGTTGTTTTTGATACCGCTTTCTTTTTTTGTATTCCAATTAACTATATATAATATATTTTTATAATTCGCATCAAGAATACATGGGCGACTTATGTATCAACTTGTATACAATTTTTATACAATTTATATACAATGCGTTTGATGCCATTCTTCTCTCGCATTTCTATGATATAATATACATACAGCACTTTACAACTTTTACGCAGCCTCGATAGCTACCGAAACCAGTTTATACAAGGCCTGAACTAAGTTAGTGGAATTTTTTGCAGTTTGGGCCTT
>JBNMKW010000055.1:0-13790 GCA_050874545.1 Megasphaera sp. | reverse complement strand
GAGTTATGATTTGAGTTGTTACAAAATAAACTAGGAATAATATGTGTGAAGTTTAAAAATAAATATATCGTAATGCTGTACTATAAGGATGTGGCAAATGGACTCAAAAATTCATTTTGTCACAGTCTGTCATTGTTGGGCAGTATATAGGTTGCAGTAAAATGAATATATAATTCAGAGAAAAGGATAAAAAAACACGGAGCATTGAGCGAGTCCTAATAAGCAGAACTAAAATTTAAGGATTACTACATAAAAAAGTAACGAGATAACTTTTGCTATCTCGTTACTAACGTTTAAGAGGTATATAAATTTTGAATGCATCAGACTTTTTTGCAATAGTATGTAACTGGTTACGTTTCTTTTTTTGCAATAATTAGAAATACCGTTGTAATAATGCATATAAAGCCAATGATTTCAATATGTGTGAAAGCAGTGCCAAGCCATAATGCAGAAAGAATAGAGGCCATGACAGGCTCTAAGGTTCCAATTAGAGTAGCTTTCATTGGGCCGATAAGGCGGATGCCTTGGATAAAGGTAGAGAACGAAATTACAGTGCCGACGATGATAATAAATGTAATGGCCAGCCAGCCGCGAGCATCTAAATCAGGTGTCAGTGTCCAAATTTGTGCTGCCAGCGTGAAAATCGTACCGCCGATGATCATGCCTAACGAATTCACTGGCGGTGCCCCCCAACGGCAGGCTATCCCTTGAGAAAGAATGGGATATACTAGCGCACCGATGGCTGAAATTAGTCCCCAAGTAAGCCCAGACGGTGATAAAATCATTGCAGAAGGATTTCCATCCGTAGCGACGAGATATACGCCTAAAACGGCTAAAATGACAGATATGTTTTCACGCAGCGTAGGCTTTTTATGAAAGCGGACTGCGAGGTAAAAAGCCATGAGAACGACACTTAATGTTTGAAGGACAGTGGCTGTCCCGGAATTAGAGTGTTTGATAGCTGTTAAGTAGGCGTATTGACAGAAAAGAAGTCCGCAAATGGAAAAAATAAGCAAATGCCGAAGACTTACGGGATCGCGTAATATTCCCTTAAATTGTTCATATTTTTTTGGTAAAAAAACGACTAATAAAATGAATCCGGCTGAAACCATACGAACAGCGGTAAGCCATGAAGAATCAACAGTATAGTTCATAAAAAGAAATTGGCTGACAACACCATTGATGCCCCAAGTAACTGCCCCGGTCATGCACAATAGTATGCCTCGATATGATGTAGACATAGCAGACCTCCTTTGCCAAATCATGTGTATCAGTATATCATACTTGTATAAAAGTTGAAAATGGATAATTAAAAAATCCCTCTGCGAAAGAGGGATTTTTTATCATATATCGGGTTTATTTTGCTTTGCCATGTTTCTGTTCAAACGCAATCATATGGGCTTCGGCATCAGTATGTCCTTCAGCAATGGCCTGTGCGATGAGGGAAACCATTTCTTCATAGGCTTCTGGAATGACTTTGGTAATGTGTGTTACTGTTTCATCCCAATTTTCTAGGAGAATATGGCCAAGATTGCTATCTGTATATGCAACATGTTTTTCAAGCATAGATTTAACCGATAATTGTTCATCCGGATCTGTCAAATCTTCTAATTTTACGAGGTCTGTATTGCATTTACCGGGTTCTAGGTCATATACGTAGGCAATGCCGCCAGACATGCCGGCTGCAAAGTTGCGGCCTGTATGGCCTAAAATGAGGACCCGTCCTCCCGTCATGTATTCACAGCCGTGATTGCCGACCCCTTCGACAACGGCGTTTATGCCGCTGTTGCGGACACAGAAACGTTCTCCGGCTGTCCCGTTGATATAGGCTTCCCCACTGGTCGCACCATAGAAAGCGACGTTGCCGATGATGATATTATCTTCAGCTGGGAATATAGATTCGCGGGGAGGAGAAACAATAATTTTACCGCCGGACAGTCCCTTGCCGACGTAATCATTGGCATCGCCTTCCAAGGACAGTGTCAATCCTTTAGGAATAAAGGCACCGAAGCTTTGACCGGCAGAGCCGACGAAGGATAATTTAATCGTATCTTCCGGCAAGCCGTTTTCACCATATCGTTTCGTGATTTCACTGCCAAGCAGCGTTCCTGTAACTCGGTCTGTATTTTTGATGCGCAGACGGGCACGAATATGCTTCTGTTCTTCTAATGCCGGACGGCACATGCGGACTAATTTAGCCATATCCAGTGTCGTATTGATCTGATGGTCCTGCGGTGTTGTGAAGTGATGGCTCAGGCTGGCATCTGTGTACGGGCGGAATAAGAGGTTTTTCAGGTTGACCGTACCTGCTTTCCAGTTGGGAGCGGTTTGCTTTTGAATCAAGCAGTCATAACGGCCGACCATGTCGTCAATGCTGTGGAAACCAAGACGAGCCATGATTTCACGCAGGTCTTGCGCTACAAAACGCATGAAATTAATGATATATTCCGGTTTGCCTTTAAACCGTTTGCGCAGTTTTTCATTTTGTGTGCAGACGCCGTACGGGCAGGTATTGAGGTGGCAGACACGCAGCATATGGCAGCCGATAGCCAAAAGCGGTGCCGTACCGAAACCAAAGATTTCAGCACCAAAGAGTGCGGCAATTGCGACATCGCGCCCCGTCAGGAGTTTGCCGTCTACTTCCAGCGTTACGCGGTCGCGAAGCTGGTTGAGAAGCAACGTTTGCTGTACTTCGGAAAGACCGATTTCCCAGGGCAGACCGGCATGGCGGAGACTAGTTCGCGGAGAAGCACCGGTACCGCCGTCATAACCGCTGACTACGATGTCGTCAGCTTTGGCCTTGACGACGCCGGCAGCAATCGTGCCAATACCGGCACCAGCAGTCAGTTTTACGCCGACACGGGCATTGCGGTTGGCATTTTTTAAATCAAAAATGAGTTCAGCTAAGTCTTCGATAGAATATACATCATGATGAGGCGGAGGAGAAATTAATGCTACGCCTGTCGTTGCATGACGGGTTTTTGCAATATCCGGGTATACTTTGCTTCCCGGTAAATGACCGCCTTCCCCTGGTTTTGCGCCTTGTGAACATTTAATCTGCAGTTCATCGGCATGAATCAGATAATTGCTGGTTACGCCAAAACGTGCAGACGCTACCTGTTTGATTTTGTCATTCGTTTCCGTATTGAAACGGTCCGATGTTTCGCCGCCTTCACCGGTGTTGCTCATGCCGCCGAGACGGTTCATTGCCGTAGCGACACATTCATGTGCTTCTTTGCTGAGTGCGCCGTAACTCATGGCGCCGGTACGGAAGCGTTTGACGATGGAATCGACAGATTCAACTTCTTCAATAGGAATACTGCAGCCTGCTGGATAATCGAAATCAAGCAGGTCACGAAGACGGAACACAGACTGGGTATTGACATGAGCGGCATATTCTTTATATACCGAATAGTCATTGTTCTTAACGGCTTTTTGCAGCAGCTGTACTGTTTCCGGATCAATGATATGGGGCTGGCCGCCTTTATGATATTGATAGAATTCGCCGCGTTCCAATTTTTCATCTTTACCGTATGCCGCTTCATGGCGGAGTGCATTTTCTTTGGCAATTTCCTTGATGCCGACACCTTCAATACGAGACGGCGTGTTGCAGAAGTATTTATTAATTACGTCCTGCTGAATGCCGACAGCTTCAAAAATTTGAGCACCGTGATAGCTGTGAACTGTTGAAATGCCCATCTTGGACATAACAGCTAAAATACCTTTGACAGCGGCATTCAGATAATTGTTTTTAGCAGTTTCATAATCCATCTTGCCTAATTTTTTCTTCGCAATCAGTTCTTTAATAGATTCCAATGCAACATACGGATTGATAGCTGTAATGCCGTAGCCGATTAATGTGCAGAAATGATGTACTTCACGAGGTTCGCCGGATTCCAAAATCAAACCGACGTCAGAGCGAACTGTTTGACGGATAAGATAATGATGAAGTGCTGCTGATGCAAGTAATGCCGGAATAGCAGCCATACGGGAGTTGACGCCGCGGTCAGATAAAACGAGAATATTGGCTCCATTTTTTATTGCTTTTAATGCATCAATGCATAAGGATTCAATAGCTGTTTCCATACCTTCAGCACCGCTGTTGACCGGATACAGCATGGACAAGGTGGCTGTGCGCAGCTTATCTGTCATCAGCGATTTAATAACTGCCATTTGTTCATTGGTCAGAATTGGCGTTTTTAAATACAAGGCAGCTGTTGTCGCTTCGTTCGGATCCATGATATTGGCAACATTGCCGGCCATGACAGCCGTAGACATGACGATGTTTTCACGGACGCCGTCAATAGCCGGGTTGGTAACTTGGGCAAAGTTTTCCTTGAAATAATCGTATAATAACTGCGGTTTGTCGTTGAGTACGGCCAGCGGTACATCGACACCCATGGAATCAATGGCATGCTTGCCGTCGCGGGCCATAGGCAGAATGACTTTATCCATATCTTCCTGCGTGTAGCCAAAGACTTTTTCCTGTTCTTTCAAGTCATATGGAATAATCGAATCATTGCTGGCGATATTTTGCGTCGTCATCAAATCATCCAAATTGACGATGTGTTCTTTATACCATTCGTGATACGGATGTTCCGTTGCAATCTGGTGCTTGATTTCATCATCATCAATAATGCGCTGCTGTTTCGTATCGACGAGGAGCATTTTACCTGGTTCTAAACGGCCTTTATAGAGAATATCTTCCGGCGGAATATTGACGACGCCGACTTCGGAGCTGGCAATGACGCGGTCGTTGCGGGTGACATAGTACCGTGCTGGGCGCAGGCCGTTACGATCCAGCATGCCGCCGATGACGGTACCGTCGCAAAAACCGATAGCAGCCGGGCCGTCCCACGGTTCGAGCATGAAGTTGTGATAGCGGTAGAAATCGCGTTTTTCTTCACTCATGAGCGGATCTCGTTCCCACGGTTCAGGAATCATCATCATCATGGCATGGGGAAGAGAATGACCTGTCATATACAAATATTCCAAGCAGTTGTCAAACATGGACGAATCACTGCCTGTGGCATCGACAACAGGGAATACTTTTTCCATGTCAGGGAAGAATTCGGATTTGGATTTGCTTTCACGCGCGTTCAGCCAGTTGATATTGCCTTGAATGGTATTGATTTCACCATTGTGGACGATATAACGGTTCGGATGAGCCCGGGCCCAGCTTGGGAAGGTATTTGTACTAAACCGAGAATGGACAAGGGCCATAGCGGTTGTAAAATCAAGGTCTGACAAATCCAAATAGAAATGACGGAGCTGTACGGATGTCAGCATGCCTTTATAGACAATCGTCTTTGAGGAAAGGCTGGCAATGTAAAAGTCGGTACCTTTTTCCTGACTTGGCGGAACAATGGCTTTTTCTGCCAATTTACGAATAATATATAGTTTGCGTTCAAAGTCCATTTGTGTTTTAAGATCGGGACTTTTTTTGATAAAGACTTGGAGAAAATGAGGACGTATGGTTTTGGCGATACTGCCGATTAAGCTTTCATCAACCGGAACATCACGCCAGCCGAGAATTGTCAGTCCTTCGGAACGGACGATTTTTTCAAAGGCTTCCATCTGTTTTTTACGGAAACTTTCGTATCGATGAGCGAAAATCATACCGACGCCGTATTCGCCTTCTTCCGGCAATGAGAAGCCGAGTACTTCGCATTCACGGCAGAAGAATTGATGCGGAATTTGTACTAATATACCGGCACCGTCACCGCTTTTGGCATCGGCACCTTCTGCGCCGCGGTGTTTCAGGTTTTCCAAAATGGTTAAGGCATCATCAATAATGTCATATGATTTTTTTCCTTTTATGTTTACGACAAAACCAATACCGCAGGCATCATGTTCGAATGAGGGATCATACATCCCTTGCGGAGCTGGTAAGTCGCGCAGCTTTTTCAGCATCGCAGTTCCTCCTTTTATCAATGAAAAAACGAGCCTGAATGCACGTGCAATGCTAGGCTCGTATAACAGGTTGTATATGATTATAAACAATTTATGAATAAAATGCAATAACTTTTCAAAAATAAATAAAGGTTAATCTTAAAATTTCTTAATAAAATAGCACATTCCCCTATCATTTTATAAGGTTATACGATTTATCCATTGGGTGAATTGTTGGCGAAATAGGCCGGCCCCTCCATTGGCAGGATGACGCATAGTTATAACCGGAATGGATGCGCTTTCCAGCATTTGGGCAGATTTACGTCCAATGGCTCCGATTACAATATCCGAACGACAGAGAGAAAGTAATTCTTTGGTATATGTAAGGCCGTCGGCAATCTCAGCATTTGTTGGTGTGCGGTTACTGAAGGGAGTCGTGGATTTGTAGGGATGAAAGGGAAATATATTCCATAACAGGACATCTTCCGGCTGCAGGCCATTGTCCAAAATAGCCCCCCAAACGTAGGTATCTGTCGGTTCATTCATCCCGTGAAGCCGTTGGGGATTGCTGGTCATATACGCACAGTCGGGACGGCTGGTACGTGTACCGTTATAGCCTAGAACCATATGACTGTTGACTTGTTTATGGGCATTGAGCAGCATGCGTTCACACGTAATGGCAATGCCGCTGAAGCGGCAGCCTTGATAGCCGGCGGCTTCAGCAACTAAGACATAACGGGCTTTGGCAATACGTGACTGCAAATAGTCATGCAGCTGCCTGCGCCGTATAGCCGGCGCCTGCGGCCCAATATCACATTGGGCGTCGTAATCACGCCAGGGATTGAATACATGAGTTCCCTGATATTCACTGAGATGTTGTATAAAGGTTTCAATAGTCATAAGCGGCTCCTAACGAGAAGAAAATACATAAAACGTACCAAATTTACCGATATAGGCTGTAGAGGCATAGCAAGGTGTCTGGATAAAAGCATCATATTCACTTTGCGGCACAATGATAGATAACGCGGCATGCTGCTGCAGTTGTAAAGCAAGCGAATCTGTCGTTGTGCGAGGATATACATATTTTTTCTGCCAAGCAGTATCGCGATTTTTATTATCGCCTTTGGTTACAGTGCCGTCCTTTGAAACAAAAATGGCTGGTTTTTCCGTATAATACGGAAAGGACGTATAATACTGATTATAAAAATAAATAGTGCCATTTAGATGGGGTACAGCAGGGAGTACAGCGACGGAAGAACGGTACGTATAAAATGGAACTAGCACCTGATACGTTATAATCAAATATAAGCCAACTGTTGTGAGTGCCGTAATAGCCGGCAGTGCAGTATACGCTTTTTGCCATTGGGAAAAGAGCAGAACAGCTGCAGCAACGGGCAGCAAGATCAGCAGGCTCCATAAACTGCCTATTTCAAAAGTTTTGGGTTTCGCGACCAGAGCGGCAATGAAAAAGATCAGCCAATATACGAGTGCAGGACCGGTCAGAATAGCCCATACACGGCGTTTTTTTTGCTGATACAGCATGAGAATGGCCTGCGCGCCTAAAAAAAGCAACGGCATATTGGCAATATAGGCATATGTAGGATATTTTGTAGCCATACAAGTATAAAACAGCGTCGTACCAATAGCCCAAACAGCCATATAGATGTATTCGTCATTCCAGCCGCGCCGTTTCCATAAACCGTACAGGCAGGGGCCTGTCCAAGGAAGTAAACTAACGGGGATGAGAACGATATAATAATACCAAACATTAAATTCGGGGTGCTCGGAAACTGTTGCCCGTGTGACATTATTTAGGCCGAAGAATCCGTTGATAAAATCTATACCGTGACGGGCGTACATTGTGCCATACCAGGACAGCGAAATGATACAGAATAAAAGAATTCCCAACGGGGGAAAGAGACGTTTTAGATACGTTGTATTACGACGCAGGGCAATAAAAACTAATAAAAAAAGGCCGGGGAGAACAATGCCGACAGGCCCTTTGGTCAAGACGGCAAAGGCGGCGGCAGCATATGCGGCAATAACGAAGTTCTTTTTCCCTTCAGTCAGCCCGATGTAAGCAAAGAACATGGTGGCGGCTGTAAAGGCAAAGAGCATTTGGTCCGTAATAATTGAATGACTGACAGCCCAAACTTCCAGCGAAGTGACTGTCATAGCCGCCAGCAAAAGAGCCGGTACGACACGTTGATATCGACGCATCATGTACCAAGCGGCGATGACGACAGATATGGTTCCAAACAACGCGCTGGGCAAGCGAGCGGCAAAATCCGTAAAGCCAAAGATCGAATACGAAAGGCAGAGAAGCCAGTAAATAAAAATCGGTTTGTCATACCAGTACATGCCGTAAATTTGTGGAGAAATCCAGTCACCGGATACAACCATTTCTTTAGCAGTTAAGGTATAATTGGATTCTACCGGGTCGGTAACGGGCAGCAGGCTGTTGCCTGTCAGTAAAAAAAGAAAGCAGATGATAGCCACTAAAAAAAGAACAATGCGGTGTCGGCTCATAACAGACCTCCTAAAGATGATAGATACAGAGAGTGCCTTGGCAGATTTGCAGTTTGCTAGGGCAGGAGATAAGCAGGGCGTCCAGCAGCTGGACGAAGCCTGCATCTCAAAAAAAGGCAGCAAGTAAATTGCTGCCAAAATGAATGTATGTTGAAACATGCAGAATATTATTTTGCTGTTTTTCGCTGATGCCGTTTCCAAAAGACAACTGCCGCGATGAGAAGGCAAATGACGACGACGGCAATGAGGAAGAAATGATTATACTGAATCAAATCACGCCAATGACTGCCCAAGATAGAACCAGCCCATACGAGGAGCAGCGTCCAGGGAATCGTGCCGATAATGGTAAAAATCACAAATTTCCAAAACGGATAGCGAGCGACGCCGGCTGGAAAAGAAATAAACGTGCGGACGCCGGGAAGACAGCGGCAGATCAGTACGGCAGCACCGCCGTATTTATTAAACATGTTTTCTGCCATGGCAAATTTATGTTCATTAAAAAATATATATTTGCCGTATTTCAATAACAGCGGGCGGCCTCCATATGAACCCAGCCAATAACTGATGATAGAGCCGATAACACCGGCTGTGCAGGCAATGGCAAAGGTCATCCAAAAATCAAATATTTGCTGTGAAATCAGAAAACCGGCAAACCCGAGCACGACCTCACTAGGAATCGGAATATTAGCATTTTCCAGCAGCATAGCAATAAACATGGCACCGTAGCCATATGATTCCATTAACTGTAATAATGTATCCATAATAAAACTCCTGTTCATTGGTAATTATGAGTAATATAATAACATAACACTCCTATCATAGCATATAACGAAGTGATTGCGATAGATAAGAATGGAAAAGATGCTCATTTAGCATACATACATGCTTATATCATACGCTTAAATGAAGGAAAATGAAGCAACGCGTATTTGCAGAGCAGGCCGCCGTATATACCGGTCAAAAGCAATACTAAAATAACTTTCAATGCAAACGAAATGGTCAGCATCTGAAGAACATACCAAGCGTTAAAAATAATTGGTTCACTGATGAAATAAAACGGATACGAATACCGGGATAGGGAGTGTGCTTTTGGCGCATGGATGCGGCATGCAGCATGAAATACAGACGTAAGTCCCAGTACAGCCGTTAAGGAGAGAAGCGACTGCAGTAACGGCAGTAGTATCGGCATTAGCGGCGATGGCTGTATCATGGCAATACCGTAGGCAGCATTTGCACTAAGAAAGGCGATAAAACATCCGCGTGGCGGTATATAACCGTTAGCAGTAAACCAACGATGCCGAAAAGCATATATACCCAGTACAAAATACAAGATACCGATGCACAGCCAATCCGTGCGCGGCGGCAAAATATGGACACCGGCTATGTGCAAGGCGGGAAGGCAGGCAGAGCCATAGAGCAGTACTATTGAAACGACGATAAAGGCAATGAAGAAAAACGGCCCTGGATGAGATGGGACGCGATGCTGTAAAAGCTGGCGGTTTCCCTTTTTTAATCCCATCAAGATAAGACAGGAAAGCAGCAGAAATCCTAAGAACCAATGGGAACTAACTGCAAATTGGCTGTTTTCCCAATTTTGCAGGTAAAAATCAAGCCAGCCGAGAGTTCCCCCCTGTTGCAGATACGTTACATACGCTTCTTCCGGCGCAAATAATACAGCCGCAATGAGCCAAGGAATGCCTAGGCGCAGCCATTTGGCATTAAAAAAGGAACGAAACGTGTGAATCCGCAGTACGGAGGCACTGAAATAGGTACTGATGCATACGAGGACAGGTAAAATAATCAAACTGCACCAATCGTAAAATGCAGTCCATGAATGAAGAACTACAGCTAATACGCTGAGCAGTACGGCCATAAAACGAAGCATATCTAAATATATAAGGCGATTCATTATCAATCCCTTCTTTCTCAGAGAATAGGGTAAATAATAGGAAAAGCTATATTTTCTTACCCTCGTATATTATAATACAATTATAAAGATTTATTAAATAAACGCAAAAAAATATCGAAAGAAGTGAGGGCAATGGTCATTACGACGGAAGACAGCATTATTCGGCTGTTTGTCGCATTGATTTTGGGTGCGCTGATTGGCTATGAACGGCAAGCACAGAGCAAAGCCGCAGGACTGCGGACACATACGCTCGTATGTGTAGGCTCCTGCTTGTGCATGATTATATCCATTCATATTGCCATGGATGCATTTTTTATGTATGGCTACCGTAATTCTGATCCGGAACGAATTGCGGCGCAGGTCATTTCCGGTGTTGGCTTTTTGGGAGCCGGCACGATTATGGCTAACCAAAAGGCGCGCAATGTACAGGGATTGACGACAGCGGCCGGTCTATGGACTGTAGCGGCTATCGGCTTGGCTGTCGGGGCAGGCTATGTCATTGAAGCAATTACAGGCACGCTTATGATTCTTATTATACTGGCTGTATTTGTACAGTTTGATAAAATACTTAGTCTTCGCTACCGTAAAAAATATGTACTGCATATTTTTATGAAAAATACAGTAGGACAATCTCGGCGGCTGACCTCTTTTTTGCAGGAACAGAATCTGCGCGTAGAAAAATTTAAGGTTATATCAGAAGAAGAAGCGGAGTCAGCCGTCGAACTGGAAGTGCTTATCTGGTCAAACCGTCGTATTGAACCGAGTGAAGTCATTGGACAGCTGCTGGCTTTAAAGGGAGTAACGAGAGCTGGCTGTGAACTGTTTCAAAAAGAAAAAAATCAAAATACGCATATAGACGCATCGCATACATCATGACAAACATTCCTTGCGAAAGGAATGTTTGTTATTTTTTACATATTTTGCCGGTCTAAATGGTCGAATATTGTGCTGGCAGCCTGTTGACAATTTTTGATATGCTTACGTATATTTTGTATACAGTATTTTTGCTTTGTATACAGTATTTTATAAGATAAAGCATATGCAGCATAAGTGGAACATAGTATAATGTAAACCATTAACGATACAAAAAGATATAAAGAGTTGTTGGAGGGATTCGTATTATGACAGTGATGGCAGCAGCAAGCAGAGAAGGGAAAAAAATTAATGATGTCGTTTCTTTTGCAGGAAATGAGGCACGAAAAGCCATAGCGGCGCATGGTGCTGATAACGTAGTGAATGCGACGATTGGCTGTTATGCAGGAGAAGACGAAGTATTAGGATGCTTGCCTGTTGTTGAAAAACTGTATCGCAGCCTGCCCATTCGTGACTTTACAGCATATGCACCGCCTGTAGGATTGGAAGAATACCGTCAGGCAGCAATTAGTGAAACGTTTGAAGAGCAGCGTCCGGAAGGCTATATTGATGCCGTTGCCACGGCCGGCGGTACCGGAGCTGTTCATATTGCGATTGCCAACTATTCGGAAATCGGCGACAGCGTTCTCGTAGCGGATTGGCGTTGGAGTATTTATGAAGCCTTAAGTAATGAAGTAGGCCGTTCGATGAAAACCTTTGCCTTGCTGGACGGCAACCAAGCGTTTAACATCGAATCCTTTTCATCGGCTGTAACAGAATTGCTAAACAAACAAGATTCATTGCTCATCATTTTAAATACACCGGCGAATAATCCAACGGGATTTTCTTTATCGGAACAAGATTGGACGGAAGTATTGGATGTCTGCCGTTTTCATGAAAAACAAGGAAAACGCATTACGATTTTGGTAGATATTGCTTATATTGCGTATGCCGGCGAAAAAAATGAAGTACGGAAATTCATGAAACAATTCAGCAACTTGCCTAAAAATATTTTTGTACTGGTTGCATACAGCATGTCTAAAGGCTATACGCTGTATGGACAACGTGCTGGTGCACTCGTAGGCGTATCTTCAAGCAAAGAAGTGATTGACGAATTTGTAGAAGTTGCCAAATATTCTGCCCGTACGGCTTGGTCTAATATCAATCGCGCGGCGATGACGCTGCTCGTCAAAGTTCGCAGTGATAAGGCCTTGCAGGAAGCGGTTGACAAAGAACGCCGTGCCTTTTATGATTTGATTGAAGAACGAGCAGCTATCTTTATGAAAGAAGCGAAAACCTGCGGCCTTCATGTTGTCCCATTCCAATCAGGATTTTTTATTGCGATTCCTGTAAAAGATTCAGCAGCAGTTTGTCAGCAGTTGCAAAACGAGCTGATTTTTGGCGCGCCTGTTGATTTGGGCGTTCGTTTGGGTGTATGTTCCGTGCCCAAAACTAAAATAAAAGGCTTAGCAGCCAAGATGCAACGGGCTATTCAAACAGTCGAACACATATAAATCACATATTAAAACTGTCGTACTTGATATACGATATTTTCTGCACAGATCGATAGACTATGAGGAAATACGGTATCAGCCGACAGTTTTTTTATGTCCTATGGAACGGAGTGGGAATAAAAGCTTTTAGGATACCCAATATTAATGATATAATATATACTGGCTTTTTAGCCAATACTACATGATGTATGCCTTATACAAGGAGGGACTATAGATGTCAGAAGTTCGTATTTCATTTTTAGCACACAGCGGCTTTGCTGTGGAAACAGCAACTAAGGTACTGATATTTGACTATTATACAGATAAACAGAAAATTGTTGATGCCTATGCCAAAGGGAATAAGCCCTTGTGGTTTTTTATCAGTCATTGGCACGAAGATCATTTCAATCGGGACATAGCCAAGTTTGAAGCCCATACCCGTCACTATATATACAACAAAGACGTGCGGTTTCACTGCCAAGACACAAAAAAAATGCAATCTATGCGTTTATATGATACAATACATATGGAAGATGCAATTATCACGCAATATGGATCGACAGATGAAGGCGGTTCATTTCTCGTGCAGACAGACGGCTTAAAAATTTTTCATGCCGGTGATTTAAATTGGTGGCACTGGTTAGGCGATACAGATGCCAATAATGCTGTGGCCAAAGAAAATTTCCAACGGGAAATGAAGAAATTGGCAGGGCAAACGATGGATATTGCCTTTTTCCCTGTTGATGCACGGCTGGAAGGCGCTCGTGAATGGGGCGTAACCGGCTTTTTGCAGGATGTGACCGTAACGAAATGCTTGATACCGATGCATTATTTTGGTGCGCCATGGACACCATCCAACGAATTTGAAGCGGCATATGGCAACGTGCCTATATGGATACCGATTCATGAAGGCGATGCCGCAACGATAGACTAACCAAAGATAACTAAAGGAGGACTAGCATGACTGAATTACAGACGACGGCACAGCCGCGGCGCAGTCAAATCGCTAATTATATATTGATACTGGCTGCTATTATTCTGTTGCTGGCGTATCCGTTTCAGGATTTTTTCTGGGGCGGCTTATTGACGCATTTAGCGAGTGCGGCGCTTATTGG
>JBNMKW010000054.1:0-14455 GCA_050874545.1 Megasphaera sp. | reverse complement strand
GGCGATGGCTGCAGGGATCCACCTGTTCCCATGCCGAACACAGCAGTTAAGCCTGCAAACGCCGAAAGTACTTGGGGGGAGGCCCCCTGGGAGGATAGGAAGCCGCTGATTAAGCGAAGAGAGCACTGGAAATATCCAGTGCTCTTTTTTATGTATAAGTATATAAGAAATTACTAAAAATAGTATTTGTTTACATGGTAAGGTTAACAGTCTCGATACTAAGGTGAATAAAGCAGGAACTGGGGCAGCTGCGTTGGCAGCACTTCAACCGCTTAATTTTGATTTAGATAATACGTGGGATTTTTCTGCCGGCTATGGCAATTATGGTAATTATCGGGGTGCAAATGCAGTTGCTATAGGTATATATTATCGTCCTAATAAAGATACTATGTACTCTGTTGACGGCAGTAGAGAGCTTATCCAAACGGCAGTTTTGAGGGAGATACTATAATGACGCGTTACCGAATTTGCAACACGTATTTATTGTGCAGTAAGGTGTGGCGCAGCTCGGGATGCTAAATAGGGCAGTAATGAACGACTGGATAGGCCTTAAAAGAATTTAAATCGGTAGTGTGATGTATACAAAGAAACCGTCATGAATTGCAGAGATAGTTTACACATAGATTCATGACGGTTTCTTTGTATTGTATTCAATTGTATTATTTACTGGTTCGTAATAACACTGTGCTTACGGCTGTAAGCCATATAGATAATAAAACCTAAGACCATCCAGCCGACGAAAAGAATATGCGTTAGTGTAGACAAAGCATAAATCAAATAGCCGCAGACGATAATGCCGATAGTGGCAATAACAGGCAGGCAGGGACAATGGAATTTGCGGGGGATTTCCGGATGGTTTTTACGCATTTTCCAAAGGCCGATAAAGTTAAGAAGAAAGACGGCAAGAACGCCGGTATTAGATAATTCAACAATATGCATCAGCGGTACGAAACCAGCAATGATGGCAATAGTAATGGAACCGATGATGGTTACTAAGTAGGGTGTATGGTATTTGGGATGAATTTTACCGATTCCGGCAGGCAAAAGACCGTCACGAGAAACGGCGAAGAAGATACGTGCCTGGCCAAAGAGGTATACAATCAATGTCGTAATAATGCCGGCAATTGCTCCGACAGCGACAAGATTGGCAACGCTTGGCCAATGCAGAATACGCAGCGCATATGCAACTGGTTCTGGTGTATTTAACTGCGTATAATTGATAGCACCTGTTAGAGCCAGTGCCATAGAAACATACAAGCACATGCAGATGAATACCGAAAGGATAATGCCAATAGGCAGATCACGTTCTGGTTTTTTGCATTCTTCTGCTGAAGTTGCAACTGCATCGAAACCCATATAGGAGAAGAAAACGATAGCCGTACCGCTGAGTATCCCCTGCATGCCGAAGGGCATAAAGGGTTCGAAATTGGTAACATCAACGTGCGGCGTAGCAATACCAATAAAAGAAATAATAGCTGCTAAGGTAATAAAGACCAAAATAGTATTGAGCTTGGCACTCTGCTTAGTTCCTCGAATTAAGACTAGGGCCAGCAATAAAATGATGATAACAGCAGGAAGATTGATAATACCGCCTTCTGCCGGTGTTTTTAATAGGACTTCAGGAATGATATATCCATATGATTTGCAAATTCCCGCCAAATAACCGGAAAAACCGACAGCAACAGCACTGCCTGTAACCGTATAACCTAACAGCAGTGACCAGCCGGTTAGAAACGCCATGCCTTCACCAAGCGAGGCAAAGGTGTAAGAATACACACTGCCTGAAGAAGGAATCATGGAGGCAAATTCACTGTAAGCCAGGCCGACGAGAACACATAAGATACCAGCGAACGCAAATGAAATAGAAATAGATGGACCGGCATACTTGGCAGCGGCAATACCTGTCAGCACAAAGATGCCGGCTCCGATAATGCCTCCAACACCAAGAAATGTTAAATCTAATGCACTCAGGTTTTTACTAAGGTTGGAATTTTCTGTATCAGCGTGAAGCTGGGCAATAGATTTTGTACTAAAAAATGACATAACATCAACTCCTTTTATTAAATCAATAACGGAAAATAATAGGCCCCCTTTTGTAATTGTTATTATGTTCAATTTAGTTTACTATAAAAACTGAACAATATCAACAAATTTATAAAAATAAAGTAAAATTATTTCGAATTAACCCCGATACATAGAACGATTTATAAGTTTATTTATAATTTTATAAAAATAACATAAAATAACGCATTATACAACTGTTTTACAATTGTATTTTGAATACATACAATAAATCGGTATGTACTTGTTGTCAGATAGTCTTGATTGTGGTATAAATGAGGAGTAAACATAAATGGGGAGTTGATTTTCATGGTAATGAGTGTAGCTGCACCGCAGGCTAAAGGTAAATTTGCTGAAGATAAGATTTTTGGTGCGAATAACCGTGCTGTTGCATTAGCTGAAAAATTAGGCAACGATAAAGTTATTAATGGTACTGTTGGTTCTCTTTTGGATGAAAACGGCGATTTGGTTATGTTGGATGTCGTTCAAAAAGCCTATAAAGAATTAACACCGAAAGAAATTGTTGCATATGCGCCAATTCAAGGCTATCCTGATTACTTGAATGCTGCCATTGATCAGTGTTTCGGTGATTCCCGTCCAGATGGCTATATCCGCGCTTGTGCTACATCCGGTGGTTCCGGCGTACTGCATCATGTCATTCATAACTATTCTGAATGGGGTGATGAAATCCTTACGAGTGATTATCACTGGGGTGCCTATGGTTCTATGTGCAAAGATAATGGACGGAAGCTTCGTGAATTTTCACTGCTGACGCCAGAAGGTACATTTAATTTGGAAAGTTTCAAAGAAAATGTACAAGCACTTGTTGATAAACAATATAATACAGTTATCATTATGAATTCACCGGCTAACAACCCGACAGGGTTTGCGTTATCCGACGCAGATTGGGACCATGTATTGGATTTCTTAAAAGAAGTCGTTAAAGGCAAAGATAAAAATATTATTTTTGTTTCAGACGTTGCCTATTTGGATTATAGCGGCGAAAAACAAGAATGCCGTAAATTCTTCAAAAAATTTGGCAATTTGCCGGACAACATTTTGATCGTTGTTTCTTATACATGCAGTAAAGGATTTACTATGTATGGCCAGCGTATGGGGGCTATGATTTGTGTCACGGCTAATGAAGATGTTGCTAATGAATTTGTAGCTATTAATCAGTATACAAGCCGTGCTACATGGTCTAACTCCAACAGCGCAGCTATGAAGGCAATGGCAAATATCTGCAAAGATCCGGCTAAAGTAGCGCAGCTGGATGCAGAACGCGCTAAATATTTCAATCTTATTAAAGAACGTGCGGCTATTTTTATGAAAGAAGCTTCTGCATGCGGTTTAAAATACCTGCCGTACCTTTCTGGCTTCTTCATTACCATTCCGATGGAAGGCGCTCAGAACGTTTGCGATTTCATGGAAAAGGAAAATATTTTCCTTGTACCGCTCAGCAATGGCATTCGCTTAGCTGTATGCTCTGTATCTAAATCTAAAATCACAGGTTTGGCAGCTAAAATTAAAGATGCTATCAATGAAGTAGGCGCTAAACAGTAATCATATAAAACAACATAAGACAAGGAAGCCGGTATATCATGAAAAATACCGGCTTTTTCGTTAACAAGGAGGCAGATACAGTATGTTTAAGACAATAGGTATATGCGGAACCGGCAATATGGGAAGGGCGATTGCCAAGGGATTAGTCGCATCAGGACTCATTCAGCCGGCTAATATATATGTATATAATATCCATAAGGCAAAGGCGGAAGCGTTGGCTACAGAAACAGGCGTTACGGTTGTAGATACAGTAGCAGCATTAGCAGAAAAATCACAGGGGTTGATTATGGCAGTTAAACCGTATGTCATGCCGACTTCTTTGGCAGAAGTAAAAGAACATGTCGCAACGGATACGGTTGTTATTTCTATTGCTGCTGGCTTGACGATGCAAACGTTGGCAACGTATCTGCCTTCTCATACAAAAATTGCACGGATTATGCCCAATACCCCGTCAATGGTAGGAGAAGGCATGGCATCTGTATCTGTGAATGACCAGGTATCAGCAGAAGAAAGACAGGCTGTCCTGGATATTTTCGCTAGTTTTGGCAAGGCAGAACTCGTGGATGAATCCTTGATTGATGCCGTATGCGGTCTCAGCGGCAGCGGTCCGGCATATGTATATATGTTTATTGAAGCGTTGGCTGATGGTGCTGTACTGGAAGGCATGCCGCGCCCGATGGCATATACGTTTGCTGCGCAGACTGTTTTGGGAGCTGCTAAGATGGTCTTGGAAACAGGAGAACATCCGGGTAAATTGAAAGATGATGTCTGCTCGCCAAAGGGAACAACTATAGAAGCGGTTAAGACATTGGAAAACAGAGGATTTCGGGCAGCTGTTACCGAAGCTGTGATTGCATCAGCTGAAAAAAATAAAAATATGTAACATGCCGGAAGAAACGCAGGAGAATATCACTGCGTTTCTTTTTTTTGACAGGAATTGGCAAATGCAGTATGAAGATATAATCACTATATGGAATTAACTATGATTACTTAAAGTTATAATAGAATGAGAAAAAAGTAACAATCTTAAAAAATTTATATATTGAGTCATGTATTAATAAAAATAAATTGTTAGTATGCTGTAATGTAATGACGATGCTGTGAGCAATACGAAAGATATATATGTAAAATGTGTAAATGTAATTTACACTTAAAGGGGAATAGGGTATAATAATACTCGAAAAAGGAAAGTTAAACGATATGCAATATTAGTCAAATAACTTTTCTGTAAACGCTATTAGAGGTTTACACCTTAGCGCGGAAGAATAGGATGAGATTTTATTTCAGTCTTTACACCGGTGACGGTTAAAGTGATAGATGTCAGTCCTTATTAAAAATTCTTATTTTTGTTTGGAGGTTATGTATTATGGCAAAAGGTAAAGTTACCCCGGAAATGATTGAAGAATTCAAGAAAATTGTTGGTGAAAAATACGTATACACGGATGCTGATAAGCTCGAACCGTATTCTCACGACGAAGTAACGGATCCTCATTATGTAAAAATGCCGCAGGTAGTAGTTCTTCCGGCAACTACTGAAGAAGTAGCTAAAGTTGTTAAAGTATGTTATGACAACGACGTAGTTATGGTACCGCGTGCTGCTGGTACAGGCCTTGCTGTAGGTGCTGTTGCAACATTTGGCGGCGTTATCATTTCTATTGAACGTATGAATAAAATTATTGAAATCGATAAACAGAATATGGTCTGCGTTACAGAACCGGGCGTTACGACTTCTGTTCTTCAGTCTGAAGTTCAAAAAGAAGGCCTCTTCTACGGCGGCGACCCCTGCAGTGGGGATTCCTGCTTCATCGGTGGTAACGTTGCAACCAACGCTGGCGGCAACCGTGCCGTTAAATATGGTGTAACTCGTGACCAGGTTATGGGTATTGAAGTCGTTACCCCGAGCGGTGAAGTCGTTACTCTCGGCGGTAAATTCCGTAAAAATGCTACAGGCTACATGCTCATGCATTTGTACATTGGTTCTGAAGGTACGCTTGGTATTATCACAAAGATTTACCTCAAATTGGTTGCTTTGCCGAAATATCAGCAGGACCTCTTGGTTGTATTCGACAACCTCGACGATGCTATTGCTTTGACACCAAAAGTTATGAACGCAGGTATTACACCGGTTTGCGTAGAATTCATGGATAATGCTTCTATCAAACAGGTTGAAGTATTCTTGGATGAAAAACTGCCAAAATCTGATATCGGTAACTACATCATTATTCAGATTGCCGGCGATAACGAAGACGTATTGATGGATCAGTGCGAAAAAATCGTTGAATTGGCTGAAGAAAACAAAGCTATTGACTCCTTGGTTGCTGACCCGGCTGTTATTTGGAAATCCCGTAAAGCATACCTCGAAGCTGACCGTGCTCGCAGCTTAGTATTCTCCATGGAAGATATCGTTGTTCCGATGACAGATATTCCACAGGCTGTACAGCAGATTTCTAAATTAGCAGCTAAATATGACATTGCTATGCACTGCGCAGGCCATTGCGGCGACGGCAACGTTCATATTGATATCTTGAAAGATGACCTCTCTCAGGAACAATGGGAAGAAGTTCTTCCGAAAATCCAGGACGAAATCTACGCTCTCGTTTACAAACTCGGCGGCCGTCTCTCCGGCGAACATGGTATTGGCTACAAACGTGCAGCTAAATTAGCTCACTACACCGATCCTGTAGAACTGAAATTGATGAAAGCTGTTAAACTTGCTTTGGATCCGAAGAATATCATGAATCCTGGTAAAGTTGTCAGCGTCAATGACGAAGTTCCTGTAGAAGAATAAAATATAACGCAGGTTATACGTATAAAAGACAATATAAGCAGTAAAGGGTAAAGCTGAAAAGCTTTACCCTTTCTCTTTACAAATTTTTTGTTGGTTATACGAAATTATTCATAATGGCTATGAATAATTTTCTAAATATATGTACATCGCGAATGTTGATGAAAATGAGAAATGATGAGAAAGGTGGTAAACAATATGCAAAAATTTTCTGTACCCTTTGGCAAAGAACAAGTTACGTTTGAACTTCCTGAAAACCAGGTAGCTGGTGTGTTGGTATCTCATGCTCACGAATATAAAGCACCAAAATCAGAAGCTGAATTGGTAGCCGATGCCTTGGCAAATCCGATTGATAGTCCGAAATTAAGTGAATTGGCAAAAGGCAAAAAGACATGCACGATTATTTCCAGTGACCATACACGTCCTGTACCAAGCCATATTATTATGCCGCAGCTGTTGGCTGAACTTCGCAAAGGAAATCCCGACATCGATATTACGATTTTGATAGCGACTGGGATGCATCGCCATACGACGCATGAAGAACTCGTAGCGAAATATGGTAAAGAAATTGCTGAACATGAAAAATTTGTTATTCATGACAGTCGCAAAGATGAAGACATGATTAGTGTTGGCACCTTGCCGTCTGGCGGAGATTGCCGACTTAACAAAGTAGCTGTCAATACGGACTTGCTTATTTCAGAAGGCTTTATTGAACCACATTTCTTTGCAGGTATGTCCGGCGGTCGTAAATCTATTTTGCCTGGTGTTGCCAGCAAAGTAACGGTTTTGGCTAACCATTGTTCAGAATTTATTAATAGTCCTAATGCTCGTACAGGCATCCTTCAAGGCAATCCTATTCATGAAGATATGCTGTATGCAGCTAAAGCTGCTAAGTTGGCATTCATTTGCAATGTCGTTATTGATGCGGATAAAAAAGTTATTGCAGCATTTGCCGGAGATCGTGAAAAAGCCCATTATGCAGGTGTCGATTTTGAACTGAAATTGGCAGGTGTTAAACCCATTCCGGCAGATATTGTTGTTACGACAAACGGCGGCTATCCGCTTGATCAAAATATTTATCAGTCTGTTAAAGGGATGACAGCTGCAGAAGCAACTTGTAAAGACGGCGGCGTTATTATTGATGTATCAGCTTGCTCTGATGGACATGGCGGCGATGCCTTCTACAATACGCTGAAAGCTGCTACAGATGTTCAAAAAGCAATGGATGAAATATTGGCCCGCAAACGGGATGAAACCATTTTTGACCAGTGGGAATCTCAAATCCTGCTCCGCATGCTTTTGAAATATACTATTATTATGGTAACAAAGGCACCGCAGCAGATGGTAGAAGACATGCATTTGAAATATGCTAAAGACATTCATGAGGCCTTAGCAATGGCACAGCATATTATGAAAGACAAGGGCGTAGCAGAACCAAAGGTTACGGTTATTCCAGACGGCGTATCTGTTATTGTCAAATAATACGATATATTTTTGATATAATAAACCTATATACTACGAACTGAAAAGCAAAGGGGTTGTCGTTTTGTGCGGCAACCCCTTTGCTTGTATTACCTATCTTTTTAGCTTATAATAGGGCTAATGTATTGGAAAAGGGGGATGTGTAATTTTGGAATCATTAGAAGCAACAATGTTGTTTGATGTGGGTATGATTGCTCAGGTTATATTGCTTGACTTGGCATTGGGCGGCGACAACTCGATTGTTATTGGCATGGCAGCAAAAAATTTGCCAGCGCATTTACAAAAAAAAGCTATTTTGTATGGTACCGGGGGCGCCATCCTGTTGCGTTTTATAATGGCATTTATTGTTTCCTGGCTGTTTCAGGTGCCTTTTTTAAAAACGATAGGGGCTTTGCTGTTACTATATATAGGTATTAAATTAATTGGTTCGTCTAATGGTGAAGCGGAAGAAGACATTCATGTTGAAGCCAAAGAAACGTTGTGGCCGGCTGTTAAGACTATTATGTTAGCAGATGCTTTAATGAGTTTAGACAATGTATTGGCTATTGTAGGAGCTACTAATAACCATTGGGGATTGCTCATGATGGGGATGTTAATATCGGTACCGATTATTATATTTGGAAGTACGGTAGTAGCCAAGGTGATGAATAAATTCCCTGTGCTTGTATATGTCGGCGGAGCTATTTTAGGATGGGCTGCCGGTGGCATGGTCGTATCGGATCATTACTTAGCCCAGTATTTTACCGTTGCAGTAAATAATCCGCAGGAAATTAAAATTGCTTTGCTGTGTATTACATTGGCAGGCGGTTTTATATGGAAACAGCTTCATTCATCGAAAGCAGCATAAGAATTATAAAATGAAGATGTGATAGAAAATGTGTATGGTCTCTCAGCGGGCACGTTTTTTAAACTAGCCTCTGAGAGAGGCTGTACTGCATACGGTTGCTGTGTTTTGCCGAAGAAATAAAAAAAGTTGGATTTTTTTTAAAAAGTTGTAAAAAAATCGTTGACTTTTGGTGGAAATATGGTATTATATAGGAGTCGGTTGACGGGGCGTAGCGCAGTTTGGTAGCGCGCTTGGTTCGGGACTAAGAGGTCGCAGGTTCGAATCCTGTCGCCCCGACCACATTTACACATTGGATGTTCATCCCGAGGGCATCACGAACTGAATAGTGAGACAATGTGTAAGCCATGGAGAGCTGTCCGAGCGGCTGAAGGAGCATGATTGGAAATCATGTATAGGGCTAACGCTCTATCGTGGGTTCAAATCCCACGCTCTCCGCCATAAACTAAGGAAGAACCTATATTGATAGGTTCTTTTTTTGTATTTAAAATATTGTTTTGCTTTTAGGGTAGTTCATTATTATTTTTGAAATGCTTGAAAAAGATGTCTTGGTATTCGAAAAATATATGATAAATGTCTTTTTTTGTATCATTTTTATATTCTTTTAAAAAATGTAAACTTATTATGAATAAGTTTACGATTATCTATAAAAGTAATTGACAGCATAAAAAAATAATGCTATCATATAATACATAAAACTTGATAGGATTGCAATGAAGAGAAGAGTAAGTAAAGAGAGTTGTTGCAGAGAATTCCCGTTTGGTGCAAGGGATACAACAAACTTTGGTGAAGATGGACTCTGAGCAGGCTGGTCGAATCGTTAGACCGTCCGGGTGCACCCGTTATCGTGCTAAGGTATTGAGAGTATTTTCTTGCGTACCTGAAGAGGCTGAATTTGTGAAAATTTGGTAAAATTGGGTGGTATCACGGCGCTTCCGTCCCTTGCAGGGGGATGGGAGCGTTTTTATTTATTGCAATCATCTCAAGCATATCTTTTTTTGTATTTGCTTGTTAGGAGGTAATGGTATTATGAGTGGGGAAAAAGGGGTTATTCGTTTTCGAGACGTACTTATCTTGGGATTTGCTTTCTTTGCTACGTATTTTGGTGCCGGTAATTTGATTTTTCCGCCGCAGCTGGGACTTAACAGCGGCAGTGATTTCATGTCTGGCTTAGCTGGATTGACGCTTTCTGGTATTTTTCTTCCTATTTTCACATTGATTGTTATTGGATTGAATGGTGATGTACATCAGATTACCAATCGTGTAGGCAAGTATACCTATAATATTTTGTTAGCAGCCTTGATGATTGTTTGCACATTTGTATCTATTCCTAGAACTTGTGCTACAGCGATTCAGTTGGGGATTCAAGGAAATATTCCTGGTGCCCCGTTTATTCCGTTGGTTGCGGCATATTTTATTATTTCTTTTTTCTTTGCGTACGATCAAAACAATGTAATGGATCGCATGGGGAAATATTTGACGCCGCTCTTAGCGTTGATTTTAGTCGTTATCGCTTTTTTGGGAATCTTTAATCCCTTAGGAACCCCAGTAGCTCCGGCAGTACCGCAGCCTTTTGTCAATGCTTTTTTAGGCGGATATAATACAGGCGACGTATTGGTAAGTTTCATTATGGCTACAGTATTTATTAAAGCAATTTATGCGAAAGGATATGTAAAGATTGAAGAACGGAATAAGACGTTAACATACTGCGGTATTGTTGCCTTTGTTTTATTGTTGATTATATATGGCAGCTTGTTGTATATGGGGGCTTGCGTCAGCGGGGAATATCCGCAGAATATAGGCCGTGCAGAACTCTTGGTTGCTATTATTCAACGAGTTGGCGGCGCAGTTATGGTGCCAATGGGAATTGCTGTTGTATTGGCTTGCTTGACGACGGCTATTGGACAGATTTCTGCTGTAGCTGAATTTGTGAATACAGCAAGTAAGGGAAAAATTTCCTATAAAATTGTTGCGATTGTTTGCTGCGTATTATCCGCACTGACCGCTCTTTTGGGAGTAGACGGTATCGTTACGTATATTGGCTGGATTTTTGGCGTATGCTATCCGCCTTGCCTTGCACTGATGGTTTTAGGTATTATCGGAAAGGCTGTGGATACCAACGGCGGTCATAAAGGTGCTGTATATTTGGTTACGATATATGCGCTGCTGGAATCTTTACCGGGATTGAGCAGCCTGCCTTTTGCCAAAGCAATCATTGCTATGACGCCGCTTTCCACATATGGCTTTGGCTGGGTACCCGTTTTCATTGTTGGTTTTATCGGCGGCTTGATTATTGGGAAACTCTATGATCGTAAACAGGCTGATGTACCGGCTGCCAGTAAGGAATAAGTCAGACAGCGCAGTAGTTTAGACCATATATATAAATATGGCAGCAGTCTGGTAAATGATGTAGTAAGACCTTGACATACCGTACTGAAAATGATACAATAAGCCGTGTTGAAAACAAAGCAGAAGCTGTCCGCTTCTCACCTTACATGGCTTTTGTGTTACTAAGGTTTATTACGGAAACGTAGGAGCGGATAGTGCATGCTATCCGTTCTTTTTTTTGTGGAGGTGAAAGACAATTAGTAAGGAATTACGTGTCAACGATCAAATTAGAGCCCGTGAAGTCCGCGTGGTCAGTGATTCTAATGAACAGCTTGGTGTTATGTCTTTGCGTTCTGCTCGTCAAATTGCAGAAGAACGTCATTTGGATTTGGTAGAAGTAGCGCCTAATGGCAAACCGCCCGTATGCCGTATTATGAATTATGGTAAATATCGGTACGAACAACAAAAACGGGAAAAAGAAGCTAAGAAAAAACAAAAAGTCTTAACATTGAAGGAAGTAAAACTGCGTCCCAATATTGAAGACCATGACTTCTATGTTAAGATGAAAGCAGCACAACGTTTTTTAGGCGATGGCAGCAAAGTAAAGGTTACCATTATGTTCCGTGGCCGCGAAATGAGCCATCCGGAATTGGGGCGGGACTTGCTGATGCGTTTTGCTGATGAGCTGAAAGAAGCCGCCCATGTAGAAAAAGAACCTAAAATTGAAGGCAGAAACATGACGATGGTCATCGCTGCTAACAAAGCGAAGTAATAGGAGGAATATATATTATGCCGAAATTAAAAACCCGCCGTGCAGCGGCAAAACGTTTCACTACAACTGGTACTGGTAAAATCAAACGTATGAAACCGTATAAATCTCACATTTTGGAATCCAAATCCCCGAAACGTAAACGTAACTTGAGAAAAGCTACGCTCGTTTCCAAAACGATGACGGAATCCGTTCGCAAGATGTGCCCGTTCATCTAATTGCAGTATAGAGTTTTTTAGATATAGATTTGGAGGAATTGACTAATGGCTAGAATTAAAGTTGGCGTTACAGCACACGCTCGTCATAAAAAAATCTTAAAAATGGCTAAAGGTTATCGTGGAACCCGTAGCCGTCTTTTCAAAAAAGCTAACGAAAGCGTAATGAAGGCTCTCTTCTACGCTCGTCGTGACCGCCGCGCTAAAAAACGCGAATTCCGTAAATTATGGATCGCTCGTATCAACGCAGCAACTCGTGCTCAGGGCATGAGCTACAGCCGTTTTATCTGTGGCCTTACTAAAGCTGGCGTTATCGTAGACCGTAAAATGCTCGCTGACCTCGCTGTCAACGATGCAGCTGCTTTTACTAAACTCGTAGAAGTTGCTAAAGCACAGTAAATAACAAGAAGAAAGCCGAGGGCATGTATCCTCGGCTTTTTTTTTACGTATTTTGGCAAATGAATTTTGAGCGTAACATGGGGTATGTCTTTGTTTTAATGGCTGATTGAAATTTTAAGATGATATAATAACGCGTATACATTAGTGAAAGGAGGTATATTGGTTGAATATACGGATAAAGCGGCTGATTTGTATGGGAATGACCTTATTTTTTCCGATGGGTGTGGTATTTGGGTGTACTTTGTTTGGCGCGCAAGGAAGCCGCGTGCAGGATGGTGGTGCGATTTTAGTCAAAAACCGTGATTGGCGGCCGGAATATCAGGAAATGCGTTTAGTCCAGGGGACACGATATCGATTTTATGGTCTATATGGAGGAACGAGAGATACCATGGCGTTGAAAGGCGGCGTTAATGAAAAAGGATTGGCTGTTTTTTCAGCTTCTGCCAGTGTAATTCCTGCTAGCCAACGAACTGGTATGGGTAAAAAAACAGGATGTATCAAACGCATGCTGGGGACATATGCCACAGTAGAAGAAGCATTGAGAAAAACTGACGTATGGGGCGGCCCTAAATTTTTTTTATTGGCAGATGCAACCGAATTAGCGTATGTAGAAGTAGGAAAAAATAATCAAATTGTGGTGAGAAGACAGAAAAACGGAACATTGGCCCATACTAATTTTTATTTGAGTCCAGCATTTCAACAGCTGAATTTAAAAGCGGGGATTTCGGCACGGCATCGCTATGCGCGCATAGAGGCGTTGTTGGCTTCGCAGCATGTACCATATCAGTTGGACGACTTACTGCAATACAGCCAGGATCGGTCAGATGGTCCGGACAACAGTATTTGGCGAGTGGGAAGTCGTCTGCAAGGGCCGCAAACGATAGCGACTTTTGGCGTCTGGCTGCATGCCTATGCGAAGCCGGATGTGTTTGTAAGAGTGCGGCAGCAGCCAACAGATAAAGGACATGAAACCGTATATCAGTGGCAGGGAGCCAATCTGTTTCCGGATAAATCGTGACAGCAGTAGAGAGAGAAAGTATTTTAGCATTAGAAAAGGCGATGGATTTAAAGCGCACAGGGGGAAAACCAGATGACAGCTAGTGAACAGGAATGGGAACATCTTTTGCATATCAAAACAGCCGGCAGGGATGACAGCCAGGCTGATGGAGAACATCATCCCTATGAGCCGACGGACTATTGTGTGTTAGAACGATTGGCAAACAGCGGCTATATTCGCAAAAAAAGTACGCTGTTGGATTATGGAAGCGGCAAGGGGCGGGTTAGTTTTTTCTTGTCATATCAGATAGGCTGTCATTCTATTGGTGTTGAATATGATAAACGGCTGTGGCAAAAAGCAATGGCTAACTGGCAGACTGCGGCATCACGCAATCGTGTTTCTTTTGTGCTGGCTGATGCGGCTGTATATGACGTGCCGGACAACGTAGATTGCTGTTTTTTCTTTAATCCCTTTGCCTTGCATACGCTTAAACGTGTTTTAGGCAGGCTTTTAGATTCTTGGCAGCGCAGACCTCGGCAGATATATTTATGTTTTTATTATGTATATGAAGATACAGCTGCTTATTTGGCACAGCATGTGCGGCTGCATTTGGAAGAACGTATATCGTGTCAGGATTTGTTTCCAGGTGCGAATGATAAAGAAACTGTATGGGTGTATACGATTGTGTAGAAGCAAAAATCGTATATCGTTGGCAGCAAACGAACCAATACTATAAAAAGCATGGAAGGAGAGAGGCTAGATGGTACGAAATATTGTGCGGGATGTTATTTTTTTAGGGCGGAAATCACAACCAGCAGTACGAAGTGATTTGCCGACAGCGCAGGATTTATTGGATACGCTGGCAGCGCATCGGCAGAAATGTGTCGGTATGGCAGCGAATATGATTGGCGTGTTAAAAAATATAATTGTCGTGCATACAGTGCAAGGTGATGAAATTTTTATCAATCCGGTCATTGAAGAAAAAAGCGACCCGTATACGACGGAAGAGGGC
>JBNMKW010000053.1:0-14972 GCA_050874545.1 Megasphaera sp. | reverse complement strand
TCCTTTAAAATGACGAATGTCAATGGCAGGAATTCCCTCATGCAAGGGATAATAAAAATTTCCCTGTTTTACATCGCTGTATACTAAGGATACATGATGGCCCCGACGCTGCATTTCATTCGCAAATTCACATGTTACCTTTGCCATGCCGCCGCTGTCATCTACCATTTTTGTTAAATTAGCTAGTAATATATTCATTAATACAAAATCCTTTCTCGTATGTATCTATCGTATAGTTGCCAATCTTAGCAACGCGTTTTGTAAAAAATTCAGTTTATCATATGAAAAATCAAAACACCCTGCTTGTGCTGCCTCTCCGATTTTCATGCCTACAAATGAATCCGTTCCAAATAAACAGGTATGCAGTTTATTTTTATGTGGTGTACGAAAATTCTTATTTCGTAATACCGCTGCTCGTTTTATATAATCAGCAGAAAGAACTTTTAATTTTTCTCCTGAAAGTTCACCGTTTTTATCTTTCATAATATCCCAACATAAATCTTCCAATGTACCGTTACGATACGATTTATCGTCATTCCATCCTGGAAGCAATGCATATCCATATAGAACACCCTTTTCATTTTTTATGAATGTATCGTTCTCTGGTATGGAAACAGAAAACGCCCGCAAAATACTTTGCCGCATAGATATCGCCGCCGCTTTGGCATCCATTTCTGCATCGCGCAGAACTAAAAATCCCTTCATTTCTTGATAATGTGCTAATTTAGCAATAATCGGCATATTTTTGCGCAATTCTTCGTTGCCGCCCATGTCAATAACATTATAAGAATCAGGAGCAATGCCCTGTTTTACCAGATAGTCAATATATTGAATCAGAAAAAATTTTTCATCCATTCCTTCACACAAAATGACATAGGGAATCTCTGGAAATAATCGAATAGATGCTTTTTTTACAGCCATTTACCGCACCTCCATTTCTATGTCCAGTGCGTTTTCTAGTTCTTCTCCAGAAAAAGGAAAAGCTTTACGTTGCCCATCAGTAAAATCAATTCGTTGATAGCCCAATTTATCTAGTGCATTCATTTTTTTCATAACATGCGATGATTCACGCAAAATATCAATGTTATGCGTCGTAATAAATAATTGGCAGTCTACCTGTAAAGCGGCTGCGTACAACGCTTGCAGTATATTGGTATATACACTATAGTGAAAACCATTTTCTAATTCGTCAATTAAAACAATTCCCTGCGGCGTTGTGATTACGCATAGCAGCAGTTGCAACATTTTATTAATACCATCTCCCATATACGTAATGGGGAGTTTTTGCTTATCTGTTAAAATAACATATACATAGGGAATTTTATTATCTACAATCGTTGTTATATCGACAATTCGTTTATCAAAAATTTGTAATATGTTCAATAAAATAGATTTGTTGCCATCCAAAATTAAATGGCTTACTACTTCTGCAATCGTTGCATTATCAGGCGCATATATATCTTTATAAAAAAGAACTTTCATGATAGGATTTTTTTCTTTATCATTTTTAGACAGAGAAACATGATTAATTTTTGTATTTTCAAACGAAAAAATCCCCGTACTTTTTTCGTTTCCTATCGTGCATGTATATTGCAATGAATAAAAGTACTGATTTAATGCCGTTGGATTATATCCTTGTTTTAAAATATTTGTAACTGTATCAGAGTTAATATCCAAACTGACCGCATCACCTTCTACTTTTTTCATCGTAAGATTCGAGTTGAATTTATCATTACCAATGAATTGTATAGAAAAAGTATCATTTTTATCTAAATTATAAAATAAAGGATTCCATATCCGTTGCGGTGTTGCTTGAAGCGTACCATTTCCATTTCTTCCAGCAGCTAATGCAAAAAATATATTCGGATTGCGATATCCTGCAGCTAAAAAAATAGCTTCTAATATTGCCGATTTGCCCGAATTATTCTTCCCGCCTATTAATGTAATTGGCATAATATGTTTCATGGTAAATAAATCAAAACATCGAAATTTTTGTAATGTAAGTTGGGTAATCATCATTTCACCTCCAACTATATCTTCTATCGTAAAATATTGCGAATCAACGCTTCATGACTATACTCTTTATTCGCCGCTTCTAAGTTTTGTCTATATGCGTCGGCATTTTTCACTAAATCATCGACAAATTCTTCCAGTTGTCTTGCAAACGAATCGACAGTACTTAAATCAACAGCTACGCCAATTTTATATTGCTGTAGTACTTCAGGATTTAATTCCGGCGAAGCTAGGACAGGTTTATAAAAGCCAATCGCCGTAAACAGCATAGCTCCCCAGTGATACCGATACCGTTCTGCCGCATAGGGTATCATAATTGCATCGACACTGAGCAAGGCTTTTTGCCATTCCAGTCCGATTAGATTTTTGTGCCAAAAGGTAATATTTTCATATGAACTGTATTCGTGAGCAATGTGTTCAAACAATTCGCCATCTTCTGGTTTGGCTGTTGCCCCTTGGACAATGAGTTCGACAGGCGTAGAAAAACGAGCTTTGGTAAACGCTTCCAGAAAAAATTCCAAATTTTTTTCTTTACGGAATTGTCCAAAAAAGCCGATTTTGATAGGCGGTGTAATTGTTAGCGTTGTATCTACAGGCAAATCTTGCGGCTTGAATACGGGCGGAGCGATTAAATCCAAATTCGTAAGACTGCTATGCTTAAAATCATTGCGTAGTGTAATGACTTTCAAATGAATATTTTTGTATGGTTCTACTCGATGAGCCTGTTTTTCAAACTTCGGTTGTTCATGGGGATTAATACCATGAAAAATCATATAAACCGGAACGGGTGATTTTTTTAGATTGCTGTTTAAAACGGTTCGTATATACCGCCATGTTCCCGTAGGAATGATAATGGCATCACAAGCTCCGGCACATGCTTTTTCATATGCTGCATTAAACCAAGCGATACGTCGGCGTTCTCGTAATATAGAAAGAAACAGCTTTTTGATTTTTCCGGCCCCAGCGTACGTAACAACTTCTCCCCCCGTTAAATAGTCTATGTCACAATGATAATCTAATTTAAATGGAAACTGTTCCGGCACAAAAAATACAGGTTCATGACCCTGCCGTTTTAATTCATCTACTAAAATCCGGTCAAATTCCACTTCATGGCCAGCCGGCATGACAATAGACTCTAATATAGCTACACGCATAACGCCAAAATCTCCTCCCTATTTTCGTTCTAGCCATTCAATCATTTTAGGATTATATTCATATACACATAATAAACATGTATTCAAAATATAAAAGCTAGCAGTTTGCTGTAATAAATGAATTTGTATTTTCAATACATCGTTTAAAACAGCATATACATTTTCTACAAGCATTTCATGAGTACAACATGCTATGTTTTGCATTTTATCTAAGTTAAATCGAATAATTTGAGAAAAAATTAGTTTATCATATTGCGTAATATCCGGGCAACAGCTTTCTGTATTCGCCCTTGTTTTATACTGTCCCAATTCATCTAAACGAACACGGCTGGACAAATAGTCAGCATTTTCAAAAGATGATATATGAATACAGGATTCCACCATGGGATAATTAATATATAATCGCCCTCGTGATGTCGAATCATTAAAATAACTCATCATTTGTTGAAGAGCCTTAGCTGAAAAACGATTATCTTGGGGATCAAAATCAAAAATCAAGTACACATCTGTATAGCGATCATCAAAAATCTTTTTCTTATTTTCGTCCGGCTCTTGTTCACGCAAAAACAACAAAAAATCAAGATCCTCTAAATCATCCCCATAATCGTGCTGAATACGTCCATACAAATCATATATATTAGCTCCATAAGAAATAATTTGACGTTTTTTATACATATACGTATCAAACAAACGATTTAATAATTGCGGTTCCTTTTTTTCTCCTTCTACAATGGCTAAAATTTTTCTATTCATCAAACTCACCATGTTTCATGAGATTTTCTAAATTGTATCCTTCCCGCAGTTCTCGATCGGTAGCATTTGCTAAAGAAATAATTTTATCAGGAAGCAATAAAAAATAACAGTCTGGTCGCATAATTCGATTGCTCAAAAGTCCTGTATTGTGCGATGTTAATATAGTTTGAATAGAAAATCTTTCTTCCAACAATTTAACAATTTTTTCAGCTAATTCATAATGGTAAAAAGCGTCAAATTCATCAATAAATAAAAAGGTGATGTTATCTACATGCTTATACCAATAAAAAAATGTCAATAATGCACTAGTACCATTGGAAGCATTAAAAAAGGGGACTAGTCGATGATGCTTAAAAAAAAGACTCTGCTTTCCATCCGCTTGTGTCGCTGCACAAATTTTTTCATGTACACCATACTCATTCAAGAAAGATTCAAATTCATGAACAAAACCATTTTTAATAATATAGTCGGCCATTGATTCTACTGCTGTCGAAAAGCCAACGTATTCATTGTTCGTTCCTAAACTGTGAAACCAAAGCATACCGCTAACAAACTTCATGACTTCCCGAACAGGATTTTTTTCATCCAGTGTCAAATTATTAGCCATATAACGCAAAACAGAAATTTTATTATCACGAAATTCCCAATTCAGTGTATTCAATCCAAACGCAGATAAATGAGAAAAATCTCCCTTTTGTTTATCATAGTCAAAGGAAAATACTAATTGACTATTTAATGCCAACGATTCTGTAACAAGTTCTCTTGCAGACCTTTTCGTATACTTGTAAAGAATCTCATCATCATCTCGCTGGAACACATAGGAAAATGAAACAATATCTGAATCCGAATCAGCATTACAATAATTCGTTATCGATTGGGCTACACCATTTTTATCAACTAAATGATAGGTAATGTCAACCATTGCCAATCCATAATTTGTTTTGCCAACCGCATTTTTACCATAAATGATCGCATTTTTAATTATATTATTTGATATACACTGTGTGCTGTAATGATATTCTTTAACATCTGAAAAATCAATTATAAAATTTTTTTTAAAATTTTTAAAATTCTGAACGCTAAATTTTTTAAGAAGCATCATCAGCCACCTCTATCATTCTGTTAATTTTCCTTAATTCGCTGCAGCCAAATATGAAAAACCGTATCATACACAGGCAACCGTTTTAATAAACTTTCAATGAAAGTTTCATCGTATGTATGAGTTGTCAAGTTGCGGTCATCAGCCATTTTTAATGCTTGTTCTGTTTCCGTATCCAAAAGGACTCCGACTTCACGGCACGAACGGATGACTTTTTTAGGAGAAGCTGCATCAATTTCTTCCTGTATATACAGATTTTTGCACATTTCCACGTAAGTTCAAATGTGAATTTAAATCGTTACACCAACGCATCTCTTTTCTTCTATAGCAATATCAATATCTGAACTTTGCTTTTGTTCTCCTCGTGCCCACGAGCCAAAAAGGTAAATTCGCACATCGTATGTGAAAAAATGTTGTAAAACGATCAGTTTGACACGTTGAATCAATACATCTTCCATATTACATATCACCATTTTTTCGCTGCAATTCATGTAATTTTAAATATTTTAACATGGTATAAAAAAAGTGCGTGCAGCATAAATAGGATCCAATTCCGCCATCTAAAAAACCTTTTCGCAACACAAACATCTTAAAAAATCCACCGATGCTGTGCAGCAAAATGCCTGGCAACGATGTTCGTTTTCCTCGTTTATATGCATCTTCTGCCCAAATTGTCGTATACAAACAAAGTTTTTCTTCCCATTCATGCCAGTCTGCATAGGTATGATGTTCAACATGTCCCGGTAATTTTTTGGTCGGCAAGCTGCATTCCGGATGCTCATGTACTTTATTGACCCAAGTTACTTTTGTACGCGGAAACATCCGTAGCACATGATCCGGATACAATACGCCATAGCTGAATGTAACGCCAAAAGCAACGGATTTTCTTGTCAGTGCATATTGTGTATCTAATGCCCCACTTTTTATAACTTGACAAACAGCATGCTGTAACTCATCATTAAGTCGTTCATCGGCATCAAGATATAACACCCAATCAGCAGTTGTTTGTTCCAACGCAAAATTACGCTGTGCGGAAAAATCATCATCCCACGCTCTAAAGCATACGTTTGCTCCTTCTTGTTTTGCTAGCTCCACTGTCTTATCTGTACTGCCTGAATCAACAATAATCACTTCATCAGTACATTGCTTCGCATTACGCACAACATCAACTATATTTTCTTCTTCATTTTTAGTTAGAATTAAAATGGCTAATAAACTCACTGCGCACTCCTTTTCTATCCGTATATTCTATTGCAATTTATTATAATGTGATATAATTATATTTATGTTTATTTTATACTATTTTACTAGGATGTGATATGATGAAAAAATTAAAAGCTATGCTGCCATATGCAATAGTATTCGGTATTAGCTTGATTATATTGTTTGGTTTTTATATGGCTATGAGTGCAGGCATTCCTCATAAAACTATTTTTTTGCAATTACGTCGGTATGCAGTCTGTTCAGCTTTACTAAGTATAGCTGTTATTGTATGGAAGAAATCTGGTCAAACCTACAGGCAACTTATTCCTCATGCTATAGTTGGATTGGCATGGATGATTGTATATCCCCTTACCTACTGGCTTACCTTTCATCAAAATACGCATTTTATTGACAACCATTTTGACATTTCCATGGGCGTATACTTATTTTTATTTTCTACCTCTCTCTCTCAGCTATTATATCATACTAAAAGGATTTCTAAAACTATTAGCAACGGTATCTTAGCCTGTATGCAAACTGTTTTCATAATATTACCGCTATTACAGCTAGCATATTATCGGATTTATACCACCCCGATTACAGAAGCTGCTTGGGTAGCTGTTTTGCAAACCAATACAGCCGAAGCCTATGAATACGTAATGAAGATTTGGGGTATATCCGGTCTAGGAACCTTGGCAATCATTATCTTGGCTATATTCATATTTTTCTTCCATTGCCAACATCATACAATATCTGTTATGCCATTATCTAAAAAAACAACTGTGTTGGCAGGAATACTCTGTGTTATCTCGGCGGTATATGCCCAACATATTTTTATAAAAACAGGTGCTATGTGGGCATATCAACAAGCCTGGGAATATTTCGATAATTCTCGAAAATTTACGGCTCTGCATGATAAAAACCTATCTGATTTACAAGTTTCACCATCTACGCCGTCATTTCATAATCCAAGTACGATTATCATGGTCATCGGGGAATCGGCTTCACGCAGTTATATGAGTGCCTATTATCCTGTCGAATTGGATACAACGCCATGGATGCGCACTGCGTCCCAGCAAGATAACTGCATTCTTTTCCGGCATGCCTATACAACAATGGCTCAGACTGTCGGCTCACTAGAACGGGCTTTAACAGAAAAAAATCAATATAATACAATGGAGTTTCATGATAGTATAACACTTCTCGATATCGCTAAGAAAGCGGGATACAAAACGTATTGGTTCAGTAACCAAGGAACTATCAGTGATGCTGATACACCCATTACCTTAGTCGCACAAACAGCAGATCATGCTAAATGGATTGAAGATGACTTAGCTAATAGTACGCATGTCCGCTATGATGGTGATTTACTTTCGTATTTAAACGAAATTAATCCCAATGAAAATAATTTTGTTGTCATCCATATTATGGGTAGTCATGATAATTATGCTAACAGATACCCACCGGAATTTGCACGTTGGTCTTCTGACGCAACGCGTGACGCTGTACAGGAATATTCCAATTCATTGGCCTATACGGACTGGGTATTAGAACAAATTTACAAGTACGGCAAAGACCGTCTAAACTTACAGGCCATGTTGTATTTCTCTGACCATGGTGCTACGCCAAAATCCCTCCGTCGTCCGGATAGTGCTTCTTTTACGGCACTACGTATACCAATGTTCTTGTATTTATCAGATGAATACATGCAATTATATCCTGAAACAACAACCGCCCTGCGTGATCATCAAGACAGTTATTTTACGAACGATTTAATATATGAAATGATCTGCGGCATGTTACATGTTCAATCCAATCACTACCATCCGGAAAATAGCATTGCCAGCCCATCTTATAAATTCACACGAGATACACTGACTACAGAATTAGGAAAGAAAAAACTAACGGAAGATATCTATGAAGATGAAGTTGTCAATAATAAAGAATAATATATTGACAGGATATATATATTTCCTAGGTATAATAAAACGCCATATGCAGTTTTTATTAACTGCATATGGCGTTTTCCGTTTACATAAAAACAACGGCTTTTATTTTTCAAACAATGAATAATTGCGTCCTTCTTCGCGATGATAGATGCCAATGCGTCTTGCCAGCATCATATCGGTATCGATGGGCAGTTGGAACTGGTTGCCCAATACTTCCCATACTTGAGATGGTTTGATTGCGCCTTCACTGGTCTGATATATACCTACGCGCAGCGTAATTTTTTCGTCTTGAAGCTGTCCTGTAATCGGTTCTATGACATGTTGTTTGACGTTAATCAGGCGTATTTTATGTTTGCCTTTGAGAGATACTTTTTCGTACTGTACTTCTTGTGCCGTATTAAATGCCTGCAGTGCCGTTTTGACGACTGCATCAGTGGCTTCTTTTTTTGCCGGGCCCATGAGGTCGTATACAGCATAGTTAGCTGCTGCCATCAGTTTGGCTGCTTTGGCATCAACATATTTGCCGTCTAATACGGCAAAGCCGTGGGGAGATTTGGCATTCATGCGGGCTATAACATCAGATACAGTCAGTTTTTCACTCAATTCCATGTCCAAATATTCCACATCCGCCGAAACACCTACCCCTAACGCAGAAGCAAAGCTAAGTTTCATGTGCGGATTAAATCCTTCAGAATAACAAATAGGAAGATCGGCACGGATAATGACATAGCGGACAGCACGAGCAAAATCCAAATGTGATAAAAATTGCAGGGCACCGTCTTTTTTAACAGCTAAACGCAGTCTTTCCATGGTCTACGCCTTCCTTTCTGTCAATGATTTTCACGCCTAAATGAGGACATACGCCGCAGCCGGTACAGCTCAGTCGGCGGCAGTCATGCGTCAGTTCTTCAGCAGCAGCCCGCTGCCATTCGCGCTGTAAAAAGGCTTTAGCTGCGCCATTGCTCAAATGATCCCATGGCAATGGTTCATTTAAATCTCGCTGCCGTGCGGCATAATAATCCGGATCAATGCCGGCATTTTCAAAGGCCTGCATCCAGCGGTCATAGTCAAACATTTCGGTCCAGCCGTCAAATTTACAACCCAGTTTCCATGCTTCATACAAAACACGGCCCATCCGTCTGTCACCGCGAGCAAAGGTCGCTTCCAATCGCCCTGTTTTGGCATCATGATAATGATAGGAAATGTGTTTATCCCGAATCAGGCCTTTGATATATTCCTGCTTACGACGGATTTCTTCAATCGGCAGCTGGCCAAACCATTGAAACGCTGTATGGGATTTGGGAACAAAGCTGGAAACAGATACGGTTACTTTGCCGTTGTTTTTATGGGTAACTTGCCGATAGAGGTTTAGTACTTTATAGGCTAAGTCTGCAATGCCGGCCAAATCTTCGTCTGTTTCTGTCGGCAGTCCCATCATAAAATAAAGCTTAACCGTTGACCAGCCGTTTTGGAACGCATTTTCACACGCTGACAGCAAATTTTCTTCTGTAACGCCTTTATTAATGACGTCCCGCAGCCGCTGTGTGCCTGCTTCAGGCGCAAAGGTCAAACCGCTTTTGCGGACTTGCTGTACTTTTTTGGCAATATCAACAGAAAAACTATCCACACGCAATGACGGCAGGCTGACGCTTACTTTTTTCCCTTTAAATTCTTCCAGCAGCATATCCACTAATTCAGGTAGACAGGAATAATCAGCCGAGCTCAAGCTCATGAGAGAGATTTCATTATAGCCGGAATTAGCAATGATTTCTTTGGCAATCTGTACCAAGCGCTCCGGCGATTTTTCTCGCACCGGACGATAGAGCATGCCGGCCTGACAAAAACGGCAGCCTCGGCTGCAGCCGCGGAATAATTCCAAAACAGCTCGGTTGTGAACAATATCAATATTGGGCACAATCGGTTTCGTCGGGAAGAAAACATGTTCTTCATCGGCAACAACGCATTTTTCAATGTGTTCTTTCGCTTCCGGCTCTGTCGGCGTTAATGCTTTAAAATTTCCAGCTGCGTCATACGATGGCTGATAAAACGCCGGTACATAGTTGCCCTGCTGCGAAGCCAATGTTTTCAACAAGCCTTTCTTGCCGCCCGGTTTACCGGCTTCTTTCCATTGAATAATCGTATCAGCCAAGAGCTGCGTCGATTCTTCCGATTCACCGAGAAAAAATACATCTATATAATCTGCCAATGGTTCGGCATTGTAAGCACAAGGACCACCGGCTGCAACCAGCGGCATATCGTCTCCCCGATCTTTGGAAAACAGCGGTATGCCTGCCAAATCGAGCATATTCAAAATATTGGTAAAACTCATTTCGTACTGCAGGGTAAATCCTACCATATCAAATTCTCTGACCGGCGTCTTGGTTTCCAAAGAAAAAAGAGGATACCCCTCTTTTCTCATCAGTTCTTCCATATCCGGCCACGGCGCATAAACACGTTCTGCCGCTACGTCCTGTCGTTCATTCAGTAATGCATATAAAATCCGCAGCCCCAAATGGCTCATAGCTACTTCATATACATCGGGAAAGCAATATGCAACTGTCAACTTAACATCATCATGGTTTTTGACGACACTATTCCATTCACCGCCTACGTAGCGAGCCGGTTTCGTAACTTTACTGAGTAAAATCGGGTCTATCAAGACTGTATGTGACACAAAAACATCCTCCTACTCCCCTAAAAAATCATCGTTTGCTGCCGCATGTATATACTCATCAAAATGCCTAACCCCATCATATTGGTCGTCAAGGCACTGACACCGTAACTCATAAAGGGCAGCGGAATCCCTGTAACAGGCATAATGCCGCAGGTCATACCGACATTGACCAAGATTTGGAATCCCCACATGGACACAATTCCTGTTGCCAACAACATGCCGAAATTATCTTTACATTCCTTGGCTACCATCAAGCCGCGGTATACCAGCACAAAATACAGAAACAGGATAAAAATACACCCCATAAATCCTAATTCTTCCCCAATAACGGAAAAGATAAAGTCCGTATGGTTTTCAGGCAGAAAGTTTAACTGACTCTGTGAGCCTTGAAATAATCCCTTGCCAAAGAGCATGCCGGAACCAATCGCGATTTTAGACTGAATGATATGATAACCAGCACCAAAGGGATCAGCATTCGGATTCAAAAACACAGCAATACGGGATTTTTGATAGTCCTTCAGAAAATGCCAGCCAATCGGCGCCAATACGACACCAATGATAAAAATGTTGCGAAGCAAAGACAGTTTGATTTTGCCGACAAATAGCATGCCAAATCCAATCGCCAAGAACACCAAACTTGTTCCCAAATCCGGCTGTTTTAGAACTAACAGAAAGGGAATCCCCATATATAAGCCAATAGGGATAATGTTGCGCCATGTATTAATTTTTCCTACTCGATCAGACAATAACGCAGCCATGCAGACAATCATAATCAGCTTAGAAAATTCAGACGGCTGCAGCGTAATTGGTCCGAGCTGAATCCAGCGCTGTGCCCCTAGTGCCGATGTCCCGACAAACATAACTGCCAGCAGCATAAGTAAGTTAATAATATACAGTGGCCGGGCAAATCGTTTCAACTTGGTGTAATCATAGCGGCTGAAAAATATGATAATCATTAAATTGATTATAAATGCTGCCCCCTGTTTTGCCACAAAATCATAATTAATGGCACCTTTGTTAATGTGTGTCGCACTACCAATAATACACAGACTAACACATATAATCAGTATACACATCATTAGCATTACTTTATCTAAGTTTTTCCATTCTCGTTTAAACATTTGCAACTCCTATCGATGATAATGACGCCAAGCCATAGATTGCTGCCGCCGCTTCCGCACAGAAATACGCGGCAGGGAAACCGTAAATTCCCTTTTTTCTTTAGTTGTTGATGCCGTATCTGGCACTGATACAACAGACGGCGTTTCTTGCTGCGCCATCTGATTCATGACAGCGGCTGCTTTTTGCAGTTCCGCTGCTGCCAATGCTTTCATTTGTCCCAAAGCAGGCGGGGTTTCTTCCTTGGCTGCTGTTTCATCTTTTGCCGGATTCGTTCCGGTCATACCCTCTGATATTGGCAGCAATGCTGTCAACGCGTCTATATCTATCGCCGTTCCGTCTTCTATATATGCGACTGTCTGTTCCATAGCCGTACAAAACGGCGTATGCTGACACGAAACAAGACTTCCCTGCTGTGCTGCCGCATGAATCGCTGCATCATGTGGCAAAATACCAGCAACGGTTTCCGGATTTAAAATTTGCAGCATTTCCTGTACAGATACATACCCTGGGTCCCTGCCATAAAAATTGTTGAAGAGTACGTCGTAGCGAAATCGCTTATGCTTATTGCAGAACTGCATAACCCGCGCGGCATCACGCATGGAAGACCAAGTGGGTTCTATGACAAAAAACATCGTATCGGCAATAGCAACGGCATCTTTAAACGCCCGGCCTCTGCCTGGCGGACAATCTATCAACACGTATTCATACTTTTTGGCTAATTTTTCAACGATATACTGATAAGACGGCGCATCGATTTTTTCCCATGTATGCTTTTGACTGGCTGCCAAAAAATCAAGCCGATCCATAACAGGGAGCAGCGCTTCCTGGGTACTGCAGTGTCCTTTCATGACATCACCGACATCATACAAGACGTCATCCTGCATGCCAAACATCAAATCCAGATTACGCAGGCCCATATCTGCATCTACGGCAAGAACATGATGTCCATGCCGCTGCAGACTGACCGCCAACGATGCCGTAATCAATGTCTTACCTACGCCGCCCTTGCCGGACGCCACCGCTATAATAGCAGCCATAAGGAGACTCCTTTCTCTGCCAAATATTATCGTTTATCATCTGCTTTTGCTTGTTTTTCTTGTTTTTTATGTTGTGCATCAGCGTTTTTGCTGTCTTTATCGTGTTTAGCACCATCGGCATATTCGCCTAAATGGAAAAATTCTTCCAGCATCATTTTGACGATAGGCCCGGAAGCCACGCCGCCATACCCGCCTTGTTCTACCAATACGGCAATAACAATGCGCGGATGGTCAAACGGCGCATACGCGACAAACCAGCCATGGTCTACGCCGCCAAAGTTTTCCGCCGTCCCTGTTTTACCAGCGACTTGAATAGGAAAGCCCGCAAACAGCGAACCAGCTGTACCGGATTCTTCTGTAACGTTGCGCATCCCTTCGCGTATCAAATCCAGCGTAGAACGGGATACAGCCAGCGTCCCTACTTGTTCCGGTGCAAAAATCTTGTACGGCGTGCCATCCAAATTGTCGATACGATTGACGATAAACGGACGGTATTGAATGCCGCCGTTAGCTACTTCACTGACAATCATAGCTGCCTGAAGCGGTGTAACCAGCTGGAAGCCCTGCCCGATTGCAGAGTTAAATGTATCCCCTAAATACCAGTCCTGATTAAAGGCTTTCTTTTTGTATTCTTCACTGGCAACCAAGCCGGACGCTTCGCCGCGCAGTGCAATGCCGGTTTTCTTGCCCATGCCAAACATGCGCGCATATTCAGCTAATTTTTCAATGCCGACACGACGACCCATTTCATAGAAATATACGTTATCTGATTTTGCCAAGGCTTCGGTGAAATTAATCCAGCCTAATGCTTCGCCGCCGGCGTTGCGCATATCGACGAGCCAATGGCGGCCGCTGTCGAAAATCATTTCATCGGGTGTAACTTTTTTCAGTTCCAGCGCTGCAGACCCGGTAATCAGCTTAAACGTAGATCCTGGCGGATATTCCCCGGCAATGGCACGGTTTTCCATCGGATGATTGGGATTGTCATTAATCTGCGCCCATTCTTTTGCCGTAATACCGCGCGTAAACCAGTTTGGATTAAAAGAAGGACGACTGGCCATAGCGAGTACGGCGCCTGTGTTCGGATCGATAGCGACAGCGGCAATCCCATGGGTACCAATGCCGTTGGCTACTTGCTTATCCATAGCATCTTCTGCAGCCTGCTGCAAATTCAAATCAATCGTCAAATGGATATTGTGTCCGGCAACCGGATTTTTGCGTTCCATTTCTTTGACAGGACTGCCGGCTGCATCGACTTCTACTTGTCTGCCGCCGTCTTTGCCACGAAGGATGTCATCATAATACGATTCCAGCCCGGCACGGCCAATCTGTGTAATATTCGAAACGCCTTCCTGTCCTTCCAGGCGTTTCATATCTTCTTCGTCAATTTGGCCTACATACCCAAAAATCTGCGCTGCCATTTCGTTGTACGGATAATACCGAATCGGCTGTACATCGACAGAAATGCCGGGCAGTTCGTTGCGCCGTTCTTCGATTTTCGTCACGATGTCCTGTGTCAAATCCGTAGCCAGCACCGTCGGGACATAGGCACTTTTGACTTTCTGTATCTTTTCCCGCAGTTTATCTTCCGGCTGATTGATCAACTGGGACAATTCTTTCAGCTCATCATCTGTCATGCTGTCTTTGGTCGGAACATACGTCACCATAAAACTGGGGCGGGAACCTACCAAAATCTGGCCGTTGCGGTCATACATGATACCGCGCATGGCTGCAATCGGAATAGCGCGCAGTCTGTTTCCTTCTGCCAATGAATGATAGTAATCACCAGCAACTAACTGCAAATACACCAAACGGCAAATCAATATAACAAAAATACCGATTAAAATCCAATATAAATACCGGAAGCGGCCATCATTATTTTTCTTTTTCATCAACGCTTCAAGCATGTATATGTTACCTCCATCTACCAGCAACGCTCCATCCATAATAGGAATCTTCCCGACGGAG
>JBNMKW010000052.1:0-15670 GCA_050874545.1 Megasphaera sp. | reverse complement strand
GAATGGCTGAATCGATTCAAAATTCAAAATTATCAGCAGGCGTACGTATTGGTGTTTGAATACATCAATGCTTTTTACAATACGCTGCGCATTCATAGCCATTGTAAATATATGTCACCGAATGACTATGAAAAGCTGTATACTGATTTCTAAAGACATAATATGTGGTCGGGAATCTAAGAAGCAAAAAACCTCAATTTAATTTGTCCGAAATCTTGACATAGGACCAACTTCACGTTGTGACATTCCTGTAATAGCCATGATTTCTTTTGTTTTCATGGCTCGTTGTTCGCCTTTAGCGTTATGTTCTTTGAGTATCTTATATATCTCCATAGTTTCACCTCTTTTATATTGGATATTGGTTTTATAGCAGTCATATCAAAATGTAGGCGGGGATGCGGTAATCCGTTCGCCAAACTAGCCAATTAAGGCTTATTCGTTTATAATAGAAAATAGGAATACAAAAAAGGTGCTAACTAGTTTATATTCCTATTTTCCTTTCGCTCTCCAGTCTGAGTGCAATCAGATACTGGGGAGCTTTTTTTATTGGATTATTTCTACATCATAATTTTTTGATAATTGGTAGATTGCTGATGCAGGGGACTTTCCAAACCGATATGCCCATAATGGACATGTATCTATTTTGCAATTTCTGACTTCTGAAAAAGATTCACCGCTACATTGCATACAGTATTCTCGAATTGCCTTTGAAAACGATTGCTTAGTAGGTTTTTTCATCCTTACTTTAATTTTACCCACCGTATATTATCTCCTTTCGTTAAAAAATATAATTGACGCTAAATATCTTGATGTCTTTTAAAGGGAATGACACACTATGTATAATTTGACCTGTTGCATAGTATCAAGCCTTAAAACGCCGTTTATGGCGTTATTTTTTTAGGTACATGTGGTCAAGGCTCATCATAAAAGATTCAAAATCCTTGATGCGGATAAGTTTTACAGTGTGCGACACGTCAAGGTACGACTTTTTGTATTTTGCTATTTGTCGGAACTGTTCTATCTTGTTGTACATCGTTGTGCGACCCATGCCCCATATTTTGCATAACTGGCAAGGTCTAGCCCATACTTGTTTTACATCCGCATCCTCAAGAACTTTTTTATTGGATATGTCCATCTTTTCACCGCCTTTCATTTATCAGTAGAGTAAAATACACACGGCTATAGGGGTCCAAAACTCGACGACGTTTTGTCGTTGAGTGTAGAGTAAAATACACACGGCTATAGGGAGATAGCATTTTTTTTTATTTATAATACTGGTTCTACAGTCATTGTATCTACATCAAAGAGATAGCGTTTGCCGTTAGTAAAACGTACACCGATTTTTCCATCTTGAAAGAAGGTATCTTTAAATCCTGCATTGGCAAAATCATATTTGCTGTTATACATTCGAATCATCGTTTCCATTCTTTTAATAACTTCCTGTAACATTTCTTTTTTCATCATTTATCACTCCTAATCTTTACTAACAATATCGCTTGGTTCAACGCCTAATGCATTAGCAATCTTGTACAATGTTCTACGACTAGCATTACGCCGTTTAGCTTTTAATGCAAAAATAGTTGTAAGCGAAATATCTGCTTTTTTTGCTAATATTGACCATGTCCAAAGTTTTTTATCAACAATATCTTTTACAATCAACATATCAATGTTTACTTTTATCAAATTTTTTCACCTCCAAAAATATCTTTTAAGGATATTAATATTAACATTATTTATTTTATATCCTTTATGGATACAATCTACTACTTTTTTATAGCATTGTCAATATCTTATTAGAACTTATTTTCTTTTTATATTTACTATTATATCCGAATAGGATATAATATTGGCATTAAGGGAGGAATAAGAAAATGGATTTTCAAAAACGATTAAAATATTACAGAGAAAAAAGAGGATATTCCTCAGCAAAAGAATTTGCCAAAAAAATAGGAATACCTTATTCTTCATACATGGCTTATGAAAATAAAAATAGAGAACCCAAATATGATATTCTTATAAAAATAGCAAATACACTTAATGTAACGATTGACGAACTACTAAACAACACTCAGACAAAAATATCAGATGCATATAATCTATTTGTAAATAATGGATTTTCTTTGAATTTTATCACTGGAAATAATTTAATTGAAGAATTAAAAAATCAATCTTTATACGTCACAGCAAAAAAAGAAGGGAAAATGACTTTTAAATTCTCATCAAATGAACTTTCCATTTCTTTAGATGATATTTTAAATTCACTTGATAAACCTATTATTTGTGTAATCGACAAAAAAAATGAAACGGATTTTGAATATGGTATTAGCATATCTAACTTTTTAGTCTTATATGAATATATAAAAAAATCCGACCGATTTAAGAAAATTATGGAGAAAATATTAGCATTGAAGACTTTGGAATTTTGTAATGATTTATACGATGATGATGAACTAAAAAAATATATTACCAATATATTAGAAAATCCAAAAGCTAAAAGCATTTTACTTGAAAAATTCAAGAAAGATATTAAAAATAAAAACAATTTAACAAATGAAGATATTGCAAATATTATAATTAATTCTTTAAATTCAAATTAATTTAACTCCCAATAGCCCTGCCAACAAAAATCAGCAAGACTAATGAATACAGTCATAACGGCTATTGAAAGAAGGTGATGCAGCTCTACAACCGCATCAAAAGAAATTTCACACGGATATGGGGAGATAGCTATGTGAACTATTCGATTGAAAGGCGGTATTACTATGTGGATTGAAAAGAAAGAAAATTCAAAAGGAACTCGTTACGTATATAAGGAACGTTTCCATAATCCGAATACAGGCAAAGACATAAAAATTAGTGTTACCTTGAACAGCAATTCAAAGAAAGCACAAAAAGAAGCGGTACGACTGTTGCAGGAAAAATTTAATTCAAAAATAGAAACAGCCACCGCAAAGAAGGATGCTAGGATAAATTCGCTTACCTTCTATGAAGTGGCTGATACATGGGAAGAATATACAAGACCTACCGTAAAGGCTGAAACATCGCTAAACCATCGGCAATATATACGACGTATTAAGCAGGCTGTACCATCTTCCCTTCTCTTACTTGATTTTACACCCAATACAGAGGAACGCATAGTCCATGAAATGTACTACAATGAAAAGCTTTCCTTTTCCTATTGTTCCGCTACGCTAAATATCATTAAATGTATTATGAAGTACGCTAAAAAGCAAGAATACATCAAAGCCATGCAACGAACGACGGACTATGAATATTCCATTACGGATTTTACGGAAATTAAATTAAAAAAGCGTCCATCAACCAAAGAAGAATTACAGGCAAAAGCCAATAAGTTTTTGGATGCGGACGAACTGAAAGACTGTTTACAGCAAATAAACGGTATGAACCATCGTATTGCTTTAGCTATGGAGTTTATTTCCCTTACAGGGCTTAGAGTTGGTGAGCTGCTTGCATTACGATTACAGGATTATTCAAAAGAAAAAAAGCTCGTCAACGTAAATGGGACTATTGTAAAAAGTGCCGCAAATGGCAGTGATGTACAACGAGGAACGCCAAAGAATGAATATTCCTACCGTGATGTAACACTAAACCAACGTGCTATAGATATATTGGAATGGTTTATACTGGAAAACAAACGCCGTAAATGGAAAGATCCAACCTATCGGGATAAGGACGGTTATATTTTCACGACACGAACGGGCAATCCCTACAACGTGCAATACATCAATAAATATTTGCGAAAAGTCCGCATCCCAAACAAACACATTTCCTCGCATATCTTTAGGCATACACACATTAGCATGTTAGCTGAAAAGGGCGTTGAATTAAAAGCCATTATGAATCGTGTCGGACACAACGACCCTAATACAACGCTTTCTATTTATACGCATGTTACAGAAGCCATGCAGGAAAAAATGCAGGCTGTACTAGAATCGTTGAGCGTATAAAATGGGGCAAAAAAAGGGCAGAAATGGGGCAAAACACATGTAAAAAAAGAAAAAGGACGGAACATTCATTGATGAGCAAAACCTTTGAAAACCGCTTGTTTACTAGGGTTTTGAACACCTTTGAACATTCCGTCCAACCTCTTCTATGCAATGGCGGAAAGGGTGGGATTCGAACCCACGGTGCGTTGCCGCATCACTAGTTTTCAAGACTAGCTCCTTAAACCACTCGGACACCTTTCCATAACGAATTTATTATATCAAACTTTATAGATTTTCGTCAAGAAAAATTTACCTTTCTACGTATTTATTCCGGAATTTCGCTTTTTTCTGACTGATGCAAACAGAACATACGGGACTGCCAATAGCAATAGTTTTTCCCTGTTTCTCTGAAAAATTGATTTCACGATTTTACTCGTATCTATCAAATAGTAATACCCTCCTGAATTACTATTTTCACAAGCCAGTTTGTTACAATCTATTATAATATATGAAATTATTTTTCCACTTTATCTTCTTTCGTAAAAAAACAAGGATAAATCAGATTGCACTGATTTATCCTTGTTTTTTACGTTATCACGGTTTCTTCATGCGAAAACAAAATGTGCAGTGCCCGTCATGATACATGATATGATCATGAATACATTCCATATCCTGATTATATCCTGCGGCAATCGCTGGATCTATATTTTCACAGTAAATACGGCCATATTTTTCTTCTCCGGCATCCATCCACGTTTTAGCAAATACACACCGTGTAAAATTCTGATGAATTTCACTGGGTCCATATGTCGTCTGATATCCAAATTCTTCACTGCGCCCCATATCATAGTGAGCTAAGTACTGTTCTAATGTATTATCTACTCCAGCTGCTTTAGCACGAGCAGCTATGTCTTTTCCTCTTTCCATACCAAATTCTTTAACGCTGTCTTCTAATACTTTTAGCCCTTTTTCACCAAATTCTTTTTCCAAATTTTTAGCTGTAATGGAAAACATTTTAGCAAAAAGCACGAACATAGATACAGGTTTCTTAATTTTTTCTGCCACTTCTCAAAACTCCCTCTCTAGTCTGTCGCTTTTTATTTTTTCTGTTTCATGCGGCATTCTGCTACGCCATTAAGGAAATATAATGCAGCCCAGCATCCAACGTGGGACGCAGTTTGAAGGGTTCCATTTTCCGGATAAATTTCAACAAAATCCAACGAAGAAGCACCAGCAAGTCCTGCTTCATGCACCATCATCAATAATTCAAAGCTGGTAAGTCCTGCCATATCCTGCGGACCTTGGGGCATGCAGGACGCATCCAGACTATCTGCACAAATAGTAACATACATGACTTCCGTATCTTTAGATGCTACAGAAATTGCTTTTTTTATAGCCGCTTCCCAGCCATTTTTCTTAATTTCCATGCAGGGAATCACAGTTGCTCCATATTTACGTGCATTATTGCGTTCTTCATGATGATTGCGAGGGCCGCGAATACCGATATGAACAATCTTAGTCGGATCCATATTCGGATCATTATATAATTTGTAGAATGGAGAGCAACGAGACAAATCGTCATCGCCAAAATGGGAGTAGTTATCTAAATGGGCGTCAAAGTGAAGAACGCCGACTTTACCAGGATGCCGTTTAGCCATTTCACTAATAAGCGGATACGCAATAGAATGATCTCCGCCAAGAACGACAGGCACGGCATGTGCATCCACAATTTCACCATATTTTTTGCGAATTTGTTCAAATGTAAACTGATAGTTTCCGTTTTGAACTGGAACGTCGCCATAGTCACCACCGCGAAGATGTTCAAAACTGTCTATGTCAAAATCAGGCAAATATCCTGTATATCTAATAGAAGCACTGCGAATCGATTTAGGCCCTTCTGTGCAAGAGGAATAACCGCCAATTGTACAGCCGCCTTCCCAAGGTACCCCCATTACAGCGACATCTACATCTTTTAAGTCTTCTTTGTTTTCTATAACAGGCAAATTCAAAAAGGACGGTACACCACTATAAATATTCGTCGGTAAAAAATTAGGATCATAAATGGTCGGTTTACTATCTTTTAACATAATTACATCTCCCTAAAATACAATATATGAGCAAATTCAAATATGACTTTAAAATAAGCTAATGACACTCGACAAGCCAAGATACAATGCGATTAAAAAAATAATTAATCCTAATGCAATTTGTATGTTGGTATTTTTATATTTTCCCATCACCCGATGCGTGCTTGTTAAATACAATGTAACACCTACTACAACAGGCAGTACAATACCATTCACAGCCTGAGCTGCCATAATCAGCGCAATTGGATTAAAACCAACACCGGCAATAACAATACCAGTAATCAAAACAGCTGCGTTCGTAATAGTAAAGCGTTTATCAGAACGCTTTGTTTCCCAGCCAAAAATGCCAGCTAAAACATAAGATACACCCATAGGTGTGCATACAGCACTGGAAATACCAGCAGCTACCAAACCAATCGCCATAAAAGGCTGGGCAAAACTTCCCAACGTAGGTTCTAACTGTACAGCCATATCCATTGCATTTTTGACAGACATGCCCTGCATGACAGCAGCTGCAGAAATCATAATCGCACCGGTAACGACCCCGCCAATAATCATAGGAATATACGTACCAAAGCGGCAAAGGGGCAATTCTTCCGGTCCTTTCCATGTACGCTTGGAACTAGCTGCATGCAAAAACATATTGTAAGGCACAACAGTCGTACCAATCAATGACAAGCACGTCATTAATGAACCACTGGGCACACTGGGTATGCATCCAGAAAACAACGCTGTTAAGTCCGGCTGCACAACAATCATCGTTATGACAAAAACAATGGCCATAATAATGACACAAATCCCTAATAGTCTTTCTAAGTACTTGACAGCATCACCGGCAAAATTCAGTATCAGCAAAATACAAAGTCCCCAAATCGGTGCAATAATACTCGTAGGTATGCCAGTCAGAGCACTGACACCCAATGCGGTTCCTGTCAAATCGCCACTCATGTAAGCAAACCCGCCTATCGTAATTGCAATGGCTACCAGCCCGACTAAAAGGGTTCGCAGTACTGGGCGGTCTGCAAAATCTAAAAGCAGATTTTCTTCTAATCCTTTTTGGGTCACAACACCTAAACGAGCTGCCATCCCCTGCATAACAATAACTGCAATAACAGAAAAAATAATGCACCACAATAATTCGTATCCATATCCGGCGCCAGCTTTTGTAGAACTTGTCACCGTTCCCGGACCAATAAAAGAACCAACAATCAAAAAACCCGGCCCTAACGCAGCTAATTTTTCTTTAAGTGTAAATGTTCGTTTCTCTTCTCCTCTGTTAGCTATTTCCACATTGTTACGTTCTACCGCATCCTGCATTATCAGGTCCCCCTTCAAGTTCATCTACGTGTATCGTTACGTTTTCAATATATCAGCCGACATTACTATATCCCCTCTACGATATTATCGTTTTTATTTTTATAATGTCGTTTGACAAGTCTAGTTATATCATGCTACAGTACAGATGTCAATAAAACTTCTGTTAAAATTTCAAAAAAATATATTTTTTTGTTTATTGCACATGATTTCATAATATTTTTAAACGAATAGTTACTTTTTTTATTTACAGGGAGGTTTTATAGGTGCCCACACATACACTTAAATTAATCCAATCCGTTCAACGGGCTGTTGATATTCTTGATTGTTTTACTGCGGTAACTCCCAGTTTGACTATCAATGAAATCAGTGACCTGACTGCACTAAATATAAATACGGCAAGAGGACTAATTAATACGTTAGTTGCCAATAAACTGTTATTATATGATGAAACAAAAAATTGCTACCGTCTTGGTAATTATTTTATTGGCAAGGCAGATGTTATACAAAAACAGACCAAAGAATATATTCTCATGTTCAAATCATTAGCTGATAAAATCGCTAATACCTATCACATTACATCCAGTTTGCAAATGGCAAGCCAAGATGAAATCTTTTCCGTGTACTGTGCGTATCCCCGCAGTACAGCCTATTACATTACCTTATCGGAATATAGTGATTTGCCAATTTACGCTACGTCTTCCGGTAAATTATTATTGGCCTATACCATACTGGCCAAAAATCCGCACTATCTAGACACACGGAATTTTACATCGTACACGCCATATACGCTTACGGATACAGTGCAATTACAAAGCCATTTGCAAGATATAAAGAAAAAACAATATGCTTGGGAAATGGAAGAATTTAATCTCGATGTCGGAAGTATTGCTGTCCCCATTTTCAATCTGACAGGTCATTTGACGGCAACTATCAGTGCCACTTCTTTTGTCAAACAAATACCAGCCATTAAAGAACCTCTATTGATGGATTTAAAAAAAGCCGCACAAACTATCTCCCATACATTAGGCAATATAAAAGAGTAACAGAAACAATAAAAACCCGCTGTATGATACAAAAAAATGTATCATACAGCGGGTTTTTGAGCTGTCTGGGAACATATTATACCCAAAAGACTAAAAACTTATTAGATTTTTTTATGTTTATGATAAAAATGCGGGGAATCTCCCCATTTCCCCAAACCGACAGTATCACCTACGGAAGCAACACGGGCACTCAAACAATTTTTACATTGGTTTGGTTCTTCGTCCACGCAAGGTTTATTGTCATACAATACATAATCTGCGCGAAACTTCGGCAGCGTAACAATCGGCATGAGTACGTTGGCACCGGCTTTTAAGCCCAATTCACGCCCCATAGGATGCAGTGCCTGCAGCGCCGTAGTTGAGGCAATATTGACATCCGGGAGTACTAATCGTGTAACAGCAATCATCTTCAGTCCCAACTGCAGGCGCCGTAATTTTTCGGCATCAGAATCCAAACCGCTTTCCGTTACCCTTTTACCTACAGGTGTATGATGATGTACGACATAGGGTCCCATACCAATCATATCAATGTCCATATCCCGATAAAAGAGAATATCATCTGCCAAATCTTCTATTGTCTGCTGCGGCAGACCAATCATGTCCCCTGTACCGACTTGGTAGCCAATACGCCGCAGTGATTCCAAGCATTGTTTTCGTACAGTCCATTGATGATGCCCGTCTTGCGGATGCAGTGTTTGGTACAGGTTGGGATTGCTTGTTTCAATGCGCAGTAAATACCGATGCGCGCCTGCATCAAACCAGCGGCGATACGTTTCTTCTGTCTGTTCGCCAACACAAAGCGTAATTCCCAATTCGCCATGGCTCAATGCCTTAATATCCCGAACAAGCCCTTCTATGTAAGCAATAAAAGCTTCGTCCTGCCGTTCTCCGGACTGCAGCGTCAGCGAGCCATATTGATTGTCATACGACCACTTAGCCATGGCTAATATATCATCCCGCTTTGTATCAAACCGCTTGGCCTCTTCATTGCTGCGGCGGATACCGCAGTATAAACAATCCTTAATGCAGCGGTTTGAAAATTCAATTAAGCCGCGGTAATATACTACACGTCCCACGTTAGCCGCTTTTACAGCATATGCTGCATCATATAACGCCTGCAGTTCTTCCGGTTTTGTCAAACTAAGCAGCACCATGATGTCTTCTTTTGTAAAATGAGTCTGATGCAGCAATGTGTTCAGCACCATTTTCAACCTCCCTTTAGCTATTTCATTTATTTTCCAGATTCTGCGGAAATTGACTTCGCACGGGTTCTTCTTTTAGGGACTGCAGCGGCGGTATGGAATACTGCATGCGTTCTTTTTCGGCATTTCGATAGTTCTGCCTGCTGATATTCAGCAGGATAGCCATCGCTATCATGTTCACAATCAGCGATGTCCCGCCATAACTAATAAATGGCAGTGGAACTCCTACAACAGGCAAAACATTACTGACCATGGCAATATTGATGAACCCTTGGCCGCCTAAATACAACGTCAATCCTAAAGCCAGCAACGATCCAAACGTGTCTTTACAATACATTGCCGTCAAAAATCCCACACGCATAAACGCAAAAAATAGGGTAATAATGAGCACTGTGCCGCATAACCCCCATTCCTGAGCAAAAACAGCAAAGGCAAAATCAGTATGTGCTTCCGGCAGGGAACCAAATTTACTAACGCCGGTACCAATACCTTGCCCGATGATATGACCGGTACCAATGGCAATCAATCCCTGTATCGTCTGATATCCTGCATTCTGTGCATCCTGCCAAGGATTCCACCAAATAAGAATACGGCTGAGCCGATATGGTTCATAGCATAAAACTGCAACTCCCCCTATCATCAACAGGAGCAGTGGTATTTTCACTTTTAAAATATGCGCGCCGCTGACAAGCAGCATGATTACAGGAATGACAAAGATGACGATAGCCGTCCCAGCATCCGGCTGTATAATGACAAAAAACGCCATAATTGACGGTGCTACCAATGCCATATGCGGTACAACAGGGATTTTCTGCCAAAACGCCGCCTTCTTTTTCGTACTCAGGCAATGCAAAAATTCAATTTCCTTATGCTGTTCCAAAGACTTCGAAATCCAATGGGATGCATATAATATACTGGCCAGCTTGGCTAATTCTGACGGTTGGAAACTAAAGAAACCCAAACTAATCCATCGCCGCGAGCCATTGACAACCGTACCAACACACAAAACCACTATCAGTAATACTATCGCTCCCGCAGTTTCCCACACTATGCGTTTTCGCCATAGATGATAATCTTTGCAGTAGCAAAAAGCTGCCAGTACAAATCCTAATCCAGTATATAGAATTTGTTTATAAAAATGGTTATAGGGACTTCCGAACTGCCTGTCGCTAGCAAAGGTAGCACTAAATACATTTTCCATGCCGATAATGAGCAACGCAATAAATATTGCCAGCAGATACCAATAGTATCGATGCAGTTTTTTAATTTTCTTCGTCATGTGCTATCACCTCGGTCGGTCTAGCAGCTGTACAGTGAAAAATAGGCTGTCCTTTCGCGCTGAATTTGGCTTCGTATTCTGTCATCGCTTCATTTAAAATATCACTGTGATGCAAATCGTACGTAACTTCGGACAATTTCCAGTGGCGCAGTTTAAATTCTTCCAAGGTAAAATCAAAAAGACCTGCATTATCCGATTTAAAATAAATTTTTCCGTCTTCCTTAAGCAGCCGAGCATACCGGTCTAAAAAGCCATGATACGTCAAACGCCGTTTAGCATGCCGTTTTTTGGGCCACGGGTCACAGAAATTGATAAAGAAGCGATCCACTTCACCCGGCGCAAAAATTTCTTCCAAGCGCGCTACATCAAAACGTAAAAGTTGTACATTTTTTAATTCCGCTTCAGCGCACTTTTTGCCGGCATAATAAATAACGCCGATCTGAATTTCAATACCAATAAAATTGACTTCTGGATGCAGGGCTGCCATTTTCGAAATAAAATTTCCTTTACCAGTACCTAATTCTACCCACAGGGGCGCATCCGGGTTTTCAAACAGCGTACACCATTTTCCTTTATTTTCTTCGCAGCTTTCTAGATGAACGAAAGATGCATATTCTTTAATCGCGTCATCAATCCAAGGTTTTCTTCGTAAACGCATGTCGTCCTCCTCTTCTAAAAAAGAGGCTGATTCCTAACGAAATCAGCCTATAACTATTTCATTATAAAAAATATCAATGTTTCTGTCAATGATACTCCGCATACTCTCGTATCCGCTTTTTTCCAATTAGACATACTAGAAAAAATATTGATTTCTTCTTATAAATTTTCCAACAATTTTATTTCATTTTTTAAAATATATATTTCATGTTCCGGAGGCTGGTCATTGACTACATAGCGAAACACAATATCCATCGCTTGCTGACCTTGGCGATAAGGATGCTGATAAATAATGGTCCGCAGTACGCCTTTTTTCATCATCTCAACCGTTGTCGGCGTGCTGTCAAAGGCCACAACAGTAATATTTTTTTGTTTTTTTTCGCTCATAACAGCTCTGCAGGCTCCATACACACCGCCGGCAATGATAAAAACAGCACTCATCTGCGGATATGTTTGTATCAGTTTTTTCGTTTGTTCATAGGAAATAATTTCATCATCATTATTTTCCACGATTTCTAAAATGCGAAATCCCGGAATCATCTTCATTCGTTCACAAAATCCCTGCAGGCGAAGCTGATGACCCCATACGCGTTTATCCCCCATGACCACGCCGATATCAGCATGATCGCCCTGCAGAAGCTGCAAGAGGGCACATGCTGTTTCACCACCGTTGATATAGTCGCTGCCTACATAACAATGTCTTCTACAATGTTCAATATCATTATTCAGCGTAACGACAAATACACCAGCATCGACAAGCTGGTTGAGAGCCGTTGCAATTTTTTCATCATTAATAGGGGTGATAATCAATGCCTTGATACGATCTGCCAATTCATGGATAAGCGACAACTGGGTTTCTACATCATACCCTTTCATACTGCGAGCTTCTACCTGCAGTCCGTATATCTGATAACGGTTTTCTGCCATCTTCAGTCCTCGTATAATTTCATCATAAAAGACGTTGCCTTCTGAAGTCAGAATAATTCCCACTACAGGACGATGGCGCCGTGCTGCCAGTGCTTTGCCGGCAGGATTGGGCCGATATCCTAATTCTTTTACCATTTGCAACACAGCCGCTTCTGTTTTTGGTTTGACCCGTCCACGGCCGTTTAACACGCGATCGACAGTACCTCGCGAAACACCGCATAATTCAGCAATTTGTTTGATTGTTACCATGTTGATCACCTACAAAAGCGCATTATCTTTCGGTGACTATTGTACCAAAATTTCTGTTTGAAGTAAATTTATAATATACTTTTTAGTCGGTAACTGCTAAACGAATGCATATATTCTCTACATCTAAAGAGACTTCTTTATATGCAATTAACCATGCATTTTACACAAAGAACACTGTATTATCTTTTTCATCTATTCCCGCTCTACGCATACGGATAGTTTTTTTTTCGAACCAACCCTAATCACCAACACACAAGAATAAAAAATTATTGGTATAACTTAATATATACACCAACCACTTTTTCGTACAGTACAAAACCACCAGCTTATAAGACGCGGCATCGTCATATAGCTGGTAGTTTTGCTTTGTATTATGGCTTATGGTTGGATTTTGTCATTCGTATGGTTATGCTAATTATTTTTCGTTGGTCCCTTAACACGGATTCGTTCAATAATCGGTCTATTTTGGCTATCGAAGGAGACGGTATCAATTTGAAAATGCTGTAAATCCGTAGAAAATTCTTTTACAATGCGTTTTGGCAATACCTCTCCTTGCTTGAGTGCCCGATACAACAATGCAACAAATTCATATCGTGTCATCGTCCGGTCGCCAGAGAACCTGCCGTCTTCGTACCCTTCCACAACACCTTTTCTGGCAAGCTCGGTTACATAGTCATATGCCCAATGATTGGCCGGAATGTCCGGGAAAATCTGTGCAGGACTAGTATCATGCGGTGTTACCGCAGACATACACTGCAGAAGAGAACGCATTTCAGCAATTTCGTTGCGGAGTTCTTTGATTTCTTTAGCCATGGCTACCTTAGATGTAGACACATGATTACCCTGCCCAATTTTTAAGCTAATGCCGGCGTTTACCATCTTATCACCACTGCCCAAATTACCACTAACACTAATCATCGTATCTTCATTGGGTCTATAAAAAACACCTAGCGCAACAGCATGTACACTGCGATACCGTCCTACACCAGCAGCAAAATCCCATTTATCATCCGGGTCAAAGTCCAATGGATGCAGGGCTGCCATTGCTGCCGCATTGGCACCTAATTTGTTTATCCGTCTGGATAATGTTTCAACAGCCTGATTCGTCGCATATAACTGGCTGCCATTGACAGCACCAGTCGAATCATACTGAACCCGTCCTGCTGCTACATTAGTAATTGTCCGTTCCATTCCTTTGCTGCCAATACTAACCGTAGATGTTGGTTCTGTACCAGCAAACCCGTAGTATTCACCATCGATGATCGTACCGCGTGTTGCCGTTGCTTGTTGTGTAGAAGAACCACTTCCCAGGGCAACATCGTTGTGATGGTTAGCTTGGGCCTGATTTCCCAAAGCAATAGCATTTTCCGATTGATTTTGCACTTGTGCATCTATGCTTGACAATGAATTTTGTTGATTTATCGAAACAGCTGCCAAATATTTTTTGCCATTAATCGTTACATCCTTCAAGCTTGTGTTTTCTTTAGATGTAGTAGAAACGACAGAACCTGTATTAAATTTTTTGCTCGTTATTCCATTGTCAACAGACACCCATGTATTATTACCAGCCGTTCCGCCGCCGTTTTGGTACGTAATTATACCACCCTCTATGACTTTTTTATCACGCTGTATTATAGAAAATGTTGCTTTGTTTTCATCAGTAGTCATATCTACTTTCTCAATGGTTTTGTCATATATTTTTTTATCATTATCTGTTAAGTCAACCAGCGTCTTATTAAGACTTCCAATTGTCAAATCTGTTTCACGAGTAAAATGTCCGCATAGGATATTCTTATCTGGATGAACGTCTCCTCCATTTTCATTTTTATGGACTAATACTGGATTTACTAATTCTTTATACGTAGAATTCGTCGTTTGTTGATACTCAATTTTTTCTGTTCTATCTATCTTTACTTCTTCTGCACCTACGAGAACCGTATTACATAACAGCATACTAAAAAACAAATACCCTAGTACTCTTTTTTTGGTTTGCATCATTCCTAAATGTTTTCTATTGCGGCATAAATTTTTTTCTCTAGAATTAAAATTCAAAATCCCCACCTTATTTTCTCTCCTCTATTTATTTTTTATACATCACGCTTCGTCTGGCATTAAACCAATGGCGGCGACATTCTCCACTGCAAAAGATACGTCGTCGGTCTTTGGGATCGGAAACATTTACTACTTTTCCACACTCACGGCATATGAATTCCCGCTGCACCAACACAGAACGAACATTTTTAGAGTGTTTCCAATACAGTTTTTCACATCGCTGCGAACAAAATTTAGTTCGACAATCACGATTATCCGTAACTCTGACTTCTTTTCCACACCGCAAACATGAAAATTTTCGTATAGCCGGTATATGACTCGGGCTTTCTATCCGATTGTCATTGATACCGTGGTGATTGGCATACCTTCTGCAGACATAGCCGCAGTACCGCTGCGTCACACGTGTCTGTACAAATTCTTTGCCGCAAACTACACATTTCATAAACATACCACCTGGCCTTTATGTCTCACACTACTTCACTATCTCTGTTCTCCTCCAAAAATAAACTCAAAATATGTTTTTTGAAATTGTCGAAATTTTCGTTTAGCTAGTGAAACAGAATATCCGGACACTTCTACATAATCTTGTTTTATAACACGAATTGCTTTTTGATTAACCAAAATTCCCTTGTTAGGTGATACAAATTGCCCTGGCACTTTGATATCCAATAATTTTCGTACAGATAACAAAGTCTGTCTAATTTCTATATGTGAACCATCCAGCAGATATACTTTTTGTTTATGCATGTTGCTTTCAATATAACAAATTTTGGTGTTAGCATATAAATAGGACAAGTCAAACTGAGGTTTCTAAGGTGATACAATAGAATAAACTAAGGAGGCCTCAGTATGGCAAAGTTCAATAAAGAATTCAAAATCAATGCTGTCCAATATTATCATGATCATCGAG
>JBNMKW010000051.1:0-15714 GCA_050874545.1 Megasphaera sp. | reverse complement strand
CGCATTGAAAAACAGGTTCGTCATTTAGGCTCATCGTGTGATTGGAGCCGTAAACGGTTTACCATGGATGATACGTGTGCTCGTGCTGTCCGGGAAGTATTTGTTTCCTTGTATGAAAAAGGATTAATTTATCAAGGACAGCGTATTACGAATTGGTGCCCGCACTGCCATACGGCATTGAGCGATATTGAAGTCGATCATTCAGACGTACAGGGCCATTTATGGTATATTAAATATCCTGTCGTCGGCGAAGATGACTATATTATGATTGCGACAACACGTCCGGAAACGATTATGGGTGATACGGCAGTAGCTGTTAATCCGAGCGATGAACGCATGAAAAAATATATTGGCAAAAAGGTTGTTATTCCGTTTGTCAATCGTGAAGTAGAAGTCATTGCCGATGATTATGTAGATCTCAATTTTGGTACAGGTGCCGTAAAAATCACACCGGCTCACGATCCGAATGACTTCGAAATGGGCCTGCGCCATCATTTGGAATCTATTATGATTATGAATCTTGACGGTACGATGAATGAAAAAGCCGGCAAAAAATACAACGGCATGACACGGGAAGAATGCCGGAAAGCGGTTGTAGAAGACTTAAAGGAATTAGGACTTCTCGACCATATTGAAGAGCTTACGCATGCTGTAGGTCATTGTTCGCGCTGCAAAACAACCGTAGAACCGTTCTCTACGAAACAGTGGTTCGTCAAAATGAAACCGCTTACGAAAGCAGCGTTGGAAGCCGTAACCAGTGGTAAAACAAAATTTGTTCCAGACCGTTTCTCCAAGACATACAATCATTGGCTGGAAGACGTACATGACTGGTGCATTTCCCGTCAGCTTTGGTGGGGCCATCAGATTCCGGCATGGTACTGCGATGAATGCGGCGAAACCTCTGTCAGCCGCACGGATTTGACAGAATGCCCGCACTGCCACAGCAAGCATATTCATCGCGATCCGGACGTATTGGATACATGGTTCAGCTCGGCTCTTTGGCCGTTCTCGACGATGGGCTGGCCGGACAAAACCGATGACATCAAACAATTTTTCCCGACGAGTGTTCTCGTTACAGGCTACGATATTATTTTCTTCTGGGTTGCCCGCATGATGTTTATGACTTGCGAATTTATGAAAGACATTCCGTTTGAACATGTCTTTATTCATGGATTGGTTCGCGACAGCCAGGGCCGCAAGATGAGTAAATCGTTGGGCAATGGCATTGATCCTTTGGGTGTCTGCGAACAGTATGGTGCCGATGCACTTCGCTTTACGCTCGTTACGGGCAATACACCGGGCAACGATATGCGTTTTTACATGGAACGTGTTGAAGCCAACCGTAACTTTGCCAACAAGATTTGGAATGCCTCTAAATTCGTTATCATGAATCTTACCGATTATGACCCGGACTTTGTACCGGAAGATGTAGATTTGACGCTGGCAGACCGCTGGATTTTGGCATCCTTCAATGATACAGTTCGCAAAGTAACAGCCAACTTGGATAAATTTGAATTAGGCGATGCTGCTGATGCCGTATACAACTTCATTTGGAATTCGTACTGCGACTGGTATATTGAATTAGCAAAACAGCGTCTGTACAAATCGGATGATGAAACGAGCAAACGCACGGCGCAGTATGTTCTCGTCTATGTTTTGACACATACGCTGGAAATGCTTCATCCGTTTATGCCGTTTGTTACAGAACATCTCTGGCAGCATTTGCCGCACGAAGGAGAAAGCATTATCGTTGCTCCGTGGCCGCAGCCACAGGAAAAATGGGAATTTACGGATGACGCCGCAACCATGAATACGATTATGGAAGCGATTAAAGGCGTTCGGAATCTCCGCGCAGAATCCAACGTACCGATGGGCAAAAAAGCACCGGTTATTTTGGCTCCGGCAACAAAAGAAATGGCCCAGACGTTGAAAACATATGAATATTACTTCCACGTATTGGCCTTTGCCGATAAAGTTACGCTGCTGGCTCCGACAGACAGCAAACCGGAAAACGCCGTCGTTGCTGTTGTACCGGGCATTGAAGTATATCTTCAGCTCAAAGACCTCATCGACGTAGAAAAAGAAACGGCACGCGTACAGAAAGAACAGGGTAAAATTGAAAAAGAAATTGCCCGTCTGGACAAAAAACTTTCTAACCAGGGATTCTTGTCCAAAGCACCGGCCGCTGTTGTCGAAGGTGAAAAAGCAAAATTAGCTGATTATAAAGAAAAAATGGAAGCACTTACGAAACGAATGGAAGATTTGGCAAAACTCTAAGGAGTTCGCAATGACATACGAAGAAGCAATCTATTATTTGGAACATGCCAGTGTGTTTGGCATTCAGCTGGGACTCGGGCGGATTCAGGAACTCCTGAAACGCCTGGGCAATCCCCAAACAAAATATAAGACGATTCATGTTACCGGCACGAACGGCAAGGGATCTGTCACAGCCATGATTGCCAGTGCGCTCTGTGAAGGCGGCATCAAGACCGGGCGGTATACGTCGCCCCATTTGGAAGAGTACACGGAACGCATCAATGTCAACGGACAGGACATTGCGCGGCAGGATTTTGCTGATGCCGTAGAAACGGTATCGCAGGCTGTAGAAGCGATGGCAGCTGACGGCGTAGAACGGCCGACAGAATTTGAAATGATTACAGCAGCGGCTTTTTGGCATTTTGCCAAGGCCGGTGTGGAATATGCGGTTATCGAAGTAGGGCTGGGCGGCCTGCTGGACTCGACAAACGTTATTATTCCGGAAGTATCCATCATTACCAACGTAGCGATGGATCATATGAAGTACTGCGGTGATACGATTGAAAAAATCGCTGTGCAAAAAGCCGGTATCATTAAAGAAGGCGTGCCTGTCGTTACAACGGCAACGTCGCCGGCATTAGAAGTCATTGCACGGACAGCTTATCAAAAACACAGCAAGCTCTATGCCCTCGACCATAGTTTTGACGTAGTCGGCAATGCCGGGGCGGAAGATCCGGCGGCTGGTCAGATGGTAACGGTACGGGAAACATACGGCTTTGCTATTACGACGACAATCCCTCTGATGGGAAAACATCAGCGTACGAATTGTGCTGCTGCCGCAATGGCACTACTGCTCATTGCACGTCATGAAAAGCGGCTGACTTGCACGGCAATAGAACAGGGGCTGCATCATGTTCAATGGTCGGGACGATTCCAAGTCTTAAAAGCAGGCAAGACAGACGTTGTTATCGACGGGGCACACAATCCTGCCGGTATTGATACATTCTGCAAGACCTATGCAGATGTTTTCGGTGATAGAAAACGGGTCTTTCTCTTTTCTGTTTTGGCAGATAAAGACTATACACAAATGGTGCAAGAACTGTTTCATGCTGATGATTATGTTGTCTGCGCGCCGGCACCGACGCCTCGAACATCAGATCCCCAAAAAATGGCAGCGATGCTGCCTTGCAGGGCTGATGCGGCAGATAGTATTGCTCAAGGTTTGGATAAGGCCTTTGCTGCAGTCCAAGACCATCAAGTTCTTTGTATTGTTGGTTCCCTGTATATTCAAGGCGAAGTACGCAACTATTTACGCGATACATATCATATCAGCAATTTATAAAATACATACATAGTTATAAAAAAAGAGCTGCAACACATGAGATTTTCAATCTATTTTGTTGCAGCTCTTTTTATTATACAAGTCTATGCTGCAGCGTTTATAGTACTGCTGTGAGAAAAACAAAGTGCATAATAGCAAAAATGGCATGGAACAGGTTTATTTTGGGTATAGGGGCGGTTGTATAGTTAATTCCTTTTGTATATAATAACACTATGTATAATCGGAGTTGTTATTTCTAGATATTGTTGAGTATTACAGCTGAAGTTAAAAACGGTGTACTGTTGGAATAGACATAAAAACTCGGACATGCATTATTTTTGCAGATATTTTTTATGAAACGGATTTGGCAGTATCCATAAGAAATTATTTGCTAGGTAAAAGGTACGGAAATGGAAAGGAAGGGAAACATAGTGGTAAACAAAAAAAATCCAAGAAATTTGACAGTGGCGGTACTTCTCAGTTGTTCATGCGTATGTATGCCGTGGTATGCACAGGCACAGGATAATTCTATTCATAAGGATGATGTTATCCATGAGGATGACATAGGAAACGACGAGAATCACAAAGAAAATTATTGGGAAGTCCGTGTTCCCAATGCAAAAGGTGAGAAACAGTCTTTTGCGATTTTTGACGTGTACGATAAAACGAATGACCCAGAGGGTTATGAGGAACTTGAATTAGATGAACAGGGTCACGAGATTCCTGATCCAGTGACAGGCAAACCTAAAACAGTTCACAAAAATTATCGTGATTTCCAGAACGGCGAAAAAGAGGCGATTACCGATAGCCTGCAATATATCAGTGATATGATTGGCTTTGCTAACCAGGAAAATCTGCCGCTTATCGAGCTGAAGCTGAAAGAGGAAAAAGATGCTAATGCTGCGGCGTTCAGTGAAACGGCTGCCTTGCGCAATAACGAAGGCAAGCTTACAAGTTTTATCACGGGTACAGAGCTGGCAGAAGCCATTCAGGCTAGGGATAAGCTGGAAGGTATTCCGAAAGAAAAATATTACGCCGGAATAGAAATTGACGATGCCAGCGAAAAGTGGTATTTTGACAAGTTTTCCATTTTACCGGAAAACGGTACGCAAAGCGATTATTATGGCACGGTGACGCACGAAATGTTCCATGCGCTGGGCTTGGCGGCTAATGTCAATAAAGATGATGGCACAATCGGTACTAGGATTAGTGAGCCGTATGAAGAGGACCCAATAATACGTGTTGATCGTCTTGTTTTAAATAAATACGAAGTTGGCCTGCGTGATGTTTTTGGTCGTGTAAGTTATTATGGTCAAACACTTGTTGGGAGTGAGGGCGATGATATTTATTTTGATGAACCTGATAAACAGCTTGGCCCTGATGATGGCAAAAAGATAAACCTCCCGACTGGTTATGAATTTGCAAGCAGGAAAATTAAAGCAATTACACTTGATGATTATAACGAGCTGCTTGCAAATCCTGATGATATAGATGCCCAGACCTTCTACATTTTGCGTGATGATATAACTCATGAACCGGATGAAGACGTTACCCAAAAAGCAAATGCTGTACAAGATGCAGGAGAAAAAGTTGGCTCGCAGGGCGGCGTGTCCTTTACGGGTAAAAATGTCAGGGATGTGCTTACTGTAGATGGCAAGGTGGCAGAAATTGCGCCTGCGAATGGTGTGCCTGGTGTTACTGTAAAAGGCGGGCTGCCTATTAATTGTTATGAGGGAGACGATGAAGGTGATGAACCTGAGCTTTCGCATATCGAGCTGCAAAACAGCCTGATGAGCCATCAAGGCTATCGCAACTGGTGTACCTATATGGAAGCAGAGCTGGCGCTCTTGCAGGATTTAGGCTATGATATTGACCGCAGCAAGTATTTTGGTAAATCTATTTATAACAGTGGCACTGAAGATGAACATTTCGGGACCATTAACAGCAAGGACTGGAGCAGCAGCCAGCGTCAGGCAATCGGCCTGCATGTGTATGGCAGCTATGTAGATGTTGAGCAAAAAGGCAGCATCAATGCGTCCGGCAATTACAGCATGGGCATCCGCGTGGATGGCGTAGGCAACAAGGTTAATATTAATAACTACGTCAGCGCGAACGGCGCAGGCGGTAATGCCTTGGCTGTTACCTATGGCAAAGAGCATGATGTAACGCTGCAAAAGGATGCCAGCCTTATCGCCATGGGGACTGACGGCGTAGCAGCACGTTTTGACTTTGGCAGCAACGAGCTGGGCGACAAAGCTGGCTATCGCGGTTCGTATATCAATACACATTATGTATCGGTACTAGAGGCGGCTTTTACGGGAGAAAAGGCTGGCTGGAAGATGGATACTATTCCTGAAGCTATTAACGGAGCACTTGTGGAAAGCTTCGATGTGAACGGCACACTAGCAGGCAAGCAGGCGGCAATTTATATTTCGCCGAATGCCTATGTACAGAACATCAATATTATGAATGGAGCTTCTCTTACGGGTGATATTATTTCCAAATGGAATCCGAAAGCGATTATTTATCAGAACGATGGCAGCGAAGATGTTATTAAACCTGAATTACCAGAAGACGAAGACGGTTTAACAAAATTAACTTTTGGCGTGAAAGCAGACAAAGATGGCAATGCCATATTTGACGACGATGGCAACGCTGAGGCAGACAAAGCCTTCCAGATGAACTATACAGGCAATATTATAAGTCCAGCTAGCATCAATATGGATGTAATCGGCGGTACGCTTTCCTTCAACGGGCAGGCAAAAGTAAACCGTGTGTTGGTGGCTGATGGCGCAACATTGAAAGGAAATGCTGATTATACAGTTACTAAAACCGAAAATGTTGGCGAGGATAAGAATATTAGCAGTGAAGCGCAATATGGCTTTATCAATCATGGCACGATAGCGCCCGGCAACAGTATCGGTATGATGCGCATTGACGGTGATTTTTATACGGATGGTACGATTGACGCTGAGGTCATGGGCGATGGCACGTCTGATAAAATTATCGTTAATGGACAAGCAGTGTTAAATAGTAAAAACAAGATTCAGCTGACACCGGTGCAGAGTTATTTCAACGGCGATACGAAGATTCAAATCGTAGAAAATAAAACAGGTGATGACAGTCATATTATCAATAATATGACAAATGATAACATCATTGTAAAATCAGTATCGCCTACGCTGAAGATGACGGTGCAGACGGAAGGGGCAGGTATTGTGCTGCATACTTCCCGCGATGCCGATGCGTACAGTAAATGTGCAGATGACCCCATCTCGGCAGGTATTGCGGAAGCACTGAACCGAAATGCAGGCGGCGTGCAGGGCGATGCACAAAACTTGGTCGGAGCGATTGATTTTGCCGGCGACAGCAAAGCCATCAATGCAGCTATGAAAACGCTCAATCCGTCTATTTACAGCAGCAGTGCCCAGGCTGCACTAAATATATATAATATGCTGAATACATTGGATTTCCTTGGCAGTTTCAGCACATATGAACCGTCAGACTCTCACACGGCAGATGCAGGCAAAAAACAAAATGCTTGGCGCAGCATGGCTATGCCGTTCTACAGCTATACAGATCAGCATAATGGTCTGCGCGGTTATACGAATCATGACAGCGGCGTACTCGGTGCGATGGAACGGACGCTGGACAGCGGCTGGACATTAGGGTATCACGCAGCCGTTAATCATCAGTCAACCAGTGATGCCAGCGGCAGTGTGAAAGGAGAAGGGTTCTATGCAGGCACACAAGCCCGCTATGCACCGGCAGCATGGAATGGCTGGAGCGTATTTGGCAGTGCAAGCGTAGGAGTTGAACAGATGCGCAGCCATCGCAATGTGTATATTGGCAGCTACAACGGTGCGGCAGATGCCAAATGGACTGGCTTCAGCGGCAGTCTGCGGCTGGGAACCGCTTTGACGAAAGAAACGCACGCCGTAAAAAGCGGGCCTTTTGCGGCAGTACAGTACAGTTTTGTACATCGGCCAAGCATTACAGAAGATGGCGGGGCAATTCGCACGCATATAGATAGTGAAACGTATGATTCACTGCGCACGCAGCTGGGGTATCAGCTGACAACCTTGCCAAGACCGATACACAACAGCCGTACGCAATGGCAGGCGTATATCAGTGCAGCGTGGAATCATGAATTGCTGAGCGATAACGGCACGACGACGTACCAGCTGGCAGACATTTCCGGAACCAGCATCCGTGATACGGCAAGATTATATGGCCGTGACAGCGTAAGCCTCCTGGCAGGGATTATGTTCCGTACGCCGAAGAAAATGGATATATCCCTGAATATTGGTAGTGATATGTATCGTCAAGGCGGCTCCGCTGTGTATGGTAAGGTAGGCTTGAAATGGAAGTTTTAGCATGTTTTAGTGCTTGTGCGTTTTCGTATTCTGAAATCGAATAGCGTATTCGATAATCCTAATAATATAGAATACGGTTTGTTATATATAGGACCATCTAAATATGATATAATAATTGTAATCGGGGTGAATATATTGTAAAAAACGTTCTAATTTTCCCCAGCATATCGAGGTGTCGTATGAAAATACATAAAAAATATATCGCATCGGCAGTGGCGATACTGTGCATGACTGGCAGCTGGTCTGCATTTGCTGATGCACAGGAACTAGTTGTTGTGCCTAACGATGTCAGTAACGACAGCGGCATACAAATGAACCGCATGCAGCAGTATTTGGAACGAGAACGTGTACAGCGCCAGATTGCCGAAGACCGGGCAGCGCACCAAGCCAAAGCTAAACAGGAACAGACAAAACAGACTCAGCCAGAAGAAAATATTCGTTTTATGTTAAAAAGAATAGATACAGGCTCTTCTACTGTGTTGTCTGCAGAAGAAATCGCTGCTGTGACTAAGCCGTATGAAGGCAAAGATGTAACTATAGCGGATATGTATACGGTAGTAGAAAAAATCAATGCAATATACCGTGAAAAAGGGTATATGACCTGCCGGGCGTTTTTACAGCCTCAGACGATTGAAGACGGCGTGGTCAAATTGCTTTTGATAGAAGGAAAAACCGGTACGTATGCAGTACAGGGCAATCAATATACCCGAAGCAGTTATATTCAACATCGTCTGCACTTTACTGCCGGCGACGTTGCGAATACCAAACAGATAAACGAAGATATGCTTCGGTTTAATGCAACCAACAGCACGCAGCTGCGTATTGTCATGAAAGCAGGACAACAGCCTGGAACAACAGACTATGAAATTATGGCGTATGAACCGCAGCGGGAAATGTGGACGCTGTTTGAAGACAATGCCGGCAGTGATACGAGCGGCCAGTATCGAACCGGACTGTTTTATACGACAAAAAGCTTGTCTGGTACATGTGATCCACTGAGTGTTGGGACTGTATGGAGTGAAGGTATGAAAGCAGCCAACGTTACGTACAGTCATTACTTGGGCCGCAGCGGCACAAAAATGAACTTGCTATATAGTGCGAATGCCGTTAAAACGATAGACGGCGCATACAAGGATAGGGTGAAGGGCCACGCCAATTCTGTGGGAGTGGGTTTTATACGGCCCCTAGCAGTCCATGAAACGATGCGTACCGAGTTGAGTTTGGATTATAACCGCCAAGCCTCTAAAAGTGATTTTATGGTTTATCCGTACCGATTTAATATTGTAGATGACCAGGTACAAGATATTTCCTTAGGATTGGCAGTGACAAACTATGGAAATAGTTATGTATGGTATCAAAAGCATAGCTATACACGAGGATATAGCAAGAGTACCCCAGATTCGCATCAAGCAGAAACCCAGCATTTTGGCTTTTACCGGTTTAATGGCTTGTATCAAAAAGCGTATGCAAAGGGGAAACAGCTGAATGTACGTGCAGACGCGCAATGGAGCGGCACAGAGGGAATGACAAGCTCGCGTCAGTTTTACATTGGCGGTATGTACAGTGTACGAGGATATAAAGAAAACTATTTAGGCGGGGACAGTGGATTTACGATTAGTACGGAATATCAAATTCCTGTCGCCCATACGAAGACGAACGCCTTTGTATTCTTTGATTATGGTCATATATACGGAAGCGGCCAAAGTGATGATGCTGCAAGAATACTTGCCAGCGTTGGCGTAGGACTGCGCAGTGCGATTTGTAAAAATATTTCAACAGCGCTGACCTTGGGAGTGCCGCTGCGGCGAGAATTTCCGGCAGAAACGGTTAGCAAGACGAGAATGCATTTTGTCATCAGCGGTCAATTTTGATAGCTGAAAATAATACAGACAAATATAGTAGTTATATTAGAAAGGATTGAATGGTATCATGAACAAAAAAGCAGAAATTTTTAAGGAATACTTACAGGAAAAAAATATTACTTGTTTTGAAGTACAAGAAATACAAGACGATCCGTTAAATACTGTAGTATTTCGTTCTTTTATTGATGTAGAAGGGCAGCAGCTCCCGACATTGGTTATTTTGGACAGCAGTATTTATACGATGATTCGTGTCCGTGTGGCTAATGAAGCGTTAAAGGAAAGCAATAAAGCAGCATTGATAGAAGCAATAAATACAATAAATGCCCAATATAAAATTTTTAAATATTATTTCATGGAAGATGGAGCCTTGATAGTAGATTCTTACCTGTTAAACAGGCCTGAAGAATTGGATTGCGATATGATTTACACGATGCTCGATGTGTTAATTAAACATTTAAATGATGAATATAAACATATTATGAAATGGATCTGGGCATAAGCCAGCGTACGTTGTATTGGCATGGCCGCTGAAATTTCATAGCGAATAAAAACATATATAGAATACGGGGAGTGTGATTGATGAGTATAAGCGAACGGCAGCAGTTGGAAGTGTTTGCCTATTGGCGCAAACGTATGACAGCTACTGAATCAGGGAAACGATTATGGGGACTGGAACCTGCCGCAGAAACGCGACTCATGAATCAGGCTCCCATTTATGTTTTACCGCAAAAACGAGTAGACCTTTATGCGGAGGTTCCGTTAAAGGGCAATGTACAAATAGACTTGTCTGCACAATATTTGGCGAAAGATTTTGTGGAAGCCAATCTTCTTGCTGGCAGAAGTGTAGCAAAAGAAGGAGAGTTTTTTCATTATTATGCACAAGAGCTGGCGCGGTGCAAACCGTCGCTGCCTGCTGTGTGTTCTTTATATTTAGAAGCAGATATAGATGAAAAATATGCAGGACAAGTAGCTTCTTTTATCAATTTATCGGGAGATTTTGTCAGGACTTTACTAGGGCCTGTTTTACAATATTGGGGCAGGCAGCCCCAAATAGTGCCAGTACAGCATCTGCTGCAAACCATGCAATCAGAATGTATGCCCTGGCATATTGGATTTATGGAATCACGGCAGGAAAAGCCGCTGCGTCTGGTGCTGATTTTAAAACAGGGATTGACTGGATTGCAGCCTATGTTGAAACGTATCGGTATGCCGCCTCTGCCTGGGGAAGGGTGGCAGCTGTTGCAACGTATAGATGCATTAAATTTGTTTCATTATATGTTGGATATAGATGTATTGCCGGATGGCAGTATAGGAGATATAGTTGGCATTGAGCTGCTGCCAAAGAAAGAGGCCGTATTGCCGGCCCAGCAGGAACAACTGGTGACGACTGCCGAATATACATTCTTTTGTAAGATATTGCAGGATGCGGCATTGGCAGATCGTCGGATAGAAGGACTGGCAGAGGCAATTTTTGCAACTTGCGTTCATGAAACCATATATATATATTCGCGTATATCGCATGTTAAATTGCGCTGGCAAGCAGGAAAGGCAATGCCGGCCAAAGTATATGTACAGCTGCGCGGAGTACCCAAACAAGGTTGTTTGAATGAAGCACTGGGATATATACGGGTTGCGGAAGATGCGGAGGGAGAATAGCATGAGCAGTAAACGGAGATTATTGAGGCATAGACAAAATCAGAAGCATACTAGGAAGACACAGGGCGTATCACTGCGTCTGAACGTACTGCGCACTGTCTTGGCAGTCAGCGCAGGCTTATTGATTCCTTGGGGTGGCAATCAGAATGCATTGGCGGCTAACAGTGTGATTACTCGCGTTAATGATCCCAATACAAATCTGGTACAGAAGGACGGAACAGGAGATATTTATGCAGAATCGGCATCCAATACAGTAGGGCTGAATCGTTTTGACAGGTTTGAAGTGGGGAAAAATGATATAGCAAATATGTATTTTCGCACGAAAGACAATACGAAAACCCTGGATACGTTAGTGAATACTGTCAATAAGAAGATTGATGTTCAAGGGACTGTCAACGCGATTCGGGATAATAAAATCGGCGGCAATTTATATTTTCTGAGCCCTAAAGGCATGGTAGTCGGTGCCGGCGGCGTCATCAATGCGGGCTCGCTGACCGTTATCAGCACCCAGCAGCTTCCAGGTGATGCTTCAGAAGCAGAACAGGCAGTAAAGAATATCAAGAATAATGAGTATCCAGTATCTTCTTCGTTAGATGCATCTATTATGGTGAATGGTACTATCAATGCAGCAACCGGGATTGACCTCCGGGCCGCTTCTATTGAGGTGTCACAGGCAGAAGGTTCAACCAATGCGCCAGCACTTCGTACGGGTATGGTATTTGAAACTGTAGTGAACAATGACAAGGTAACGAACGCTGCGGTTAAAGAGGGTCGGCTCACGGCATCTTTAGACAAAGAAGGCCATGTGGTCATTGCCGACCCTAATGAACCGGACAATGAAGCCTTAAAGGGGGATGGCGGTATCTATCTGCGGGCGTCAGCTGATAGTCGGAATGACAAGACAGAATTTCTTGGCCTGAAAACGTATGATAACACCGTAACTGCCAAAGCTACTGTCGGCGAGGGGGCGACCATCGATGCCATTGGCAATGTAGAGATTTCTTCCAATGCGCAGCTTTCCAATAAAACAAAGTTTGAACACTGGTGGTACTTCATGGGCTTTACCAACGCGGAAACTACCGTGAATGGAAGCGTCAGTGGTGCCAATGTGAATATTACATCCCAAGCGAAGACCAATTATAGCTTTGGTAATTATGCGAATCTGCTGGACATTATCAATGAAGGGTCTAGCCAGATTGGCGTGCAATTCAATAGCAACTTCACGAATATGTTATGGGGAAAATTAGAAGAAAATGGAGCTTTAGCCGATGGGGTAGGCGGCAAGGTAGAGACAATGAATAGTCTTTTGACCCAGCTGTATATGCCATTTAATATCACCGATGCTAAGGCAACGACAACCATTGGAGAAAAGGCAGACATTACATCTCGTATACTGAAAGATAGTAATGGACATCCGCTAACCTATAACAGCAATGGGGAAAGGAAAGAATTTACCTCCAGTCTAAATGTCAGTGCTAGCAGTACGGCGAAAAATAAGATGAAAGTGAAGCTGCAGCCAAAAGTGAAAAAGGGGACCACTGATTTATCGAAGTTCTTCACCGGTGGCCTTATTTATGAAGACAGCTCCAGCAATGCTATTGTCAATATTGATGGTACGCTTGCCTCTGAGGGAGATATGAATATTGAAGGCAGTGCAGAAAATGCTAATAGCGCTAGCTTGGGAATTAAGCAGCCGAAATTTTATAAATCTGAGAATCCAGGACAGGATGAAGAATACCAAGGTTCTATGTTCATGGCCGGAGTGAACCTGGTTTTCCAAGATACCAATGCAGAAGTCAATGTAGGAAAAAATAATAAGGATACTACATTGAAGGCAGGCGCTGATTTGAATATTTCTGCTAACAGCGATAATTCTATATCCAGCGAAGTCTCTATTGCTACAAATACCACGCAACCAGAGGATCCCAAAGAAGATACGGCACTCAGCACGGTCGTCAATGTGGTGGGAACCAAAGGAAATGCAGCCATCAATAACTATGGAACGCTCAATGGTGAAAATGTAGAACTCAATGCAGAGCACACCCTGAGTGGTTTCGATTTGTCTACCAGCAATGACTTTGAAGGTGAATTCACGGGGATTGAACGCCTTTTTGATAGTGATGCCTTTAAGGCAACCATAGACAATTCGAAAAAACTATTGCAAGCATTCCGCATTACTACACAAAATGCAGCTGGCAATAATGTACAGAATCCGGGCGGTGGGCAGGATCCGGCTTGGAATCAATCCTTTGATGTAGGCGCTGCTATTGCGGTAGCCAATGTGACCAATCAGGCGAAAATCAATCTGAACCCCACATCTTCTATCATTGCTACGGGAGATGTAGCACTAAATGCCAAAGTGAATATCGAAGATACTCATATGGTTACCAGTGATGTGATTATTGCTGCCGCCGATAATGTTAAATTCGGCGCTTCGGCAGCTGTAGCAGTAGAAAACATGAATAACACCGCAGAAATCAATGTGGAGTCTGATACGGATTCTAAGGCAACGATAGACGCGGAAGGGAATGTGGCTTTAAATGCCTATGTAGAACAACGATATACACGAGCAAAAAATCTGGCGCAGGATTTTTTAGATGGCTGTAAGTCTTTCATAGATCATTGGACAGATTGGTCAAAGCCAGGGGTACGAGAGAAATTTAACAACCTGCAGAATATTGCCACAGATATTGATACATTATTGAAAAAAGATAAGGCTCCCAATGCGAAGGATAGCAAACTAGTAGTAAAGAAAGCTATGGCGGCCTATGATATCTTAAAGGAATTCAGTGGTGCTGGCGATTTGTTAGAAGCTATTGAAGCCTTTGCCGATGCCTCTAGCTATGCCAATATGTATGTAGCATCTGCGGCAAAGGGGGCTTCAGATAAGGAAATCCCTGAGGCCAAAGGGATGGTTTCCGGCAGTGTGGGCGTGCAGAATCTGCATAACACCGCTGATATCAACCTGGGCGCCAATACCAAGATTACCTCCGACGGCGCAGTAGACATGAAAGCCAATGTGGTAGAAAGCAATTTACAATTCATTGGTAAACAAGCTTTCCGTCCCACCATCGATACCACAAAGAAAACGGAAAATGGTCTAGGCGGTAGTGTAGGAGTACAGAATTCCTACAATAACAGCGGCATCAAAGTCATGAATGGTGTCGAAATTTCTGCCGGTTCTATTTCCTTAGCCACCGATAATGATATTTTAAATATGGGACTTGTTTATGGCGGTACTCAGACCAGTCAATATGGCATTACAGGCATGGTCTCTTACATGGGCGGCGAATCGAACGCCAAAACCTTGGTCGATGACGATGTTATTTTCACTGCGTCCAAAAAAGTGGATAACGAAGAGGGCGAAGATAAAGTCACTGCCTCTGGAGCCATCGCCATCACGGCGAAAAATAATGCCAATGTGATCAATGTGGTCGGTGGATTGACCCAGACCCAGGGCTCTGCGATCGGTGCCAGCACCGGTGTGATTTCCTATGATGTCCATACCTTGGCCAAAGTAGAAAATCAGGAAGTCGATAAAGATGGCAAATCTACAGAAACAGCGGCTACGGCGGGTAAAAAAGGGAAACTCAGTGCCAATAGTGTCCGCGTAGATGCCTTGACTGACGGGATCATCAATAACCTCACGGTAGCCGGAGGCATCAATGGCAAGACAGAAAATAAAAATGCGGCTGGCGGTGGTGTGAATGTAGCTGCTGGCGGCGGACAGGCTGCCGCCGGAAATGGCGGCGTGGCAGGAGCTGCCATTGGTAGTGGCGATTCCAAGGTGAATTTGAATGCCGTCGGTAGTGTTTCTTGGAACTATGTAGTCGATGAGACCGCAGCGAAATTGGATGGGGTAGACATTACCTTGACAGCGCCAACCTTTGGAGACGGTGTCACGAAGAAAGATATGTCCACCGCTGTTACTGTCAATGCAGAAGATAAATCCTATATCGGTGCCTATAGCGGGGCTATGGCACTTAGCAAAATGGGAGTGAAAGACACTTCGAAATTCCGTGGCTCTTTAGCAGGGGCCGTGGCTGTCAATGACCTCAAAAAATCGACGACCGCCGATTTTAGCCATATTTCTATGACAGGCAATACAGCCAATATCCGGAATGCTGCTACCAATAGCGGTGTGCAGGTCGCTACAGGTCTGTCTTTGGGCTTAGAAACGGGTAAACATGGAGATGGCACTTCCATCAACCTAGCCGCTTCTGGTTCTGCGAACTATATCGAT